>NZ_JBSIPX010000004.1:0-379798 GCF_053668055.1 Massilia sp. SYSU DXS3249 | reverse complement strand
CTGCCGTTTCTTCCCTGACAAAAGAGCTTTACAACCCGAAGGCCTTCTTCACTCACGCGGCATTGCTGGATCAGGCTTGCGCCCATTGTCCAAAATTCCCCACTGCTGCCTCCCGTAGGAGTCTGGACCGTGTCTCAGTTCCAGTGTGGCTGGTCGTCCTCTCAGACCAGCTACTGATCGTCGCCTTGGTGAGCCTTTACCTCACCAACTAGCTAATCAGATATCGGCCGCTCCAGGAGCACAAGGCCTTGCGGTCCCCTGCTTTCATCCTTAGATCGTATGCGGTATTAGCGTAACTTTCGCTACGTTATCCCCCACTCTTGGGTACGTTCCGATATATTACTCACCCGTTCGCCACTCGCCACCAGGCCGAAGCCCGTGCTGCCGTTCGACTTGCATGTGTAAAGCATGCCGCCAGCGTTCAATCTGAGCCAGGATCAAACTCTTCAGTTCAATCTCTGTTTGTCGAAACCAGATTGCTCCGGTTTCGAACCCCTCCCATTGGTCGGGGTTCGCTCACTCAAGATACTGACCGTCGCCTCATTGCTGAGACAACGTTAATACTTTTGTGAACATTTGATAATTTAAGTAATCAAGACCGAAGTCTTGGCACCCTCATCAAACGCCCACACTTATCGACTGTTAATTGTTAAAGAGCTTGTCTTGTGTTGCCTTGCTGCATTCTGCGAATCGTTTTGTTCGTCAGCAGCAGAGAGATGAGATTATGCAGTGTTTCGTTTGCGTCGTCAATCTCTTTTTTACCACCCCCGCAATTCGTAGCGCACTTGAGACAGCCCCAACTACTTGATTCGTCGGGTGTTTCGGTGCGCTTACTGCAGCGGGAGGAGAATTATAGCGAACCGCGACGGCGGTCCGCAAGAGTCTTTTTTACAGAACGACCACCACCTTCGCATTCTGCTTGCTGCGTGCAGGAACTTTTATTTCAAGTAATTTATGGGCGCGATTCCAGCTTGAAACAACGACGCGGCCGTCGATCGTCACCGAACGTGGCTTTGCCTGCACGTTGTGTACCTTCAGCCTGAAGCCACGCTCGGCAGCAACATAATCCTTGCCCGTTTCGGTCTCGAAGCCGATTTCCAGCCGCCCGTCGGTATACTTGCCGGCGAAACGGACGATCTCGTATTTGCCCTGCTCGTAGGCCTTGGCGGTCTCGCCATCGTCGTCGTACAGCCGGCCGTTCGACGCCTCGACCGAGGCATGATGGTAATAGTGCAGGTCCAGCTGGCGGCCCGTGTAGTCGCGCGTGCTCTGCACCACCTTCGCCATCGGCACGAAGGCGCCGGCGCGCACGAACACCGGGATGTGCGCTTCTTCCGGCTTCACCACTTCCAGAATGCCGCCGCGATGCTGGGCATCGGTATGGAAGTCGAACCAGACGCTGCCGGCGTTCGGGAAATACACTTCCTGGCGCGTCGCGCCGGGCTGCACTACAGGAGAGACGAGGAAATCCGGGCCCCACAGGTAAGTGCCGGCGCGTTCGACCGGCTTGCCGGAATCGGCCTCGGCAAACATCAGCGGGCGCATCAGGGGCATGCCAGTCTGGTTGTTGTCGAAGGCAATCGTATAGTTATAGGGAAGCATCGCATAGCGCAGCCAGACCGCCGCCCGCGCCAGCACCTTGGCGCGCGGCGAGCGGAACACTGGCTCCGGCGCCACCTCTTCCTGCGCGTGCGGACGGAACACCGGCTGGAACACGCCGTACTGCAGCCAGCGCACATACAGTTCGTCGTCGAGTATCGCGCCGGCGAAACCGCCCAGGTCGGAGTGCATGTAGGCCAGGCCTTGCATGCCCATTTGCAGCGAGATCTCCATCTGCGACTGCAGGCCGCCCCAGCTGCGGCTGACGTCGCCGGACCAGGGGATCATGCCGAAGCGCTGCGAACCGGAGTAACCGGCGCGCATGAGGATGAAGGGGCGCTCATTCGGGAATTCCCTCGCGTAGCCTTCGGCGATCAGGCGCGCCCAGTCGTGACCATAGATGTTGTGTACCTTGTTGGCGGGGCCGTTCGCATGCTGCAGCCCTGCCGGGTGCACTTCCGGCTCGCCCAGGTCGCCCCACCAGCCGCTCACGCCGCCCTGCTTCAGGTTCTTGTAGATGCTCCAGAGCCAGTCGCGGCCCTCCGGCTTGTACAGGTCGATGAGCCCGGTGTTCCCGAAGTAGAAATCGTAGGTGTACGGCTTGCCGTCCGCGTCCGTTGCGAGCACCTTGCGGTCGACCGCTTCCTGCCAGCGGCGCGAAGTGGTGAGCACGAAGGGTTCGCTGATGACCACGGTCTTCACGCCCTTCTTGCGGAAGTCCGCCATCATCTTCTCGGCGTTCGGGAAGGTGTCGCGGTCCCATGCCAGGTTGCCCATTGTCCCCTTGACCTCCTTGCCGAACCAGTACAGGTCGAGCACGACGGCGTCGAGCGGGATGTCCTCGTCGATGAACCTGTCCACCACGGCGCGCGTCTCGGCCTCGCTCCGGTAGCCGAAGCGGCTGGCGAAGTTGCCAAAGGCCCAGCGCGGCGGCAGGGGCTGGCGTCCGGTCAGGCCGGTGTAGCCCGCCATCACCTCGCCCCAGCTGTCGCCGGCGACCACCTGGTAGGTCTTGCGCCCGCCGATCACCTCGTAGCGCAGGCTGCCGTCCTTGCGGCTGTCGAAATCGAGCCAGCCGACCTGCGGATTGTCGAAGTGGATCGCGTACTTCTTCGACGACAGGGCGACCGGGATTGTGTAGTTCAGCAGTTCCGAGCGCTCGCCGTAGCCGTAATGGGCCCTGTTGTACAGCTGGAAGCGGTGGCCGCGGCGGTTCATGCCGACCGCGCGCGCGCCGGCGCCATACAGCGCCTCGCCATCCTCGAGCGCGAACTCGATGGTTTCCAGCTTTCCTTCGCCCCGGCCCGCTTCATAGCCGCGCTTTTCCGCCACCAGTGGCTTGCCCTTGTAGGCGTAGCTGATCCTGAACGGCTGCCGCTCGATGGTGACGGCGATGCCCGAGGTGGCGAAGCTCAGGCGCGCGCCCTGGTCTTCGAACGTGACCGGCACCTGTGCCGGCGCCTGCACCACGGCATGCGAGACCGGGTCCAGGCGTTCGCCGTGCGGGACGAAGGTGGTCTCGACGATGTTGGCCGAATACGGCCGGATCAGGTAGCGGCCGTCGCTGGTGGCCAGTTCCAGGGTATTGCCCTGGCGGCTGACGCCCTGCAGCAGGCGCTCGGCGTTCTGGGCGGCCGCGTGCGGGAGCGCGGCCAGGCACAGGGCCAGCCCTGCAAAGCTTACTTTTATCATGTCTGTCGTGTTCTGGTAGAGGACGCGGCCGCGATTCTACCTTGAACCCGCCCTGCGCCCGGCAAAGTCGCGCAGCACCTCGCGCGCCGCATTGTGTCCCGGCGCCCCGGTGACGCCCCCGCCCGGATGGGTGCCCGAGCCGCAGGTGTACAAGCCGGCGACAGGCCCGCGGTAATCGGCATAGCCCAGCATCGGGCGCGCCGCGAACAGCTGGTCGAGCCCCAGCGCGCCGTGGAAGATGTCGCCGCCGACCAGGCCGAAGGTCCGTTCCAGGTCCAGCGGGCTCATGATCTGCCGCCCGAGCACCGAGCGCCTGAAGTTCGGTGCGTAGCGATTCACGGTATCGATCATCAGGTCGGCGACGCGTTCGCGGTGCAGGTCCCAGCTCGATCCGTCCGGCAGCTGGGGCGCGACGTGCTGGCAGAACAGGCTGGCCACATGCTGGCCCGGAGGCGCCAGCGTCGGGTCGAGCGTGGACGGAATCACGACTTCGACGATCGGCTCGCGCGACCAGCCGCTGCTGCGCGCGTCCATGTAGGCGCGTTCCATATAGTCCAGGCTGGGGGCGATGATGATGCCGCTGCCATGGTGCTCTGCCGCCTGGGTGCCGGGCAGGCAGCTGAAGCTCGGCAGCTCGGCCAGCGCGACGTTCATGCGGAAGGTGCCGGAGCCGCAGCGCCAGGCCTGCATCCGGCGCAGGAAGTCCGGCGGCAGCGCGCCCGGCTCGACCAGCTTCGTATAGAGCAGGCGCGGGTTGAGGTTCGAGACGACCACGCGCGCGTCGATGCGCTCGCCCTTTTCCGTCACCACGCCCGTCGCCCGTCGCCCCTCCAGCAGCACCTCCGCCACCGGGCAGCCGGTACGGATCTCCACGCCGAGCGCCCGCGCGGCCTTTGCCATCGCCTGCGTGATGGCGCCCATGCCGCCGATTGCATGGCCCCAGGCGCCCTTCTTGCCGTTCACCTCGCCGAACACGTGGTGCAGCAGCACATAGGCCGATCCTGGCGTGTACGGGCTCGCATAATTGCCCACCACGCTGTCGAAACCATAGGCCGCCTTGATCGGCGCGCTCTCGAACCAGCCGTCGAGGTAGTCGCCGGCCGACTTGGTGAAGAGGTCGAGCAGTTCGCGCTGGGTCGAGACGGACAGCTTGCGCATGCGGTTGCCGAGCTGGCCGGCCTTGATCAGTTCGGGCAGCGCGGCGAGCCAGCCGCCCTCTACCCGGTTCGGCGGCGTCTGCAGGACCAGTTCGCGCAGCAGGTCCGCCGCGCTGTCGAGATGGCGCGCATAGTCGTCGAGGCGATCGGCGTCGCGCTGCGAGAACTTCGCCACTTCGGCGGCGGTCTTGCCGGCGCCGAGCTTCAGGTAGCGGCTGTCGTCGAGCGGCAGGAAGTTCGACAGCGGCCGTTCGACGACGCGCAGGCCGTGGCCGGCGAGGTCCATGTCCCCGATGACCCGGGGGTTGAGCAGGGAAACGGTATACGATGCCACCGAGTTGCGGAAACCCGGATGGAATTCCTCGGTGACGGCGGCGCCGCCGACCACGTCGCGCCCCTCGAGTACCGTGACCTTCAAGCCGGCGCGAGCCAGATAAAAGGCGCATACCAGGCCGTTGTGGCCGGCTCCGACGATGACTGCGTCACGCATCCGCTTCCTCCCTGGAGAACACATGCATTGTGCGCCAGGGATGACAAAAAGGATACCTCCCGGTATTGCGAGGTGCCGGGAGCAGCCTACTCCAGCGCGCGGTTGCGCGACTCCACGTCGACGCACAGGATGGCGGCCGCCCCGAGCCCCAGGAAGGCGGCGAGCATCGCCAGCGCCAGCGTGAAGTGGGTGGCCATGACGGGCGCCACGATGCTTGGGGCGAACAGGCCGCCGAAGCGCGCGACGGCCCCGGCCAGCCCCATCCCGCTGGCACGCAGGTCGGTGGGATAGACTTCCGGCGTGAAGGCGTACAGCGCGCCCCAGGTGCCGAGCAGGGCAAAACTCATCAGCAGGGTCGAGCCGACCACCACCAGCGTGGTGCTGCCGAAGCTGTAGAACATGCAGCCCAGGGCGCTCAGGAGCAGGAAGCCCACCAGGGTCGGCTTTCGCCCCCAGCGCTCGACCCCGTACGCGGACAGCGCAAAGCCGGGCAGCTGCACCGCCGCCAGCACGATCAGGAATTCCTGGCCGCGCATGAAGCCGAAGCCCTCGGCGCTCAGGCGCACGGGCAGGTAGACGAACACCCCGTAATAGGCGATCGAAATCAGTGCCCAGGCCGTGCACAGGGCGATGCTGCGGCGGCGCAGGCCGCCGGCGAACAGCGCCAGCAGCGGCTTCCTGGCGGCGACTTCCGGGTCGAGCCGGCCGATCGTCACCTTGCGGCCGTTGGCCTCGGCCACGCGCTGCAGCACGGCGCGCGCCTGCTCCGGCTTGCCGCTGCGGTTGAGGTACATCGGCGACTCGGGCACGAACAGGCGCAGCACGACGCCAACCAGGGCCGGCAGCCCGGTGACGAAGAAGATCACGCGCCAGGCATCGTCGCCCCAGCCCACCGCGACCAGGGCCAGCACCGCCAGCAGGATGGTGCCGACCGCCCAGAAGGATTCGAGTAGCACCAGCCAGCGGCCGCGCCGGTCGCTCGGCAGGAATTCGGCCATCATCGTGTAGTCGACCGGCAGGGTGCCGCCGACGCCGACGCCGGTCAGGAAGCGCAGCACCAGCAGCCAGGTGAAATCAGGCGCAAAGGCGGAGGCGACGCCGAAGCAGGCGTCGAGCACCACCGCCGCCATCAGCACCGGCCGCCGTCCGATCCGGTCCGCCAGGCGCCCGAAGGCAAAGGCGCCGACCAGCATCCCGACGAAGAACAGGGTGCCGGTCTGCAGCGCTTGCGGGAGACCGATGCCGAAGGTCTTCGCGATCGAGGGCGCGCTGAACCCGATGGACAGCACCTGCATGGCGTCGGCCATCCAGACCAGGCCGAAGATCATGAACAGGCGATACTGGAACTTCCCGACGCCAGCCGCCTGGAGTCCCTGCTCCACCGTGATCGGCAATGTCGACATCGTGCGCGCTCCCAATGTATTCGGATGCGCCCAGTGTGCAACAAACATGGGGCGAGAACCGTGCAATGGGAAACACAGGCTCGACGAAAAACGCGCGGGCCCGTCCACAAACGCCGGTTGCGATACAAAAAAGCGCATGCAGACGCTTCGTTCCGAATCATTTCTTGCCGATCTGAAGCGGGGCTAAACCAGATCGTTTCGTGATGCGTGGCCCAGGGACCTTGCGCTTGCAGGGCAGCGCCCTAGACTGAGATGACCGCCCTCCGTCGCCCCTCTCGCCGGCATGGCGGCTTCGCAACGGCCCGCGCGTCCCGTACGGCGTCGACGGTCCGGCAAGCCCGTTGAACCTTGTAAAGGAACGATCATGCGCCCCTATACTCTCCTGCTTCCCGCATCCCTGCTGCTTGCATCGAGCGCGTTCGCCCAGAACCAGCCCTACCCCCCTCCCGAAGCTCCTATCTCGACCGTGCAGGTGAGCGCGGTCAAGCCCGTGCTCGTCATGGCCGACGAGGCCGAAACAATCCAGGGCGAATACAAGATGTCGAACGGCTGGCGCCTGAAAGTGGCCACCGCGACACGCCATATCGACGCCGCTATCGACAAACAGAAACCGATGCGGCTGCTCGCCGTGGCGCCCTACAAATTTGTCTCGCGCGACGGCAACGTGACGATGGACTTCAACCGCGGCGCCTACGGGGACGAAATGCTGATGAGCTACGTGCCCGGCCCGCGCATGGCGCGGGTCTACCTGTCCTCCGGGCCCCTGATCGCCCAGCGATAAGCGGATGCGCGCAAGGATAGCGATGCCGCCCGCGGGCGGCATTCGCTGGCGCCATGCGCCACACGCCGTCGCGCTTACACGCCGACCATCGACACCGCCTTGGTGTTCAGGTAGGACTCCAGCGCCTCCGGGCCGCCTTCCGAGCCATAGCCCGAATCCTTGATGCCGCCGAAAGGCAGCTCGGCGCTCGGCGTGGCCGGCTGGTTCAGCCACAGCATGCCGACTTCCATCCGGTTCATCAGCAGCTGGGCGTTCTTGATCGAGCGCGTGAAGGCGTAGCCGGCCAGGCCGTACGGCAGGCGGTTGGCTTCGGCGATCGCCTCTTCCAGGCTGTCGAAGCCGCGGATCGCGGCCACCGGGCCGAAGGGCTCGTCGTTGAATACGCTCGCTTCCAGCGGCACGTCGGCCAGGATGGTCGGCGCGAAGAAGTTGCCGGCGTCGCCGACGCGCTGACCGCCGAAGGCCAGCACCGCGCCCTTCGACTGCGCATCCTCGACCACCTGCGACATGGCGCTGACGCGGCGCGCATTGGCCAGCGGGCCCAGGGTCGTTCCCTCGGCCAGGCCGTCGCCCAGCTTCAAGCCTTCGGCGTGCTGCACCAGCGCGCGGGTGAACTCCGCCTTGACGGCGTTATGCACCAGGAAGCGGGTCGGCGAAATGCAGACCTGGCCCGCGTTGCGGAACTTGGCGGCGCCCGCAGCCTTGACGGCCAGCGCCACGTCCGCGTCTTCCGCGACGATCACCGGCGCGTGGCCGCCCAGCTCCATCGTCGCACGCTTCATGTGCAATCCAGCCAGGCTGGCCAGCTGCTTGCCGACCGGCGTCGAGCCGGTGAAGGTGACCTTGCGGATCACAGGGTGCGGGATCAGGTAGCCGGAAATCTCGGCCGGGTCGCCGAACACCAGGCCCACCACGCCCGGCGGCAGGCCGGCGTCGACGAAGCACTGGAACAGCGCGGCCGGCGAGGCCGGGGTCTCTTCCGGCGCCTTGCACAGGAAGGAGCAGCCGGTCGCCAGCGCGGCGCCCAGCTTGCGGACGATCTGGTTGATCGGGAAGTTCCAGGGCGTGAAGGCGGCGACCGGGCCGACCGGCTCCTTCAGCACCAGCTGCTGCGCGGCCGGATTGCGCGACGGGACGATGCGGCCATACACGCGCATGCCCTCGGCGGCGAACCAGTCGATGATCTCGGCGCCGGCCATCGCCTCGCCCTTTGCCTCGACCAGCGGCTTGCCCTGTTCCTGGGTCAGCAGGCGGGCGATGTCGCCGGCGCGCTCGCGCAGCAGGTTCGCCGCGCGGCGCATGATGGCGGCACGTTCGGCCGCGGGCACGGCGCGCCAGGCCTCGAAACCCTTCTGGGCGGCCGCCAGCGCGCGATCGAGGTCGGCGATGCCGGCGTGGGCGACGGTGCCGATAGGCTGGCCGGTGGCCGGGTTGAGCACGGGGATCGTCTTGCCGCCGGTCGCTTCAATCCATTCGTTGGCGATCAGGAGGCGGGTGTCGGGGTAGCTGGACGTCGTCATGGCGGGAAGATTCCTGTATTGGCTAAAAATGCAATCTTAACCCGAGTGCGGACGTCCTGCAGGCGCGCGCCGCACAACGTCCCCCTATTCAAAACACGCCGCCAAACCACCCGCCCACAAACTGCTATCCTTACTTCTTTTGCAAAGGATCCCTATGACGCCCCCGGCAGAGCACCAGACAGGCCACGACAGCGGTCTCCCCCTCGACATGATCATCTTTGGCGGCATGGGCGACCTCGCGATGCGCAAGCTGCTGCCTGCGCTCTACATGGCCTACCTACACGGCAACCTGCCGGCCTCGACCCGCATCCTGTCCACCGGGCGCCAGGAGCTCGACCGCGCGGCCTATCTCGCCCACATCGAGGAGCATTCGCGCTCCTTCATCGCCGCCGGCAATTTCAACGAGCAGACCTGGAATGGCTTCCTGCAGCTGCTGGTGTACGTCCGGCTCGACGTGCAGGCCGCGCCCGACTTCGGCGCCCTGGCCGAGGCGTCGCGCCCGGGCGCGCAGCGGGTGTTCTATCTCTCGACCGCCCCTTCCCTGTTCATCACGATCTGCGACAAGTTGTCTTCCGCCGGACTGGTCGACCGCCAGGCACGCGTCGTGCTGGAGAAGCCGCTGGGCCGCGACCTGGCCTCCGCGGTCGACATCAACGAGGCGGTCGGCAAGCACTTCGCCGAATCGCAGATCTACCGCATCGACCATTACCTGGGCAAGGAAACGGTGCAGAACCTGATGGTGCTGCGCTTCGGGAACTCGATCCTCGAGCCGCTCTGGCGTGCGCCGAACATCTCGAGCGTGCAGATCACGGTGGCCGAGGAAGTGGGCGTGGGCAGCCGCGCCGGCTTTTACGACAGCACCGGCGCCATGCGCGACATGGTGCAGAACCACCTGCTGCAGCTGCTGTGCATCGTCGCCATGGAGCCGCCCACCTCGCTGACCCCGGACGCGGTGCGCGACGAAAAGCTGAAGGTGATCCGTTCGCTGCGCCGCTTCCGCCTGGCCGACATCGCGCGCGACACGGTGCGCGGCCAGTACGGCCACGGCGTCAGCGGCAACCAGGAGGTGCCGGGCTATCTGGAAGAGAGCAACGTCCCGCCGGGCTCGAAGACCGAAACCTTCGTCGCCCTGCGCGCCCACGTCGACACCTGGCGCTGGTCGAAGGTGCCGTTCTACCTCCGCACGGGCAAGCGGATGGGGCGACGCTCGTCGAAGATCGTCGTCGAATTCGCCAACCCGCCCTTCCCGCTCTTCCCCGAGTCGCCGGGCGGCGTCGCGAACCGCTTGGTCATCGAACTGCAGCCCGAGGAAGCGATCAAGCTGCAGATCATGGCCAAGCAGCCGGGCAGCGGCATGCAGATGCAGCAGGTCGAACTCAACCTCGACCTGCAATCGGCCTTCCAGCAGCGCCGCGCCGAAGCCTACGAACGCCTGCTGATCGACGTGGTGCGCGGCCGCCTGACCCACTTCATGCGGCGCGACGAACTGGAAGCGGCCTGGGAATGGGCCGACCCGATCATCGAAGGCTGGGGCACGCTGGACGAGAAGCCGCACGCGTACGCGGCCGGCTCGTGGGGGCCGGCGGAAGCCTTCGCGCTGCTGGCGCGCGACGGGTTCAGCTGGATCGAGTAAATCGGAGTTTATCGCGATAGGTAGGGGTAGAGGAGGCCAGTGGCCTCCTCCACGGCTTCACCGGAGTCCCGACTCCACGCGTTTCGAACCGCCACCCACCCGTCACGCCCATTTCCACGAGAGGGGCTTCACCGGCACGGCATCCTAAAACAACTCGAGATTCGGCGACGGCGCCGGCGCCTTGCGCGATGCCGCCGGCGCCGCCCAATCGCGCATGCGCGCCGCCGGATAGTGGCGCAGGAAGCTGCGCGCCGTCTCGACGTCGCCGCAGCTCAGCCAGTCACCCACCTCCTCCTGCGGCAGGATCACCAGCGACCGCTTCTCGTCGTCCGGCTTGTGCATGCGCCGCATCAGGTCGTGCTCGTCGGCGTTGATCGTGATCTGGGTGAACGAGGACTGCACCGTGCCGTCCGGCTCCGCCCAGTCGCGCCACAATCCGGCCACAAAAAACAGCGACTCGTCGCGCATCCCGATCGCGTGCCGCACGGCGCGCCCGCTTTCGTAGCAGGGCTCGTAAAACCAGGCCATCGGCACCGCGCACAGCTGCAGGCGGCGCCAGGCCGGCGCGAAGGAGCGCCGCTCGCCCAGCGATTCGGCGCGCGCGTTCATCGTGTCGAAGGGCTTGATCTCGGGCGGGATCCGGCTGCGCGGGACCATGCCGTAGGTCGCCAGGCAGGCCTCCGGCCGGCCGTCGAGGCCCGCGCGCAGGATCGGGGCCACGTAATCCTTCCAGGTTTCTTCCGGCCAGCGCCAGTCGGCCGGCAGGTCGCTGAAGGCGCCGAGCGTGCCGAACTGCTCGGGGGTCGGGGGACGGTAGTTGACGCACATGGAGTGAGTGGAAGCCTTCGAAAACGGTGAATGGCGAGATTGTCGCGCAAAACGCTAGGGCCCAGTGCTCGCGCTGCACGCCGGGACGGCGCTGCCCCGCCATTTCCGCAACAAAATTCAGGATACTGTTGAGTTCTACCTCAGCCGGTGCATAATCCTTGCCATATTCGCCAGTATTTACAAGGACAAATATGGCCACCCGACCTTCTGCCCAACAGCCGCGCCGCACCGGTCCCTTATCCACGCTGGCCGGCGCGCTGCTCGCAGCCCTCCTGGCTGCCTGCGGCGGCGGAGGCGGTGGCGACAGCCCTCCAGTTGCAGCGCCGGCGCCGGTGCCGCCGCCGGTCGCCACCCTGCCCGGCAGCTACGCCGACCCGGTGGTCTACTCGGGCGCGGCCACGGCCTCGCTGGTCAGCGCGGAAGAACGCGTCGCCACGGTGCAGACGCGCATTACCCTCGACGGCAAGCCGCTCGACTACACCGCCACCACCGGCCACCTGACAGCCACCGACCTGCAGACCGGGCAGCCGGCCGCCTCCTTCTTCTATGTCGCCTATACCGCCGGCACCCAGGCCGCGGCGCAGCGGCCGGTGACCTTCTTCTACAACGGCGGGCCGGGCTCGGCCTCGATCTGGCTGCACCTCGGCTCCTTCGGGCCGCGGCGGATGGCCACCACCTTCCCGTCGACGGTGCCGCCCGCCAGCCCGCCGCAGCTGGTCGACAACCAGGAAACCCTGCTCGACCATTCCGACCTGGTCTTCGTCGACGCCATCGGCACCGGCTATTCGCAGGCGATCGCACCACGCACCAATGCCCAGTTCTGGGGCGTCGACCAGGACGCGGCGGCCTTCCGCGACTTCGTGCGCCGCTATCTCGCCGCCAACAACCGCCAGGCCTCGCCGCTCTACCTGTTCGGCGAATCCTATGGCGGGCCGCGCACGGCGGTGCTGGCCAACCTGCTGGAAACGGCCGGCGTCCGCGTGGCCGGCATCATGCTGCAGTCGCCTGCCATGAACTACAACTCCAACTGCGGCGTGTTCGATCCCGGCCAGGTCAGCTGCGAAGGCTACATCCCGAGCTATGTCGCCGTGTCGGCCTACACCCAGACGGGCAGCCTGCCGACCGACTTCTCCTCGGTGTTGCAGCAGGCGCGCGCATTCGCCGCCGGCCCCTACCGCAGCGAGGTCGGCGCCTTCCTCGCCAACGGCACGCCGCCGAGCGACGCCACCGTCACGCAGCTGGCCACCTGGACCGGGCTGCCCGCCCTGACCTGGCGCCAGGATTTTTCGATGGTACCGGGCGCCTACCGCGCGCGCCTGACGCCCGGGCAGGTGATCGGCCGCTACGATGCGCGCGTGCGGGCGCCCGTCGGCAGCGCGCTGGCGGCCGGCGGCGACCCCTCGCTCTCGCTGGTCGGCGGCGTCTTCAACAGCAGCATCAAGACCTACCTCGAGAGCGAACTGCGCTACACCGCGATCACGCCCTACCTGGGCTCGAACAACGTCATCAACCAGTGGAACTTCAGCCACGACGGCAAGGCGCTGCCGGACACGATCCCGGACCTGGCCGCCGCCCTGACGCTCAATCCCTCGCTGAAGGTGCTGGCCATGGGCGGTTATCATGACCTGGCGACGCCCTTCTACCAGACCGAGCTCGACTTGGCGCGGCTGGACGCCGCCGCCAACATCCAGATCCGCAACTACGACAGCGGGCACATGAGCTATCTCGACGACAACGTACGCCGCCTCCAGAAGGCGGACCTGCGCGCCTTCTACAACAGCGTATCGGTGGCACAATGAAAACCATGCATCTATTTATCCTCCTCCTGAGTGTTGCTGGCGCTGCCGCGGCGCAGGCGCCGATCGGCGTCGACGCCCAGGTGCCGCCGGCGCTGCGCATCCGTCCGGCCGAAGCGCCGGCGACGGGCGCCGCGCTGCGCGCCAAGGCGCTGGCCAAGCTCGAGACCCAGTTCCGGGCCGCGGACGTGGACGGCAACGGCATCCTGTCGCGCGAGGAGGCGAAGGGCTTCGGCTTCGTCGCCACGCACTTCGACGCCATCGACACCAAGCGCCGCGGCGCCGTCAGCTTCGACGACCTGCGCGCTTTCCTGGCGCGCGAAAAGGCCGACCGGCGCTGAGGGTGCGAGGCCCGGCGCCGCCAGCAGGCTGCCGGCGCTCCTGCTATCCTCGACGCTTTACCCGCAGAGTCATCCCATGGCGATCCATTTCTACGAACCCCGCAACGGCCACGGGCTTCCCCACGATCCTTTCAACGCGATCGTCGGGCCGCGCCCGATCGGCTGGATATCGTCCCTGAGCCAGGACGGCGTCGCCAACCTGGCGCCCTACAGCTTCTTCAACGGATTCAATTACGTGCCGCCCATCGTCGGCTTCGCGAGCGTGGGCGAGAAGGACACGCTGCGCAACGTGCGCGACAGCGGGGAGTTCGTCTGGAACCTTGCGACCCGGTCGCTGGCGGAAGCGATGAACCTCAGCTCGGCGCCGGCCGCGCCGGATGTGGACGAATTCGTGCTGGCCGGGCTCACGCAAGCGCCATCGCGCCTGCTCGGGGCGCCGCGCGTGGCCGAGAGCCCGGTGTCCTTCGAATGCCGGGTGACGCAGATCATCCAGCTGCAGCGCGCCAGCGGCGAGACGGTGCCGACCTGGCTGGTCATGGGCGAGGTCGTGGGCGTGCACATCGACGAGAGCGTGCTCAGGGAAGGCGTCTACGATACCGCGGCCGCCGGCCATATCCTGCGCGGCGGCGGCCCTGCCGATTATTTTTCGATCGGGCCGGAGCAGCTGTTCCGCATGGGCCGGCCGCGCCAGGGTCAGGCAGACTCCTGATCAGGCGCCGGGCGGCTGCGCCAGCGCCCGCGCCGCATCGGCACTGAGACTGGCGGCCAGGAGCCGGACCGGCATCGGCGGCGCCAGGGTGCTGCGCAGCGCCAGCAGCAGCGTGCGCTCCGCCCACGCGTCGGTCAGGGCGATCAGTTTCAGGCCCATCGAGCGCACGTGCGGCTCGGCCGCCAGGTAGGGCAGCACGCCGATGCCCAGGCCGGCCATCACCATGCGGCAGACGGCGTCGAAGCTGCGTACCTGGATGCCCAGCTTGAGCGGCTTCTCGAGGCGGCTGCATTCCGCGCGCAGCCGTTCGCCCAGCGAGGTCGCCTCCGACAGGCTGACGAATTCGTAGTCGAGGGCGTCGGCCAGCTGGGCGCTTTGCTGCGCCGCCAGCGGATGGTCGGGCGGGACCACCAGGACCAGCCGGTCCTTGCGGTAATCGAAGACTTCGACGTCGTTCACCGCGGTGCGGTCGGCAAAGATGCCGATGTCGGCCCGGTTCTCGCGCACCGCGGCCACCACGTCGCCGCTGGTGCGCTCTTCCAGGCTGATGCGGATGCCGGGGTGCTCGCGCCGGAAGCGGGTCAGGTCGTCGGGCAGGAACTGGGTGATGGCGGAGGTGTTGGCCCAGATGCGCACCTGCCCCCTGCTCCCCGCCGCGTAATCGGACAGCGCACCCGACATCTTGTCCACGTCCTGCAGGATGCCGAGCGCATGCTGGAAGCAGGCATGGCCGGCTTCGGTCAGGGTGACGCCGTTCGCATGGCGGTACAGCAGCCGGGTGCCGAGGTGGGTCTCCAGGTCGGAGATGCGCTTGCTGGCGGCCGCCACGGCCAGGTTGGCCTGTTGGGCGCCGCGGGTAATGCTGCCGGTGCGCGCAATCTCGATGAACAGGTTGAGCGTGACAAGATCGAAGCGCGCGTAGTTCACAAGCCCTCCCCTGGCTCGGCGGTTGTTCGGCACCGCTGCATTCTGCCACAACAGGCTCGTGCCGCGGATCGCCTCACGCTGGAAACACCCAGTCCTCCTCGCGCCTGCGCCAGGCTTCATAGGCCTTGATCTTGTCCGCATGGCCGATGGTCAGCGCGATGTCGTCCAGTCCGTGCAGCAGGCGCTGTTTGCGCGAAGCGTCCACCTCGAAGGAGAGCACGGGCTGCCCGCCCGGCCAGGACACCGTCTGCGCCGGCAGGTCGACCGCCAGCCGGAAGCCGGGTGTGCCTTCGCAGGCCTTGAACAGCGCGTCGACTTCCTGCTCGGGCAGGACGATAGGCAGCAGGCCATTCTTGAAGCAGTTGTTGTAGAAGATCTCGGCAAAGGACGGCGCGATGATCACGCGGAAGCCATAGTCGGCCAGGGCCCACGGAGCATGCTCGCGCGAGCTGCCGCAACCGAAGTTCTCGCGCGCGAGCAGGATGCTGGCGCCCTGGTAGCGCGGCTGGTTCAGCACGAAATCCGGGTTCAGCGGCCGCCCGCTGCAATCCTGGTCCGGCTCCCCGATGTCGAGGTAGCGCCAGGCGTCGAACAGGTTCACGCCGAAGCCGGAGCGCCGTATCGATTTCAGGAACTGCTTCGGCACGATCGCGTCGGTATCGACATTGCCGCGGTCCAGCGGGACGACCAGGCCGTCATGTGTGGTGAACTTGTCCATCAGTGCCAATCCCTCATGTCGACAAAATGGCCCATGACGGCGGCGGCCGCCGCCATTTCCGGGCTGACCAGGTGGGTACGCCCGCCGGCGCCCTGCCTGCCCTCGAAGTTGCGGTTCGACGTGGACGCCGAGCGTTGCCCGGGTTTGAGCTGGTCGGCGTTCATGCCCAGGCACATCGAGCAGCCCGGCTCGCGCCATTCGAAACCCGCCTCCCTGAACACGGCGTCCAGCCCCTCGGCCTCGGCCTGGCGCTTGACCAGCCCGGAGCCCGGCACCACCATCGCCAGCTGCACGTTGTGCGCCACCTGCCGGCCGCGCACGACAGCGGCGGCGGCGCGCAGGTCTTCGATGCGCGAATTGGTGCAGGAGCCGATGAAGACGACGTCGACGTGGATGTCCGTGATCGGCGTATTCGGCGCCAGTCCCATGTAGGCCAGCGCATGCTCGATGCCGGCGCGCCGGACCGGGTCCGGTTCTTGGGCCGGGTCGGGCACCATGCCGTCCACGGTGGTGACCATCTCCGGCGAGGTGCCCCAGGTGACCTGGGGCTTGATGGCCGCCACGTCGATCGCCACCACCTGGTCGAACACCGCGTCCGGGTCGCTTTTCAACGTGCGCCAGTAGGCCACCGCCCGCTCCCATTGTTCTCCCGCGGGCGCCTGCGGCCGGCCTTCCAGGTAGGCGATGGTCTTGTCGTCCACGGCGACCATGCCGCAGCGCGCTCCCGCTTCCACCGTCAGGTTACACAGGGTCATGCGTCCTTCCATCGACAGCGCGCCGACCGCCTCGCCGGCGTACTCGATCGCGTAGCCGGTCGCCCCGGCGGTGCCGATGCGGCCGATCATGGCCAGCGCCATGTCCTTGGCTGTCACGCCTGCAGGCAGCTGGCCGTCGAAGCGCACCAGCATGTTCTTCGACTTCTTCCCGAGCAGGCACTGGGTCGCCAGCACGTGCTCGACCTCGGAGGTGCCGATGCCGAAGGCCAGGCAGGCGAAAGCGCCGTGGGTGCTGGTGTGGCTGTCGCCGCAGACCACGCTCAGGCCCGGCAGGGTAATGCCCTGCTCCGGCCCGATCACGTGCACGATGCCCTGGCGCTGGTCCGTCATGCCGATTTCGGTGATGGCGAATTCGCCGCAGTTCTTCGCCAGCGTCTCGACCTGCAGGCGCGAGACGGGGTCGTCGATGCCTGCGCTGCGGTCGGTGGTCGGGATGTTGTGGTCGGCCACCGCCAGGTTCGAGGCGATGCGCCAGACCTTGCGCTTCTGGGTGCGCAGGCCCTCGAAAGCCTGCGGGCTCATCACCTCATTGAGGAGGTGACGGTCGACGTAGAGCAGCGTGGTGCCGTCTTCCTCGACATGCACCACATGCCGCGCCCACAGTTTGTCGTACAGGGTTTGTGCCATGTCTTTTTCCCTTTCAAGCTGCCTGTTGTGGAAACTTCTCGGCCAGCCAGGCCGGCGGCGCGAAGCGGCGCAGGCGCGGCCCGGCCTCGGCCAGCTGGCTGAACACGGGCCGCCCCACCAGTCCGGACATCGAACGCACCAGCGCGAGCAGCGCATCGAGGTCGACGCCGGTCTCCTGCCCCATCGCCGCGAACATGTGCACCAGCTCTTCGGTGCTGACGTTGCCGCTGGCGCCGGGCGCGTACGGACAGCCGCCCAGGCCGCCGAGGGCGCCGTCGAAGCGGTCGATGCCGGTCCCGAAGGCGGCAAGGGCATTGGCCAGGCCCATGCCGCGCGTGTTGTGCAGGTGGATGGTCAGGGGCAGGCCTGGCAGCGCACGCTGCAGGCGCTCGCACAGGCTTGCCACCTGGGTCGGGTAGGCCATGCCGGTGGTGTCGCAGACGGTGATCCCGGCGGCGCCGGCATCGGCCAGGGCTCCCGCCAGCGACAGGACGTCCTGCGCGTCGACCTCGCCGTCGAAGGGGCAGCCGAAAGCCGTGGACAGCGAGACGTTGCAGGGCAAGCCGACCGCATCGGCGGCGCGGATGACGTCCTGCAGCGTGGCCAGCGACTGCGCGCGCGTCATGCGCAGGTTGGCGCGGTTGTGGGTTTCGCCGGCCGACATCACCAGGTTGATTTCGTCCGGCCGGCCCGCCAGGGCGCGCTCCATGCCGCGCAGGTTGGGCACCAGGGCCGTGTACTTCACGCCGGGCACGCGCCGGATGCCGGCCATGACGGCTTCGGCGTCGGCCAGGGTCGGGATGGCCTTGGGCGAGGTATAGGAGGTGACCTCGATCCGGGCGAAACCGCAGTCCGACAGGGCGTCGACGAAGGCGATCTTGCTCTCGGTGGGCACGTTCTGGCGCTCCATCTGCAGGCCGTCGCGCGGCGACACTTCGTTGATTTCCAGACGGCGGCTCACGAGACGACTCCTTTTTCCTTGAGGGCCGCGATCTCGGCGGCGGACAGGCCGGCATCGGCCAGGATCTGTTCGGTGTGTTCCCCCAGCTCGGGCGCCCGGCTGTGAATGGCCCCAGGATTGCCGGACAGTTTGGGCATCACGCCCGGCACATCGACTTCCAGCCCGTCCGCGCTGCGCAGCTTCTCGATCACGCCGCGCGCGCGGTAGTGCTTGTCTTCGGCGATGTCCCTGGCCGAATAGATGCGGCCGGACGGCACGCCTGCACCCTTGAGGGCGCTGAGTGCGGCATCGATGCCGAGCGTGGCCGTCCAGGCTTCGATCGCTGCATCGAGTTCGTCCACGCGGGCGGCGCGGCCGTCGTTGCGGGCCAGCCCGGGATCCTCGGCCAGGTCGGCGCGCCCGATCAGTCCCATCAGGCGCTTGAAGATGGAATCGCCGTTGCCGGCGACGAGGACGTATTCGCCGTCCTGGCAGCGGTAGGCGTTCGAGGGCGCGATGCCGGGCAAGGCGCCGCCGGCCGGCTTGCGCACGGCGCCGAAGGCCGAGTACTCGGGCAGCAGGCTCTCGGTCATGTTGAACACCGACTCGTAGAGGGCGACGTCGATCATCTGGCCGCTGCCGCCCCTGGCGTCGCGCTGGTACAGCGCCAGCATCACGCCGAGCGCGCCATGCAGGCCGGCCAGCGTATCGCCGAGCGAGACCCCGGCGCGCACCGGCACCCGGCCCGGCTCGCCCGTGATGTAGCGCAGGCCGCCCATCGCCTCGGCAATCGCGGCAAAGCCGGGTTCGTCGCGCCGCGGCCCGTCCTGTCCATAGCCGGACACGCGCAGCATGATCAGGCGCGGATTCAGGCGGTGCAGCTCGTCCCAGCCCAGGCCCCATTTCTCCATGGTGCCCGGCCGGAAGTTCTCGACCAGCACATCCGCCGACTCGGCCAGCCTGCGCACCAGCTGTTGTCCTTCGGCGGTGCGCAGGTCGATGGCGATCGACTGCTTGTTGCGCGACTGCGCCTGCCACCACACCGAAGTGCCCTTGTGCAGCATGCGCCACTTGCGCAAGGGGTCGCCGTCGCCCGGCGTCTCCACCTTGATCACCTCGGCGCCGAAATCGGCCAGGGTTTTCGCGGCGAAGGGGCCGGCGATCAGCTGGCCCAGCTCCAGGACGCGGATGCCTGAGAGAATCTGATTGTCCATATGTGTGCGTTGGTACTCGAAGTGGATGCGTGCTTCGAGTCTGCGCGCACTGGCCCGGGAACGGAATTTCTGAATTGGCAACCAGGGCTTCGTGGAATACGAAGGCTTCGCAAAACGCGAAGACCGCCCGGCCGATATACGAATGCCTGAACACCAATAAACCGTTTACATTGGCTCCAAACCCGCCGTCGAGAGCGGCCAATCGAAGAACGACCTTCACAGGAGACCACGATGTCCCGCACTTTTGCCCGTATCGCCTGCAGCATGCTGCTGCTGGGCTCGGCCACCGCCTTCGCCCAACAGCTCCCTTCCCGGCCGATCAGCCTGATCGTTCCCAATCCTCCCGGCGGCGTGGTCGACACCGCGGCCCGCGTGATCGGCCAGCCGCTCGGCCAGCTGCTCAAGCACACGGTCATCGTCGACAACCGCCCCGGCGGCAGCGGCAACATCGCCTACCAGGCCGTGGCCCGCTCGGCGCCGGACGGCGCCACCCTGCTGGTGTCGTACTCCGCTTACCACACGGCCAATCCCTCGCTGATGAGCAAGCTGCCATGGGCGCCGAAGGATTTCACGCCGGTCGCCCTGCTGGTGGCCGCCACCAACGTGATCGCCGTCCACCCTTCGCTGCCGGTCAACACGCTGCCCGAGCTGATCGCCTACCTGAAGAAGAACCCGGGCAAGGTGACCTACGCGTCGCAGGGCAACGGCTCGCTGTCGCACATCGGCACCGAACTCTTCAAGCAGCAGACCGGCACCGACATGCTGCACGTGCCGTATAAAGGTTCGGGCCAGGCGATCGCGGACGTGCTCTCCGGGCAGGTGCAGGTCTTCATCACCACGCCGCCGTCCGTGATGCAGCACGTCCAGTCCGGCAAGCTGAAGGCGCTGGCGATCGCCGGCAAGACCCGTCATCCGATGATGCCGACCGTGCCCACCACCGCCGAAGCCGGCCTGCCCAAGTTCACGCTCGAAGCCTGGGTCGGCCTGTTCGCCCCGGCAGGCACGCCGCCTGCGCTGGTGACGACGCTCAGCAACGGCGTGAAGCAGGCGCTGGACACGCCGGAGGCGAAGAAGCAGGCTGCGGCCCAGGGCGTGGAAGTGCGCTACATGAATCCGGCGGCGCTGAACAACCTGGTGAATACGGAGCTGGGGTACTGGAACAAGGTGATTACGCAGGCGAATATCAAGCTGGATTGATCGGCCGGAATCAAGCTGGAAACGCCGCTTCGATGCGTATCGGAGCGGCGTTTATATTTTTGGGGTGCTGCGGGCGCTGTAACGCGTGGAGTCGGGACTCCGGTGAAGCCGTGGAGGAGGCCATTGGCCTCCACCACCCCTACAATTCGCGCCAGATGTAGGGTGTGAGGGGGGGCGCCGAGCCTCCTGACTCCACGCGTTTTGCCGGCCCCGCACAATCGACTGGCGTGCAATCCCTCATCGCATTGATTCGCAAAACGAATCACAGCCCCTCCAATCATATATTGGACAAATCACCGGGCTCACGGCACCCTGTCGTTTTCACAATCGACAGCCGCGCCAGGAGACTCCATGCCGACCTACCGTTCCCACACCACCACCCAGGGCCGCAACATGGCGGGCGCACGCGCACTGTGGCGCGCCACCGGCATGAAGGACGGCGACTTCGACAAGCCGATCATCGCCGTCGTCAATTCCTTCACCCAGTTCGTGCCGGGCCACGTCCACCTGAAGGACCTGGGCCAGCTGGTCGCGCGCGAGATCGAGGCGGCGGGCGGGGTCGCCAAGGAATTCAACACCATCGCCGTCGACGACGGCATCGCCATGGGCCACGGCGGCATGCTCTACTCGCTGCCCTCGCGCGACCTGATCGCCGACTCGGTCGAATACATGGTCAACGCCCACTGCGCCGACGCCATGGTCTGCATCTCGAACTGCGACAAGATCACCCCCGGCATGCTGATGGCCGCGATGCGCCTGAACATCCCGGTGGTCTTCGTCTCGGGCGGCCCGATGGAGGCCGGCAAGGTAGTCAAGGTCGTCAACAACGACCGCAAGATCATCAAGCTCGACCTGGTCGACGCGATGATCAAGGCCGGCGACAGCAGCGTGTCGGATGCCGACGTGGCCGAGATCGAACGGTCCGCCTGCCCCACCTGCGGCTCCTGCTCCGGCATGTTCACGGCCAATTCGATGAACTGCCTGACCGAGGCGCTCGGCCTGTCCCTGCCCGGCAACGGCACCATCCTCGCCACCCACGCCGACCGCAAGGAGCTGTTCCTGAAGGCCGGCCGCCTGATCGTGGAGGTCGCCAGGCGCCACTACGAGCAGGACGACTATTCCGTGCTGCCGCGTTCGATCGCCACCAAGGCCGCGTTCGAGAACGCCATGGCGCTCGACGTCTCGATGGGCGGCTCGACCAACACCGTGCTGCACCTGCTGGCCGCCGCACACGAGGCGCAGGTCGAATTCACGATGGCCGACATCGACCGCATCTCGCGCCAGGTGCCCTGCCTGTGCAAGGTGGCGCCGATGACCGACAAGTACCACATCGAGGACGTGCACCGCGCCGGCGGCATCGTCGCCATCCTGGGCGAACTGGCGCGCGCCGGCCTGCTCGACACCTCGCTGCCGACCGTGCACAGCCCGACGCTGGGCGACGCCATCGCGAAGTACGATATCCGCGTCAGCGACGACCGCGCGGTGCACCAGCTGTTCCGCGCGGCCCCGGGCGGCGTGCCGACCCAGGTCGCGTTCTCGCAGTCCGAACGCTTCGACAGCAACGACATCGATCGCAGCCTGGGCTGCATCCGCGACCGCGCCCACGCCTACTCGCAGGACGGCGGCCTGGCGGTCCTGTACGGGAACATCGCCGAAAAGGGCTGCATCGTGAAGACGGCCGGCGTCGACGAGAGCATCCTGCGCTTCTCCGGCAAGGCGCGCGTGTTCGAGAGCCAGGACGCGGCGGTCGAGGCGATCCTGGGCGACAGCGTGCACGCGGGCGACGTGGTCATCATCCGCTACGAAGGCCCGAAGGGCGGACCCGGCATGCAGGAGATGCTCTACCCGACCTCCTACATCAAGTCCAAGGGCCTCGGCAAGACCTGCGCGCTGTTCACGGACGGGCGCTTCTCGGGCGGCTCCTCGGGCCTGGTGATCGGCCACGCTTCGCCGGAAGCGGCCGAAGGCGGCGCCATCGGGCTGGTCGAGGAAGGCGACACGATCGACATCGACATCCCGGCGCGCACCATCAACCTGCGCGTGAGCGAGGGCGAGTTGGCGCAAAGGCGCGTGGCGATGGAAGCGCGCGGCGCAGACGCCTGGCAGCCGGTCGGGCGCGAACGTTATGTGTCGCAGGCGCTGCAGGCCTATGCCGCGCTCACCACCTCGGCCGACCGCGGCGCGGTGCGCGACCTGTCGCAGTTGAAAAGGAAGTGAGACCGGGGACGCTGCCTACTGCTGGATGTAGCGCAACGATCCCGGCGGCGGTTCGTTGAGCACAGCCCAGAACGTGCCGATCTCGCCGACCACCCGCACCAGGTCGGAAAACTCGATCGGCTTGACGACGTAAGCGTTGGCGCCCGAGGCATAGCAGGCTTCGAGATCGCCGTGCTCGCGCGAGCCGGTCAGCATCACGACCGGCACGCGCGCAGTCGCGGCGTCGGCGCGCACGGCCTTCAACACCTCGAGGCCGTCGATTTTCGGCAGCTTCAGGTCGAGCAGGATGACGGCCGGGTTGCCGGCCTCCCTCTCCGCAAACTTCCCCTCACGGCGCAGGTAGTCGAGCGCTTCGACGCCGTCGCCGACGACGACGGTCTCGTTGGCGAGCCTGGCCCGGCCCAGGGCGGCGAGCGCCAGTTCTTGATCGAACGGATTATCTTCAACAAGCAAGATAGGTTTCAGCATGTGCGGCAGTCCGTGCCCATTGAAGTGGATGAGCGTGGCATTGTAGAGATCGCTTACGCTTGCACACTCCTTGCTGCTGAGATTTCTCGTCTTTTAATGACAGAAGAGCACAGGTTTGTCGCTAAATGACGACGCTTGACGATACCGATGATGATCGAGCAGAAACTCGGCCTCATCGCCACCGCGTTCCCCTGATGGGCGATCCAAGCCTGCTTGAATCAAGGGACGGGCGTTACGGAAGTTGAAAGAGGTTTCCAGCTTGCTTGAAGAGCAACATTTCCCGTACACTGGGCCGTTTCGACGACATCTGAAGGTAGCCAGAAGCAGTCTTTCGAAAACGCCCGAGATCGGCTACAACACGACAAAATCTTATGTACGCGATTTACTTTAGATGGAAAGTAGCTTCTGGTCGCGAGCCGGACTTCGAGCACGCCTGGCGGGAACTGACCGAACTGATACGCGATGAACGAGGCGGCCTGGGGTCGCGTCTGCATCGGTGCGCCGACGGCCACTATTTTGCATACGCCCAATGGCCGTCCGAACTCGTCTGGGCCACACAAGCCGAGCCTACTGCGCGCATGGTCGAGCTGCGCAATAAGATGCGTGAACTCTCCGAGCTTGTAGATGGCCCACTTCGGGGTGATGTCGTTGCCGACCTCCTGGTATCGTCAGCGCCCGACTAAGGGACAAGCTGGAAGGAGCATTTACGGAAGCGCATGAAATCCGGATACCGAAAAGCTCACTCGGCCTTCAGGCATTTCATCGTTTGGACGACAATCGAATCGAAGGACAACAGTTGAATACAATCTTGCCGGCCGTCCTGGCCGCGACCCTGATCGCCGCCCCTCACGTCGCCGTGGCGCAGCAAACCGTCGGCTCCACGCCGGCAGCGCGCTGGTCCCGCACCGCCGACGCCAGCCTGGCGCGGCAGGAAATCTACCCCGCCGTGCTCGGCGACAGGATCATCGTGGCCGGCGGCATCCTGTCGCAGCCGCCCGGTTTCACCGACCAGGCCGAAGCCTACGATGTGAACACAGGCCGCTGGACCACGCTCGCGCCCCTGCCGGAAGGCCGCCACCACATCGCCCTGGCCGAAGCCGGCGGCAAGATCTACGGCATCGGCGGCTTCTCCGGCGCCATTCCCGACTGGCGCGCCCATACGACGGTGTTCGTCTACGACGCCCAGGCGAACCGCTGGTCGGCCGGGCCCTCCCTGCCCCAGGCGCGGGCCGAAGGCGTGGTCGCGTCAAGCAAGGGCAAGATCTACTTCATCGGCGGGCGTGTCCCGACCAGCCCGCAGGCAAAGCACATCAGCGAGCATGCCGACACCCAGCGCGGCGAGGTGCTGGACACGCGCTCTGGCCGCTGGGAGCGCATCGCCGATGCGCCGACCGCACGCAACAGCGCGGCGGCGGCCGTCATCGATGACAGGATTTATGTGGTGGGTGGCCGCCAGATGCTCAGGCAGGACGACGGCAGGCAGCGCCCCGTCAACCTGGCGACGCTGGAGGTCTACGACCCTGCCACCGACCGCTGGGAAACCAGGGCGCCGATGCCCCAGGCCCAGGGCGGGCTGGCCGCGGCGGCCTACGACGGCAAGCTGTATGCCTTCGGCGGCGAGCAGTTCGTCCCGAGCGGCAAGGTGTTCGCCGATGCCTGGGTCTACGATCCGAAAGGGGACCGCTGGTCGGCCCTGCCGCCGATGCCGACGCCAAGGCACGGACACGGGGCGGCGGTCGTCGGCAACCGCATCTTCTTGATGGGTGGCGGCGAAAAGGTGGGGGTGGCCGCGAGCTGGGTGCAGGAAGTACTTGAGATCCCAATTAGATAGCTGTTGGGATCGCGCTCGACGCATCGCGATTCCTCCGACGTCGGAACAGGCCGCACCCGGTACGCTGATGACCTCGGCAGGCAAGCCTTATTGCAGAGTTATACCAATCCGTAATAACCGAGATCACGAAGTATCATTGGATCAATATGCGGCGCAGCAGCATAATCAACCCGTCTCCACTATTCTCCTCCAAGAAAATAGTCTTCAGGCCCGCTCAAGCGGGCTTTTTTTTTGCCTCGACGAGAGCAGCCAGCGCGTCGACCGCCCCCATCCCGACCGGCGCCGCGCCCTGCACCGTGCAGGCCGCAGCTCCCGCGGCGACGCTGAAGGCCAGGTGTGCGCCGCCTTCCAGCCCGGGCCGCAACATCAGGCTGGTCACCAGCCCGGCCAGGCTGGCGTCGCCTGCGCCGACCGTGTCGACCACCTCGATTGGCGGCGGCCGCGCATGCCACGCGCCCGCGCCCATGTGCAGGGACGCGCCCTCGGCGCCGCGCGTGTACAGGAACATGGCCTGCGGATTCATCGCGCGCAGCCGCGCGAAAGCGGCATCCGCATCGGCGCAGCGGAACAGCCCGCGCAGGTCTTCGTCCGACACCTTCACCACATCGGCCAGCGCCGTCATTGTCGCCAGGGTCGCATCGTAGCGCGCGTCCATCAGGCTCCTGAAGTTCGGGTCGTAGCTGATGCGCACGCCCTGCGCCTTGAGCTCGCGCGCCAGCGCCACCAGCCTGCCCGCGAGCGGTTCGCGCGCCAGGCTGATGCCGCCGAAATGCGCCCATTCCACCGCAACCTGCCAACCAGCCGGCAGCTTGTACGGGTCGAAATGCAGATCGGCGCTGTCGGCGCCGATGAAGAAGTAGCTGGGCGGGTCGAGTTCGTGGACGACGGCGAGCAGCGGCGGCTTGTCGACCTGCTGGAGGAAGCGCGGATCGAGGCCGGCGTCGCCGGTTGCCTTCAGCAGGTCCGCCCCGAACAGGTCGGCGCTGACGGCGCCAGCGAAAGCGCTCGGCACGCCGAGGCCGGCCATGGCGCGGGCGGCGTTCCAGGTCGAGCCGCCGGGATGGCTGCGCCAGGTGTCGACGCCCGTGCGCACCATGTCGGTCAGCGCCTCTCCCGCCGCGACGAAACGGGGCAGCGTCAGCACGGGGTCAATCACGCCAGAGCCAGCGCAAGGTGTCGGCCAGGATTGCGCCGCCGTGCTTGAGCGAGTGCCCGCCCTCCCCGGTCACGAATTGATGGTCGTAGCCGCGGTAGGCCAGTGCCGATGCCATTTCGCGGTTCGCGAGCAGCCAGTTGCCGTACATGATGTCGAGGTCGTGCGCGCCGCTTTGCAGGAACACGCGCAAGGGCTTCATCGCTGCGCGCCGCACGCGGGCCGGCCATTCGTGGCCACCGCGGATGGCGACGAAGCTGCCGCAGTGGGTCAGCACCTTTCCGAAGGCGTCCGGCCGTTCCCAGGCGGCGTTGAAGGCGCAGTGGCCGCCCGAGCTGATGCCGGCGATGGCGCGCCGCGCCGGGTCGTTCGACACGCGGTAACCCTCCAGTGCTTCAGGCAACAGCTCCTCTAACAGGAAGCGCACGTAGTCGCCGCCTTGGGCGTCGTATTCGAGGCTGCGGTTGTCGAGGCCGCCGTAGACCGGCAGGCCCGGCCCGGTCTCGCCCGGCTCGACGAAGACAGCGATGGTGGGCGGCATCGCGCCTTCGAAGATCAGGGCGTCGAGCACGCGCGCGGCGTTCGCCTCCGGGCCGAGGTAGCGCAGGCCGTCCTGGAACACCATCAGGCTGGCCTCCTCGGCCTCCTTCAACTGCGTTGGCACATAGACGGTATAGGCGCGTTCGACGCCGGGATAGACCCGGGTGGAGCGGTGGCGGCACTCGGTCAGGCGGCCCGCGGGCACGCTGCCGTCGATTGCGGGCGCGGCGTAGGGCTCGTCCGCGCTCAGGCTTGCTGCGAAGCGTGGCACGTCCCGGTGCGGAATGCCGGGCATGTGCTCGCGCAGGATCTGGTGCAGGGGTGAATCAGGCATAGCTTGTGCTCCCTGTGGGTTGGCTGGCCCCGCAGCGTGCCAGCAGGCGCTCGAAGCCGGCGCGCGCGCGGCTGGCGGCGCCCTTCTGCTCGAGCAGGCGGGTGTCGTGCTGCGCGGCCAGCAGCAAGGCGTAGATCTCGAACACCAGCTGGCCGGGGTCGGTATCAGGGGCGAGGTGCTTCAACGCGACGGCCTGGCCCGCCTCGCGCTCGAAGGCGGCGCGCCAGGCGATGACGCTGTCGGTCACCGCATGGCGCAGCGGCCCCGGGCGGTCGTCGTATTCGGCGGCGCAGCTGATGTAGAAGCAGCCGGCGGAGCGGCCGGACTCGACGTGGCGCAGGCTCATGTCGAACAGGCGGCGCAGGCGAGGCAGGCCGGGCGTGCTCGCCTGCGAGGGCTGCAGCACCTGGGCCTCGAAGCGCTGGCGGTAGTTGGCGAGCACCGCCAGCTGCAGGGTCTCGCGCGAGCCGACGCGGCTGACCACGCCGCTTTTACTCATCTTCATGGAATCGGCGAGCGTGCCGAGGGTCAGCGCTTCCAGGCCGTCATGGCTGGCCACGTTGAGGGCATGCTCGATGATCGCCGCCCGGGTCCTCTCCGACTTGCTGGGTGATTTATGGGCTGGTAACACGGTGGTCTCCAAATAATCCGAACCTGTCATACAGGTTGATATAAGATGGCAGAACTTTCTGAAAATCACAAGAAAAACCGCTCAAACCTATCAGACAGGATTTATGGACAAGCCCAACGTCATTCTCCACCTCGGCCTCGGCGCCTTTCATCGCGCACACCAGGCGGCCTACCTGCAGGACCTGATCGATGCCGGCGACCGCCGCTGGACCATCGTCGCCGGGAACATCCGCCCCGACCCGCTCGATCCGGGACCGGCAATGGCGGCCCGCGGCTGCGCCTATACGCTGGAGACGGTGACGCCTTCCGGGACCTACGCCTACCGCACCATCCGCGCCATCTCGGACGTCCTGCCTTACGCGCCCGGACTCGAGGCGGTCGTCGCGACCGGGGCGGACCCGGCGACGCGCATCGTCTCCTTCACGGTCACCGAAGCCGGCTATCTGCTCGGGCCCGACGGCCGCCTCGACCAATCCCTGCCCGGCCTGCGCGAGAGCCTGGACCAGACGCGTCTCGGCCAGGCCGGCGCGACGATCTACAGCGTGCTGACCGCCATCCTGCGCGCACGGCGCGACGCGGAATCGGGTCCGGTCACCCTGCTCTGCTGCGACAACCTGCGCCACAACGGCGAGCGTGTGCGCCAGGGCCTGGCCGAGTACCTGGGCCTGGCCGGCGAGTCCGCACTGCTGGACTGGATGGCGCAGCACACCAGCTTCCCGAACGCGATGGTCGACCGCATCACGCCGCGCGCCACGCCCGAACTGCAGGAGCGCGTACGCGCGGCGCGCGGCTACGCCGATCCGGCGGCGGTGATGAGCGAGTCCTACATCGAATGGGTGATCCAGGACGATTTCTGCGCCGGCCGGCCGCAGTGGGAACGAGTGGGCGCGCGGATGGTGGCGTCGGTCGAACCCTACGAGGAAGCCAAGATCCGCCTGCTCAACGCCAGCCACAGCTGCGTGGCCTGGGCCGGCGCCCTGCTCGGCTGCCGCAGCATCGACGAGGGCATGCGCGACCCGCGCATCCGCGCACTGGTGCACGATTACGCCACGCACGCCGTGTTCGACTGCCTGCGTCCGAGCCCGGTGGACTTGGAGGCCTACCGCGACGCGGTGATCGCCCGCTTTTCCAGCGCAGCGATCCGCGACACGGTCGACCGGGTGCTGGCCGACAGCCTGGCCAAGCTGCCCGGGTTCATCGTGCCGACCATCCGCGAGCGCATGGCGCGCGGCCTGCCGTTGGAGGCCGTGATGCCGTTGCCGGCGCTGTACCTTGCGTTTTTGCTGCGCTGGCGGGCAGGCCTGCTGGAGGCCGATTATCGCGACGCCGCGCTGGATGATGGGTTCGTGCAGCGGGTCTGCGGCGCGTCGGATGTGGTGGCTGCCTTCTGTGCCGAGCCGGCGGTTTGGGGTGAGCTGGCCGGGTCGCGCCAGCTGGTGGATGCCATGCGCGCGGCGCAGGAGCGGGTGGCGATTTTCCGCTGAGGTCGAATGCACGGGGTGTGCGGAGGGTGTAAACGCGTGGAGTCGGGACTCCACCCTACGCCTGGCGCGATAGGTAGGGTGGAGTCCTGACTCCACGCGTTGCGAAGCCAAGCCTGGACTCCCGGCCTCCTTACTACGGCAGCACGCGCCGCGCGAAGCCGTTCAGCAGCGCCGCGTATTCCGGGCTGCGGCGCAAACTGACCCCATGCTCGCACCCGGCGAAGCGATGCACCTCCGCGTCCTGCGCGGCGGCGACGTAACGGGCCTCCCCGCGCACATGGTTGGTATCGAGATCGCCGTTGATAAACACCGTCGGCTGGGAGATCTGCGCCAGCTTCCCGCGAAAGTCAACGCCGCGCAGCGCCGCCACCGCCTGCGGAAACGCGCGCAGGCTGATCCCCGCCGCCATCGTGGCCGCGACATCCTCTTCTTTCAAGCCCAACTCGCGCAGGGTATCGGGGATCTTCTTTTCGACCAGCTTGCGCTCGTCCTGCAGCGCCAGCATCACCCGGAACAGCATGGCCTTGGCGGCATAGGGCAGCACCGGCAGGCCGATGAATTCGTGGCTCGCGCCGCCGAGCACCAGTCCCTTCAACCGGTCCTGGGGCAGCGACGCCGCTGCAGCCTGGGACGTGAAGCTGCCGAGCGAATCGCCCGCCAGGATGAAGGGCGCATCGCCCAGCGCGCGCGCCACCGCCTGCAGGGTCGCGACCCCGCCGCCCAGCGTATAGGCTTCGTCGCGGCGCGCGCCATGGCCCGGCAGGTCGGGGGCCAGCACGCGCAGGCGCGGGTCGAGCAGGCGCCGCACGGGCGCCCAGGAAGCGCCGTTCAAGGTAGCGCCGTGGACGAGGATGACGGCAGGTTGGTTAGTAGGCACGGTGTCTCCAGTTTTATTTATATTCGTAAACATATCATACAGGCGCGTCGTAAAACAGCCTCTCAGCTCTCCGGCAGGAACGTATCGCCCGTACCACATATCAAACATGTTTGACAGGTTAGCAGGCTCGGCGTATTCTCGGCTCATACAAAACGACAAGTTTCCGAAAAAGGACGGAGCATGACCTCGAGACATCCCCTTCACACCTTCGGCGCCGCGGACGCGATCATTGCGCCGCTGCAGGAACGCTACGGCGACCGCGTCAGCGTCGCCCCGGCCGTGCGCCAGCAGCATGCGCGCGGCGAAGGCCTGGCCACCAGCCTGGCGCCCGACGTTGTCGTCTGGCCGCTCGACAAGCACGAGGTCTGCGCCATCCTCGCGCTGTGCAACGAGCACCGGGTGCCTGTCATCGCCTTCGGCGCCGGCAGCTCGCTCGAGGGCCACGTCAGCGCGCCGCACGGCGGCGTCTGCATCGACATGTCGCGCATGGACGCGGTCATCGCCATCAACCCCGAGGACAGCGACTGCGTGGTCCAGCCGGGCATCACCCGCGAAACCCTCAACGCCCACCTGAAGGGCACCGGCCTGTTCTTCCCGGTCGACCCGGGCGCCAACGCCACCATCGGCGGCATGGTCTCGACGCGCGCCTCCGGCACCACCACCCTGCGCTACGGCTCGATGGCGCACAACGTGCAGTGCCTGGAAGTGGCGCTGGCCGACGGCCGCCTGGTGAAGATCGGTTCGCGCGCACGCAAGTCCTCGGCCGGCTACGACCTGGTGCACCTGCTGACCGGGTCCGAAGGCACGCTCGGCGTCATCACCGAAATCACGCTGCGCCTGCATCCGCTGCCGGCCGAAGTGGCCGCCGCCAGCTGCGCCTTCCCGACCCTGGCTGCCGCCGTCGATGCGGTGACCGAGCTGTCGATGTCGGGCGTGCCTTTCGCGCGCATCGAGTTCCTCGACGAGCACCAGGTTCGCGCCTGCAACGCGCACTCGAACCTGGGACTGGCCGAGCTGCCGACCCTGTTCCTCGAATTCCACGGCACCCCGCTGGCGGTGCAGGAGCAGGCCGGGCTGGCCCAGGAAGTCGCGGCCGGCCATGGCGGCACTAATTTCGAATGGGCGACCCGCCCGGAAGACCGCTCGCGCCTGTGGCACGCGCGCCATCTGGCATACTTCGCCGCCCTCGCCCTGCGCCCGGGCTGCGTGAGCGTGGTCGCGGACATCTGCGTGCCGATGTCGGCCCTGGCCGAGAGCGTGGCCGAGGCGCGCGCCCTGATCGACGCCGAGGGCCTGGTCGCCCCCATCCTCGGCCACGTCGGCGACGGCAACTTCCACGTGCTGTTCATGCCGATGCCGGACCAGCCGGAAGAACATGCGGCGGTCGACCGCGTGTATGCCGCCATGGTGGACCGCGCGCTGTCGGTCGGCGGCACCTGCACCGGCGAGCACGGGATCGGCATGGGCAAGAAATCCAAGCTGCTGCTCGAATACGGCAGCGAGGTCGTCGGGCTGATGCAGTCGATCAAGCAGGCATGGGATCCGAACGGCATTCTCAACCCGGGAAAAATATTCGGCTAAGACGGCCACCCAGCATCACCCGCAGTACATAAAACACTATAAATCCATAAAAATATTGGAGACACTCATGTACCACGCACCACGCTTCGCCCGCACCGCCACCGCCACGGCCGTATCGCTGCTCTGCTCGATCGCCGCCCTGCCCGCCTTCGCCCAGCAGCAGCAAGCTGCGAACGAGGACGGCATCGACAAGGTCATCGTCACCGCGCAAAAGCGCGAGCAGGCGGCGATCGACGTGCCGGCCTCGGTCACCTCGGTCAACACCGAGCAGCTGGCCAAGGACGGCAAGGTCCGCCTCGAGGATTACGTGGCGCAGGTGCCTGGCATGTCGCTGTCCTCCTTCCGCCAGGGCTTCACCCAGGTGGCGCTGCGCGGCATCACGACCGGCGTCAACCAGTCGGCGTCGACCACCGCCTTCTATGTCGACGAAGCGCCGATCGGCTCGGTCAACGCCTATGCCGCCGGCAGCGCGGTGACCCCGGACATCGACCCGGCCGACCTGCAGCGCGTCGAGATCCTGAAGGGCCCGCAGGGGACCCTGTACGGCGCGGGCGCGATGGGCGGCCTGGTGCGCTACGTGACCTCGGCGCCGGACTACCGCAAGCTGCGCGGCAGCGTCACCCTGGGCGGCAACTCGGTGCAGCACGGCGGCAACGGCAAGGTTGGCCGCGCCTCGCTGAACATCCCCTTCGCCGACCAGACCATGGCCCTGCGCGTGTCGGCCTTCAGCCGTACCGATGCCGGCTACATCGACCAGACCAACGGCCGCGAGGACGTCAACGAAGCGAAGGTCGAGGGCGGACGCGTCGCCTTTAACTGGATGATCAACCCGGACTGGAAGCTGAGCGCCTTCGCGCTGACGCAGAAGGTCACCTCCCAGGGCAATACCTTGGTCGACGTCGACCCGGCCACGCAGCGCCCGCTGTACGGCGAACTGACCCAGCGCCGCTTCGCCGACGAAATCTCGACCGCCAGCCTGGACGTCGGCAACCTGACCCTCAACGGCCAGCTCGGCAACTTCGAGCTGGTGTCCTCGACCACGGTGCAGAACGTGGACGCCTCGCAGGGCCTGGACGGCACTGCGGGCTACGGCGTGGCGCTCGGCGCCGCCTTCCGCATCCCCGACCTCGGCATCCAGTACGCCCAGGGCACGACCACCCACCGCGTGTCGCAGGAACTGCGCCTGCGCTCGACGGCCTTCGACGAGAAGCTCGGCTATGAGGGCGGCGTCTACTACACCAAGGAAGACAACACCAACCGCATCCCGGGTTTCCGTCCCTTCTCGACCACCACCGGCGCCGACTATCCGCTGCCCTCGATCGTGCGCGCCTCGATCGACACCAGCTACAAGGAATACTCGGTCTTCGGGAACGCCACCTACGCCCTCACGCCGCAGCTGGACCTGATGGCCGGCATCCGCCACGGCAAGGACGAGCAGGTCTACACCCAGGACTACCGCGGCCTGCTGGTCGGCCCGACCCCGGTCCTGATCGACTCCGGCTCGAAGGAAAGCAAGACCACCTACCTGGCCAGCGCCATCTACAAGCCGAGCGCCACCGACTCGCTGTACGGCCGCGTCGCAACCGGCTTCCGTCCCGGCGGCCCGAACGCGGTGCCGCCGACCTCGGCGACCCTGGCGCCGCTGACCTTCCAGCCCGACACCCTGACCAGCTACGAGATCGGCTACAAGTCCGTGATCGACGGCGGCCGCCTGTCGGTCGAAGCGGCCCTGTTCAGCACCAACTGGAAGGACATCCAGATCCAGACCAGCGCCGCGGGCTTCAACTTCATCGTCAACGGCGGCGCCGCCACCAGCCGCGGCGCGGAACTGGCCGTGTCGTACTTCCCGGTGCAGGGCCTGTCGCTGCGCAGCGCCATCGGCTACACCGACGCCCGCCTGACGGAGAATGCACCGGCCGCCGGCGGCCTCGATGGCGACCGCCTGCCTTTCGTGCCGAAGGTCACCGCCTCCCTCGGCGCCAACTACCGCCGCACGGTCGCAGCCGGCGTCGCCGCGTATGCCGGCGGCACCGTCAACTACACGGGCGAGCGCCGTTCCGACTTCAGCGAGCGCGCCGCCAAGGACGTGGGTTCCTATACCACGGTCAACCTCAGCGCCGGCATCGAGAACGCCAACTGGCGCCTCGCCTTCTACGGCAAGAACCTGACGGGCAGCGACGGCGTCACCTTCCTCAAGTCGCAAAGCCTGACGCCGGGCGGCAGCCCCTTCGGCGCAGGCGTCATCGCGCCGCGTACCATCGGCGCCGACCTGACCTACCGCTTCTGATCGGACGGCGATGAATACCCTCCACTACCACACCGGCCCCGACCTGGTGCTGGCCGGCGGCGCGCTGCTGGCCGCGCCGACCACTGCCTACCGCTGCATGGGCAAGTTGAACGCCGCCGGCACCAATGCGGTGCTGGTCCTGCACGGCTACACGACCGGCCCGACCATGCTCGACCCCGACGCCAACGTCGCCGAAGGCTCGTGGGCCGAACTGGTCGGCCCGGGCAAGCCGATCGACACCGAGCGCTGGTTCGTCGTATGCCCGAACATGCTCGGCTCCAGCTACGGCTCCACCGGCCCGGGCAGCGTCGACCCGGCGACCGGCCAGGCCTACGGCGCCGACTTTCCGGCCTTGACGGTGGCCGACATCGTCGCCGTGCAGAAGGCCTTGCTCGACGCACTGGGCGTCAAGCGCCTGGCAGCGGTGGTCGGCCCTTCCTTCGGCGCCTACCAGTCCTTCCAGTGGGCGGCGGACTATCCCGAGATGGTCGAGCGGGTCGCGGCGGCCGTCGGCGCGCCCTGGCATCCGGGCGCGCCGGGCACCGCCGCGGCGATCCTGGCGTCGCTCCAGGCCGACCCGGGCTGGGCAGCCTGGGCGGCAGGGAAACACGACGCGCTGTTCGACAAACTCGTGGCCATGCGGACCGACACCCTGAGCCGCTATGGCGTCGACGTCGAACTGGCCGAGCGTTTCCCGGATCCGGCCGCACGCGCCGCAGAAGTCGACCGCCTGGCGCGCGAGTGGGCGTCGGAGTTCGATCCGATGTCGCTGGTAGTGCTGATGCAGGCCGCCGAAAGCTTCGACCTGCGGGCCCGCCTGGACGCCATCCGGGCGCCGGTGCTGTACGTAATTTCGCGCACCGACCCGATGTTCTCGCCGGCCCTCGCACGCGAAGTCGCGCAGCTTCCTGGCACGGCCGGCTGGTCGTATGTGGAACTCGACAGCGAGAAGGGCCACTTCGCTTCCGGGGCGGATGCACGGCTGTGGGCCGAGGATCTGCGGCGCTTCATGAATACGGAACCCGGCGCCTGGGTCCCGGCCGGATTTGGCGCATTACAAACGGAGGTGGCAGCATGAAGACCGCAGCGAACACGATGGACACCGCAGTCCTGCCGGTCGAGAGCAATCCGGCCCCGGTGAAGCAGTTCAGCGACGCCTACCGCACCTACGTGCTGGTCGCGCTGGCCGTGGTCGGCTTCATGTGCTCGGTCGACAAGGTCGTGATCTCGATGTTCATGGAGCCGATCAAGAAGGAATTCCTGCTCAGCGACACCCAGCTCGGGCTGATGACCGGCCTCGCCTTCGCCCTGCTCGGCGGCCTGGTGTCGATCCCGCTGGCGCGCATGGCAGACCGCGGCAACCGCAAGTGGATCATTTTCCTCAGCTTCGCCGTCTGGACCCTGATGACGGGCGTGTCGGGCATGGCGACCAGCTTCATGTTCCTGCTGGCGGCGCGCATCGGCGTCGGCGTGGGCGAAGCGGGCTGCGTGCCGGCCTCGCACTCGATGCTGGGCGACTACTACCCGCGCGAGCTGCGCGGCCGCGCCTACGGCGCCCACTTCTCGGGCGTCTATCTGGGCATGCTGGGCGGGATGCTGGGCGGCGGCATCCTGGTGCAGACCGTAGGCTGGCGCATGGGCTTCATCATCCTCGGCGTGGCCGGCATGGTGCTGGCATTGATCTTCCACTTCACCGTGCGCGAACCGCTGCGCGTGGACCAGCCGCCGCCGTCGACCCTGGGTGGCAGCATCTGGACCCAGCTGGGCGACCTGCGCTGCTTCTTCATGCTGGTGTTCGCCTTCGCCTTCGTCGGCCTGGCCGGCGCCGTCGCGGCCTGGCTGCCGAGCTACTTCGAGCGCGCCTTCGCCATGACCCCGATGGCCATCGGCCTCGGCCTGGGCCTGGGCATCGGCCTGGCGAGCGGCATCGGCGCCCTGGTCGGCGGCCAGCTGACGGTGAAGTACGCAAAAGGTTCGCGCACCTGGGGCGCTCGCTATTCGGCCTGGGTCAGCTGGGGCGTGCTGGTGCCGCTGATCGGCAGCTTCTACGTGCCGGACCCGATGGTCGCGATGGCCCTGCTGTTCGTCGCCTTCCTCACCGCCGGCACCCTGGCCGGCCCGGTCTTCGGCACGGTGCAGGACCTCGTCGCCCCGCAGGCGCGCGCGACGGCGGTGGCGATCATCGGCGTGGTCGGCGTCGTCATCGGACAGGGCATGGGACCGCTGCTGGTGGGCGTCCTGAGCGACGCGCTGAACTCGGCCGGCAATGTGAGCGGGCTGCGCCTGTCGATGACCATCGTCGCCATGATCAACGTGTTCACCGGCCTGTTCTTCTGGCTGCTGGCGAGCCGCATCGGGCGGGTGTATCCGGCGCAGCCATGATGGCTGGTTTGACAGCATTCACCAGAAAAGTTAGGCTCCTTCGATGAACCAGATCGCCGCCCTCCCCTCGCTCGAACGCCCTACCCTGTCCGCGCAGGTGGCCCGCCACCTGCTGGCCCTCGTCAACCGCGAGCAGCTGCGGCCCGGCGACATGGTGCCGAGCGAGGTGCAGATCGGCCTCGAGCTGAAGGTCAGCCGCGGCAGCGTGCGCGAAGCCTACCGCACGCTGGCCGCGCTGGGCATCCTCGAGATCGAGGGCGGGCGCAAGCCGCGCCTGAAGGCGATCGACCCGCACGTGCTGGCCCAGGTCTTCGACTACGCGCTCACCACGGCCCAGGTGAGCGTGGCCCACGTGATCGAAACGCGGCGCGCCATCGAGCTGCAATCGGCCCAGCTGGCCGCGCGCTACGCTACGGCGGAGCAGCGCCAGCAGCTGCGCGAGCTGGTGGCGCAGATGCGCTCGGCCGGCTCCGACCATGCGCGCCGGGTCGCCTGCGACACCGCGATCCACACCGTGATCGCCGAAGCGAGCGGCAACCCGCTCAACAGCATCCTGCTCGCCGCGCTGCGCACCCCGGTCGAGGCGTCCTCGCGCATCCATTTCGACGACCGGCGAAGCGAAAGCGAACTGACCCGGGTGATCGACGCGCACGAGGCGGTAGTGGACCGGATCTGTGCGGGCGATGCGATGGGTGCGGTCTCGGCGATGTCGTATCACTTCGACATTTCGATCGTGCACGTGACACGGCGCGAAGAGGCCGGGGTGCAGCCGGTGGCCGTCGCGGCTGGCTGAGAACGCAACTGCAACGCGTGGAGTCGGGACTCCACCCCACGTCTGGCGCGATATGTAGGGTGGAGTCCTGACTCCACGCGTTTTGGTATCCTCCGCAGCCGCGCAATCTGTCCTCAGCCAAATCGCTTGCATGGCCTGAACTCTTCGGCGAAAGCGCTTGACAAACCATTTGCCGCCCGCTTAGAGTCAAGTCAATGTTCACCCAACTGCATCTGTCGACCCTCCTACCGCTGACCGGCCTCCTAGCGCCGGCGCTACTACTACGCGCCTGATTTCCCCCGCGTCCGGCCCTGCCGGTTTTCAAGTAGTCACAGGATTCGCAAGATGTTCGTTCACCCGCATTCCCTCCAGATTTCCCTGCTGTCGCTGACCTCCGGCGCACGCGCCTTCGTTCGTCTGCTGCTAAAACTACCGATCGGTTGCCGGGCCTAGCGTTTCGTGGCCCGTCCGGCAGCCCGCCGCCACTCCCGCGCCGATCCCGGCATCGAAATATCTTTAGCAGGAGCTGACATGTTGACCAACCCATCCACCAAATACCGTCCTTTCGCCGCCGTCGACCTGGCCGACCGCCAATGGCCGAACAAGACCATCACCCGCCCGCCGATCTGGATGAGCACCGACCTGCGCGACGGTAACCAGGCGCTGATCGAGCCGATGAGCCCCGAGAAAAAGCTGCGTTTCTTCGAGATGCTGGTCAAGATCGGCGTCAAGGAAATCGAGGTCGGTTTCCCCTCGGCCTCGCAGACCGACTTCGACTTCGTGCGCATGCTGGTCGAGGAAAACCGCATCCCCGACGACGTGACCATCATCGTGCTGACCCAGGCGCGCGAAGAGCTGATCCGCCGCACCGTAGACGCCGCGGCCGGCGCCAAGCGCGCCACCGTCCACATCTACAACTCGGTAGCGCCGGTGTTCCGCCGCGTGGTGTTCGGCATGACGCAGGACGAGATCGTGAACATCGCCGTCAGCGGCACCCGCCTGATCAAGGAGCTGGTGGCGCAGCACCCGCAGACCCGATGGGGCCTGGAATACTCGCCCGAGTCCTTCTCGACCACCGAACTCGCCTTCTCCAAGCGCATCGTCGACGCCGTCAGCGCCGTGTGGGAGCCGACGCAGGCCAATCCGATGATCGTCAACCTGCCCTCGACCGTGGAAGCGAGCACGCCCAACGTCTACGCCGACCAGATCGAGTGGATGTGCCGCCACCTCGAGCGGCGCGAGTCGCTCGTCATCAGCGTCCACCCGCACAACGACCGCGGCACGGCGGTGGCCTCGGCCGAACTGGCCGTGATGGCCGGCGCCGACCGCGTCGAGGGATGTTTGTTCGGTAACGGCGAACGGACCGGCAACGTCGACCTGGTCACGCTCGCCCTGAACCTCTACACCCAGGGCGTGCACCCGGGCCTGGACTTCTCCGACATCGACAGCGTGCGCCAGCTGGTCGAGGAGTGCAACCAGCTGCCGGTCCATCCGCGCCATCCTTACGCTGGCGACCTGGTATTCACCGCCTTCTCGGGTTCGCACCAGGACGCGATCAAGAAGGGCTTCGCGCAGCAGCAGCCGGACGCCCTCTGGGAAGTGCCCTACCTGCCGATCGACCCGGCCGACCTCGGGCGCAGCTACGACGCCGTCATCCGCGTCAACAGCCAGTCGGGCAAGGGCGGCATGGCCTACCTGCTGGAACAGGAATACGGCCTGGCCCTGCCGCGCCGCCTGCAGATCGAGTTCTCGCGCGTGGTGCAGGGCCTGGCCGACGCCAGCGGACGCGAGATCGCGGCGAGCGACATCCACGCCCTGTTCGTGCGCGAATATCTGGAGCAGGACGCGCCCTACGCCTACCGCTCGCACCGCATGACGGACAACGGGCGCGGCGGCGAGCCGGTACAGGTGGACGTCGGCGTGACCGATGGCGCCATCCAGCGCACGCTGCACGGCGCGGGCAACGGCCCGATCGACGCCTTCGTGCACGCGCTGGGCATGGACATCCGCTTGATGGACTACCACGAGCATGCGATCGGCTCCGGTGCCGACGCGCGCGCTGCCTGCTATGTCGAACTGCGCGTGGGGAACGGCCCGACCCTGTTCGGCGTGGGCATCGACAGCAACATCGTGACGGCCTCGTTCAAGGCGGTGCTGTCGGCGGTGAACCGCAACGTGGCGGCGCAGGGCGAGCCGGTCGCCGTGATGGCGGCCTGAGGCCGGCGCCGGGTTGCACCGGCGGCGGCATATACTTGGGGGATGAAGCTTCCTTCGACCGCCGCCGCCTACGACACCCTCGCCGACCGCTGGCGTGACGATGTCTTCAACCAGGCCAATGGCGTCCCGCAGCACCGTCGGGCGCTCGCCTTTCTCGGACCGGGAACCGGAGGCTGGGCGCTGAACGTCGGCTGCGGCGCCAGCACCCGCTTCAACGGGCTGATTCGAAAACACGGCCTGCAGCTCGAAGGCATCGATGTCTCCGGACGCATGCTCGAACTGGCCAGGCAAGCCGACCCTACGGTCCTGCTGCACCAGGCCGATATCCGCATTTGGCCGCTCCCGCGCAGCTACCGCTTCATCTCGGGCTGGGACAGCATCTGGCACGTGCCGCTGGCCGACCAGCGGCCCCTGATGCTGAAGCTCATGCGCGCCCTGGAGCCCGGCGGCGTCCTCATTTTCTCCACGGGCGGCCTCGATGCGCCGGGGGAGCACGTCGACGCGACCATGGGCCCGGCGCTCACCTACAGCACGCTCGGCATCCCCGGCCTGCTGGCGGTGATCGCGGAAGGCGGATGCGTGTGCCGGCACCTCGAGTTCGACCAGTACCCGGAGCAACATCTCTATATTGCCGTGCAGAAGAGCGGCTCCAGCGCGCGCTGACAGCCGAGGTCGGCGCTTGATCCCCCATAACAGCCCGCTTATGCACGCCAGCTAAGCTGGAACCGCCGGCCTGCCCCAATCTCCTCCCTCCCCTGCCGCGCACACCGGCGGCGCGCGGGTCAACGTTTCTTGCTACGACAGGTGAGATCATGGCGACCTTCTACGTCGACCCCAGCGCCGCCGGCCCCGGCGACGGCAGCCTCTCCAACCCTTTCGCGTCCTGGACCAGCGTCGTCTGGTCGCCCGGCAATACCTACCTGCAGAAGCGCGGCACCGCCTACGCGGGCGTGTTCCGGCTGGCGGCCAGCGGCACCCGCCTCGCGCGCATCACGGTCGGCGCATATTACCGAAGCGATGGAACCGACGATCCCTCTCAGCCCAGGCCCATCATCCTGCTCCCCGGCAGTCCCGTCACGCCGCAGGAAGGCGGCTCGATCGCCGTCTTCGGCCAGGAGCGCGATTTCGTCACCTACCGCGACCTGGACATCCGCAACCCCGCCCTGCCGGAAGCGAGCGACGTCGCGCTGATCTGGCTGGGCCACGGCTGCACGGTCGAGAACTGTGCACTCACCTCGAACTGCGCGGGCATCTACGTGTTCGAGAAGAGCGAGGTGACCATCGCCCGCTGCACGCTCGATGTCGTGGCTTGCGACCCCGCGTATGCGAACCACGGCATCCTCGTCGCCGGCAATACCGGCATCGACGACATCAGGATCACCGGCAATACCGTGTACCACCGCGGCGGCGGCAGCCCCGCATCGCACGGCATCCGCTGCGAAACCTACAGCAGCGCGGCCGCGCTCACCAGGCTGTTCATCCGGAGAAACCGGGTATCTCCGCCGCTGGGAGAGCCCTACAACGCCAATCCGGGTGCAATCGGCATCTATCTCGTGAACGGCCGCGCGGCGACCTTCGCCCGCAACGTCGTCACCGGCATGCTCAGCGGACTCTTCATCGTCAACGGCGACCGCAACCACGTGAGCAACAACGACTGCAGCGCCAACAAGCATTTCGGCATCCACATCGGCGGCTTCGCCACTTCCTTCCTCATCGAAGGCAACACCTGCAACCGAAACGGCGGTCTCTTCGGCCCGGCCTATTACGGGCGCGGCATCGAACTGTCGTCGGCGGCCGGGCCCGGGGCCGTGGCGGACCACACCGTCCGGGGCAACACCTGCATGTTCAACGTCAACTACGGCGGCACGCTGGACAATGGGACCGAGGGCGTCGGCATCGGCCTGGACGACGGCGTCGTCCGCTGCGCCGTGCACTGGAACCACGTGGCCAACAACGAAGGCAACGGCATCCAGCTCTACGGCGGCGGCGCCCCCGGGCGCATACCGGACACGGGCGGGCACATGATCGCCAGCAACCTGCTGGACTCGAACTGCACCTACTCCGTCCTCGACCGCCGCAGCGACGGCACCGTGCCGAGCCGGTTCCAGTACCACATCCAGCTTGCCTATATCTACGGAACCCGGACCCTGATCACCAATAACCTCTTCACGGGACCGACGCGCGGCGGCGTGTATGTGGACGGGACCTCGTCGAATGTGGTGGTGGTCAACAACATCTATTGGGGTACGCCGTTTCAGGTGTTGGGGACGGTGCGCGGTGAAGACGCTTAGCATCCCTGGCAAAACCTGTTATTGATGTATTAGCAACAAGCTCGTACACTGCACGTCTGGTATCGGCCAGGAGCGGCCGTTGAAACACTCAGGGAAATATATGGAGTATCGGTTACAGATCGCTTCGGATATTCGCCGTGATGGCCTAGGGGTGGAACTCACCGACGAGGTTGGCAACGTGCTCGCCGAGGTATTTAGATGTGATGCTAACAACTCGCTAACGGTCTCGCTGTTTTCCGACGGGTTGCCATTTGCGCAGGTTGAAGCGCTAGTGCTAATGGCCAGGGAAGAACTGGTCGCCTTTGAGGATGGAACACCGTTGCCAGAATCGATTGCACACAAAAGTTGATCACCCGACCGTCCGCTCTGGGTCGTTAGCGGACGCTACAATAGGTCCGCTTTCGGCCAATACCGGACGTCCAAAGATTTACCGCAGCGCCTCACTAGTGGGTGACCTACAAACCTAAGGAATCTGTGTGCTGAAGCTATATCGTTTTGCCGATGGAAAAAAGGAATACTGGGAGACTTGGGAGGACGATAGTGGCTCGCACACCATCCATTGGGGCGAACTCGGTACCCACGGTGAATCCAGAAACGTCCGATCTAATCTGTTCGCTAAGGCTGAGAAGACCATTCAGAAAGAGATAGATCGTTTGGTCAAGCTAGGCTTTTGTCCAATCGACCTGGACGACCACCACACTCTGCTTGTTGAATACGCCGTCGATGGCATGGGTACAGGCGACGATCTCGAGAAACGGCATCGGCTTGAAGACCGCATGAACGAGATTTTAGGTTGGACGGGTTTAGGAATGTGCGACGGGGGAAGCATTGGTGGCGGCTCTATGGAGGTCTGCAGCTACGTCGTTGACTTCGAAATGGCGAAGGCAGTCATTGAAGAAGATCTCGCCGGTACTGAGTTCGCAAACCACACACGCATATTTTGTGAAGCAGACTACGAGCCAAGCTGATCTAGCTGCTGCAAGAAATGCGACCATGAACGTCCGCAATGGGTCGGAAGCAGACGCTACAATAGGTCCGCAACCGGCCAGAAGCGGACGTAAGCAATGTCGAGTAAACTACTTATCATCAGCTCGTTAAGAGCGTTACCTTGGGAGAGAAGGTGTGAACCTTCAAGAAGCAATTGCGAAAGCGCGCGGGGTGTCGGACGACATGGTATTGGTCGCCAAGCCACCATTCACATGGGGCAGCGATGCCAGGTATATCGTACTTACGGATGACTTTTGCATGCCTTCGCAGGTTGCAGATGAGGGCTTCGAGGTTGTACTCGATCACGAAGACCTACTTACCCAACTCGACTATTTGGCGGAGAAAAAGGTCAGCGAAAAAACAGCTGCTGAGTTCGTCGCCCATTACGCCGTGCATGATGACTGGCCGGCGTGGTTCCGAGATTTAAAAGAGGCGTAGCCGAGCCGGGGTGAATGGCTGCTTCGGGTCGAGAGCAGACCATTCTGCCCACCCTGCAGCTCGCAAAAATTTCCGCCTGACCAACCTCTTGCAGTAGACTGGCGTAACAGAACTCCGGCAATCGACCTAACACGGTTGTGTAGCACCTTACCACCAGGCCATCCTGCCAAGCGTTCCGGCAACCAAGCATAGAAGATAAATGGAACAACTTGCAATTCCCCCGATAGGAAAACACCAACCAGTAGTAGCCGGACTTTTTCTTGGCATGGGAATCGGAAGCGCTTTGGCTGTCGTACTTGGATTTCCCTTCACTCTTGGACAAGGGCTGGGAATGTTTGTAGGCATCACCATAGGCATTGCTCTCGACCGGAACCACCCTAAAAGAAGTCGCATTCTCTGGATGTCGTTCGCGCTAACAGTGCTCTTAGTTGCTGTGTTCGCTGCAGCGTCCAATATGTCGGATGTGTAAAAGCTGACGGGTAAGGGCCTATCAAACCCATCGCTTGTTCTGACAGCAAAACCATACACTGAGCCATTCTGGACGTCTGCTTTCGGGTCGGAAGCGGACGTTACCTGAGGTCTGCCTTCGGCCAGAAGCGGACCTTCAGTAGACCTCTCGGAGCCATTCTTGAAAAATCTTTTACTCGTCGTCTCGCTTTTGGGATTGTTCTGCAATCAGGCGGTAGCATGCAGCTGTCCCGTAAAGTCTTTCAACGAGTTCGTAAAGGATGCTGACGAGATCTACTTCGCGACGCTTGAAGAAGCGAGAGTTATAAGAGTGGATCCCAACCGTAAGTGGCCCTTCATCCAAGGCCGGTTTGAAGTTCGGCGAACGCTTAAAGGAGCCTCCCGTACCGGCGAGATGATGTTGCAAACTGGCCTGGGTGGAGGGGATTGCGGGGTTTCGATGTCTGTCGCTCAGACCTACATCATCTTCAAGAAGGCAGGCATAGATGGAATCCACGACTGCGACGGATCGCACGGAATCTACGGCTTTCAAGAGAAGGAAGTCGCCGCAAAAGTTAAGGCAGCCATGAGCAAAAGGTCATCCAAGAAATGACCAGAACGACCGTCTGCTTCGGGTCGAAAGCGGACGCTACCAAACGTCCGCTCCGGGTCGTCAGCGGTCCTTTGGGCTGCGCTCCTTCAACAACGCGGCCTCAGTACGACAGCAGCACCTTCAGTGGCAATAATCCTCTCTTCGCTTCTGCAGACGGTGAGTCATCGTACCGAACCGTCCTCAAAAAAGGCTTACGGTAAAGCTTTCCAGGAACCTGCATGCAGATCCCTGGTAGCCACCGGATGCGATGGCAGTAATACGCGACGAGCATGCCATCGAAACAATTGAGCAAAAAAAAACGAAGCATTTTGTCGTCATGCCAAGGCGGCCCGGCACGAATGCAGACTACATGAGGACAATATGACCGCTACCGTTCCAGAAAAGCAAGAAGCCAAAAACTGCGTAGCTGCCGCCGAGTTGGGAATCGATGAGCAATCGAATGTGTTCAAATCCAAGGCTTCAGATGTGCTTTCCTCTCGGTATGTGCGTGGTGCCGCAGTGCTAGGGATTGCAGCCGCGGGCTATGCGCTCCTCAGGCGCAAGAAAACGCCGAACTACACCAGGGCACCTGAACACAGCAACGACACGGACGAGCTTCTGAAAGCTGGTAGTTTTCTTGTACCTCTCGTCGGGCTTTTTGCCTCGGCCATGAACAATGCCAGCGTCGCCCCATCCGCCCCAGTCCAGGGGCCAAAACATGCTCCGCCGCCTTCAGAAGACCGCAAACCCGACGCAAAGGAGGCGGAAAAAGCTGCAAGCACTCCCTCGCGCCCGAGGTTCGAGCAAACCTCGGCGAGCTGGATCGGTAGGCAATGGCAAATCATCGTGGCGGCAGCGAAAGCATGGATGGATGATTACGCGCCGAGCATGGGAGCAGCGCTGTCGTACTACACGCTGTTTTCGCTGGCACCGCTACTGGTGCTGATCATCGCGATTGCCGGGATGGTATTTGGACAGGAAGCTGCGCAAGGAGCAATTATCGCCCAGCTTCAAGGCATCATGGGTCAAGAAGGAGCGACGGCTGTGCAGGGCTTGCTACAGGCCGCGCGCGAACCGTCCACGGGGATTGTCGCCAGTGTCGTTGGCGGTTTTCTACTGCTGCTGGGCGCAACCGCGATTTTTGCCGAGCTGCAAACTGATCTGGACCGCATCTGGCAAGTTCCAGCGAAAGAGAAGCCGTCAGGCATTTGGGGTTGGTTGCGCAGCCGCGTATTATCCTTCGGCCTGGTTCTCGGATTCGCGTTCATGCTGATGATTTCGCTCGTCGTCAGCGCTGCGCTCGCAGCGACGAGCGAATGGTTGGGAGGGGGGACTGCGGCGGAAAGCGTTTTAGCGAATATATTGAATTTCGCCGCCTCGCTCGCTCTCTTTACCGTTCTGTTTGCGATGATTTACAAGCTCATGCCAACCGCGAAGATATCCTGGCACGATGTCTGGATGGGGGCCGCCGTAACGGCCTTGCTCTTTAACATCGGCAAATCATTGATCGGCTTGTACCTCGCGAAATCGAGCGTGGCTTCCGGCTTTGGCGCAGCCGGCTCGTTTGTAATTCTTGTCGCGTGGTTCTACTATTCTGCGCAGATTTTCCTGTTTGGCGCCGAATACACGTGGGTGTACGCAAACAGCAAAGTACAGAACGGCGGCTCCGGCCGCCACTAGTTTGCGACGAGATTCGGGTGCCCGGCCAAGACAAGGTACGGTAGCGACATGCTATGTCTGCTTGGCGACGAGGCTATGCCACTTCAGCCCTCGGGTCGCTACGCATCGCTAGCCAGGGCAGGAACATCTGCGCTCAGGGCTTCCGGAACACGATCGCATGCTGGATCGGCAGCGATTCGATGCTGCGCTCCCATGTCAGTCCATGCGCCGTGGCCTCACGCCGTATCTGCCGCTCGCTCATTTTATGCAGCGGCTTGATCGCGACCGCCGGGTCCTCGGCCCGGTATTCGACGAAAACGACGCGCCCGCCCGGCTTGAGTGCGTCGACAATGCTGTCGAGGACCTCCGAGGGATAGGCGAGCTCGTGATAGACGTCGACCATGATTGCCAAATCGACGCTGGCCGGAGGCAATTTGACGGTGGTTTCGCTGCCCAGCACCGAGACCACATTGCGCACGCCGCGCTTTGCCATCTGGCTGTCGAGCATCCTGATCATTTCCGGCTGTACGTCGACTGCATATACCCGTCCGCCAGGCCCGACCCGTTGCGCCAGCTGCCACGTGTAGTAACCGGTGCCGGCGCCGATGTCGGCCACGTTCATGCCGGGCGTCAGTGCCAGTTCCCGCAGAAGCAATTCCGGTCGCTCCTCGCGTGCCCGGCTTTCCCGCTCGAGCCATTGCGCGCCCTCCCACCCCATCACGCCGGCGATTTCGCGGCCCATGTAGCGCTTGCCGATGCCATCCGGGCTGGGTACGACGCGTTCATAGCGCGCACCGGTGGGCGCTACTTGTGTCGCAGCATCGATAGTAGCGGATGTGAATAGCGTCAGAGCCGACAGGCAGGCCAGCAGAATCGGTAGCCTACGGCGGGTGTGTGATGTGCGGTCATTGCGCAAGCAGGTGCGGTGCATAATCGGTTTCCGTAAGAAGTCGCCGCCTGCAGTGACGTCGGCAGGCTTGCCGTGAATCGGAATGACCAGTGTAGCGGCGTTCGCTGCCGGACGTGCTGGCGACGTTACGATTTCTGCTTATGTCGCGTTGACTGCGTAGTTGCAGGAGATCGGATTTACCGTATCGGAAGGTGGGTTTCGTGACGGTCGGTGAGTTTTCGCGTTGGCAACCTGTTATGCTGCTGCCTGCCCTCTCATATGGACAGCCAGGCATGATCGCAAAACTCGGTGTGGCATTGATTGGATGGTCGCTGATGCTGCCATCGACCGCCCAGGACCGGCAGCCGCCGGATCCGAAAGACACGGAAGCGTGGGCGCCGGAACCGGCGCGCGTGCTGCCCGGCTCCCCGGCCGCGGCGCCGTCGGACGCGATTGTGCTGTTCGACGGGAAGGACCTGCGCGAATGGGTCTCGTCGGTTTCCCCAGGCCAGCCGGCCGCCTGGGTCGTCGACGGCGGCACTCTCACGGTGCGCGGCGGGAGCGGCGACATCCAGACCCGGCGCCTGTTCACCGACTACCAGATCCACCTCGAATGGCGCGCGCCGGCGAAGCTGGCCGGGAGCGGCCAGGCCAGGGGCAACAGCGGCCTGTTCCTCGCATCGACCGGCAAGGGCAGCGGCTACGAGCTCCAGATCCTCGACTGCAGCGATAACAAGACCTATGCGAACGGGCAGGCGGCCAGCCTCTACAAGCAGCACCCTCCCCTGGTCAACGCCTGCGCCGCGGCCGGCGAATGGCAGGCCTACGACATCATCTGGACCGCGCCGCGTTTCGCAAGCGATGGGGCGCTGGTAGCGCCGGGCCATGTGACGGCGCTGCACAATGGCGTCGTGGTGCAGAACCACGCCGCCCTCCAGGGAGAAACGGTATATGCGGGCAAGCCGGCTTACCGCAAGCACGGCCCTGCCCCGATCAAGCTGCAGGATCACGGCGACGCGGTCAGCTTCCGCAACATCTGGGTGCGGCCGCTCTAAACGAAAAAAAGCCCACCGAAGTGGGCTGGGCGCTTAGTTCTTGCTCAGTTTTTATACTGGTCCAGCTGGATCGCCAGTGGCGTCTTGTACTCCTTGACAATGTCGGCCGTGTCGTCCTTGCGTGCGGGCGCCTGGCTGGCTTCCGGCGCGCTCGCGGTGGCGACCGTAGCGGTCGTGCCGGCAGCCGCGGCGGCGTCTGGCGTCTCCGCAGCAAACGCGGTCCCGGTGGCGATAAATGCGGCGGCGGCGATGAAATTCTTGACGTTCATGACTATCTCCCGAAAAAACTGACTGAGCCTCGAAGCTCACGTGGAGAGCGTTTCAGCTCGAATGCACCCAGTCTAGTCCTTCCAAGCCCTGCAATAAATGGCATTCCTGGCAAGGTATAATTGCGGGAATCGAAATAATGGAGACAGGGATGGACAGGCTGGTGTCGATGCGGGTGTTCGCCAAGGTGGTCGACCAGGGCAGCTTTGCCGGCGCGGCGGGGGCCCTGGGCATGTCGGCGGCGGTCGTGACGCGCAATGTCGCGGACCTGGAAGCCCACCTCGGCACCCGCCTCCTGAACCGCACCACGCGCCGCCTGTCGCTGACCGAGACCGGCCAGCACTACCTGGAGCGGGTGCGCCAGATCCTGCTCGACATCGACGACGCCGAGGCCACCGCCTCGTCCAGCTCGCAGCAGCCGAGCGGCACCCTGCGCATCTACTGCCATCCGACCTTCGGCAAGTCGCAGCTGGCCCGGCTGCTGCCGCGCTTCGCGCAGGCGACGCCCAGCGTGGTGCCCGACGTGACGCTGGCCGACGACGACGTCGACCTGGTCGAGCAGGGTTTCGACGTCGGCATCTTCATCGGCCTGCAGAAGTTCGACGCCAGCATGATCGTGCGCCGCCTGGCCACCTCGAACATCGTGCTGACCGCCTCCCCGGACTACCTGGCGCGCCGCGGGGCGCCGGCCAGCCCGGCCGACCTCGCGCAGCACGACTGCCTGAACTTCGCCTTCGAGCAGCTGCGCCACAGCTGGCCGGTGGCCTGGGACGACGAGGTGGTGGACGTGCCGGTCAACAGCCGCATGGTGTCGAACAGCGGCGACATCCTGCGCGAGGCGGCGCTGGCCGGGATGGGCATCATGCCGCGCTCCTCGTTCACGCTCGAAGGCGACCTGGCCAGCGGCCGCCTGGTGCAGCTGCTGCAGGGCCATCACGTGGGCCAGCTGTCGGTGATGATGGTCTACCCGAGCCGGCGCCTGCTGTCGGCCAAGGTGCGCAGCTTCGTCGACTTCATGGCCGCGGAGTTCCCGCGGCCGCACGGCGATCCCTGGCTGCCCGGGGATTAAGAGCGCCTAACAAGACCTTCAGGGCAAGGCGCATCGTCGAAGACAGTACGAGGGTACGGCGAGACGATGCAACGCAGCCATGGAGGTTTTGTTAGGCGCTCTAAGCCTTACCGCAAGGCCGCCTTCGCGCGCGCCGCGTGCAGCTTGCGGTAGCTGTCGATCAGGCGATGGTGCCGGTCCAGCCCTTCCAGCTTCATGCTCGTCTCGGTCAGCCCATGGAAACGCACGCTGCCGTCCACCGAACCCAGGGCGGCATCCATGCGCTCGTTGCCGTACATGCGGCGGAAGTTGGCGACGTAGTCGTCGAGTTCCAGTTCCTCGTCGAGCACCACTTCCAGCACCACGTTGAGCGCCTGGTAGAACAGTTTGCGCTCGAGGGTATTGTCGTTGTACTGCAGGAAGGCGCCGACCAGGTCGTGGGCCGCTTCGAATTCGTTGAGCGCGAGGTTGATCAGGAGCCGCAGTTCCAGGACCGTCAATTGGCCCCACACCGTGTTTTCGTCGAACTCGATGCCGATCAGGCTGGCGATGTCGGAGTACTCGTCGAGCTCGTTGTTTTCCAGGCGGTCGAGCAGGTCGGACAAAGCGTCGTCGTCGAGGCGGTGCAGGTTCAGGATGTCTTCCCGGAACAGCAGCGACTTGTTGGTGTTATCCCAGACCAGGTCTTCGACCGGATAGATTTCGGAATAACCCGGCACCAGGATACGGCAGGCAACCGCACCCAGTTCGTCGTAGACCGCCGTGTAGACTTCCTTGCCCATCTCCTCGAGGATGCCGAGCAGGGTCGCTGCTTCCTGGGCGTTCGAATCCTTGCCCTCGCCGGAGAAATCCCATTCCACGAAATCGTAGTCCGACTTCGCGCTGAAGAAGCGCCACGACACCACGCCGCTGGAATCGATGAAGTGCTCGACGAAGTTATACGGCTCGGTGACGGCTTCGCTGGCGAAGGTCGGCTGCGGCAAATCGTTCAGGCCTTCGAAACTGCGCCCCTGCAGCAATTCGGTCAGGCTGCGTTCCAGCGCCACTTCGAAACTCGGGTGCGCACCAAACGAGGCGAAGACGCCGCCGGTGCGCGGGTTCATCAGGGTGACGCACATGACGGGATATTGGCCGCCGAGCGAGGCATCCTTGACCAGCACCGGGAAACCCTGCTCTTCCAGGCCCGCGATCCCGGCCTGGATGCCGGGGTATTTCGCCAGCACTTCTTGCGGCACGTCCGGCAAGGCGAGCTCGCCTTCCAGGATTTCGCGTTTCACGGCGCGTTCAAAAATCTCGGACAGGCACTGCACCTGTGCCTCGACCAGCGTATTCCCGGCGCTCATGCCGTTGCTGGCATACAGGTTCTCGATCAGGTTGGACGGGAAATACACGGTCTCGCCGTCTGACTCGCGCTTGAACGGCAGCGACACGATCCCGCGTTCCACGTTGCCGGAATTGGTGTCGATCAGGTGCGAGCCGCGCAGCTCGCCCTCCGGATCGTAGATGCCGAGGCAATACTCGTCGAGAATCCCGGCGGGCAGCGCGTCGTTGCGGCCCGGCTTGAACCAGCGCTCGTTCGGGTAATGCACGAAGTCAGCCCTGGCGATGTCCTCGCCCCAGTACACGCCGGCATAGAAGTGGTTGTTGTTCAGGCGCTCGATGTATTCGCCCAGCGCCGACGCCAATGCGCTTTCCTTGGTCGCGCCTTTGCCGTTGGTGAAGCACATCGGCGAATGCGCGTCGCGGATATGCAGCGACCACACGTTCGGCACGATATTGCGCCAGGACGCGATTTCGATCTTGATGCCCCAGCTGGCCAGTTTTGCCGACATGTTGGCGATGGTCTGCTCCAGCGGCAGGTCCTTGCCCGGAATGTAGGTCATCGATGCGCCATCCGGCTGCAGGGTCAGCAGCGCCTGCGCATCGGCATCCAGGTTCGCCACCTCTTCGATCACGAATTCCGGCCCTTCCTGTACGACTTTCTTCACCGTGCAGCGCTCGATCGAGCGCAGGATGCCCTGGCGGTCCTTCTCGGAAATATCGGTTGGCAGCTCGACCTGGATCTTGAAGATCTGCTTGTAGCGGTTTTCCGGGTCGACGATATTGTTCTGCGAGAGGCGTATATTCTCGGTCGGGATATTCCGGGTATTGCAGTACAACTTCACGAAATAGGCCGCGCACAGGGCCGACGAGGCCAGGAAGTAATCGAAGGGACCCGGCGCCGAGCCGTCGCCCTTGTAGCGGATCGGCTGGTCGGCGATCACCGTGAAGTCGTCGAATTTGGCCTCGAGCCGCAGCTTGTCGAGGAAGTTGACTTTGATTTCCATGGAAAGTATCCAGATTCGTGCCAGGACGACGACGCGTCATTCCGGCGATATGGCAAATGCAAAACATAAAGCCCTGCAATAACAGGGCTTTACAGGATCGGTAAGGAGTCGGGCATTGTCTCACATCGTCCCTGCCCTGTCGCCATCGGCCCGCACACGGCGCAGCCTGGCTGTCGCCCTGTCGAAGCCAAAACGTGCGCTGCGGTACATACGCCGCGACCCCGGCTGCATAAGATAAGATGACGCGTCAACCCTGCGGCGCCTGCCGGTAACGACCCAGCGAAAGGCTTGCTTCTTGATACAGCGGATACTCTTCCTGCTTGCCCTGTCGGTTTCCCTGCTGGCCCACGGGGCGGCGCCGGAACGCGTGGTCAGGGTCGGGATCTACGACAACGCACCGAAGGTGTATGCGGACGCCGGGGGACGGGCGGACGGCATCATGGTCGAGCTGCTGCGCGAAGTGGCCCGCCTCGAAGGCTGGGAACTGCAATTCGTCCGCTGCCAGTGGTCGCACTGCCTCGCCGCCCTCGGCGACGGCGCCATCGACGTGCTGCCCGACGTCGCCTGGACCGAGGAGCGCACCCGGGTATTCGACTTCCCCCGGGTGCCGGCCCTGTTCAGCTGGTCGCAGCTGTACCGGCGCAGCGGCACCGCGATCGGTTCGGTCTCCGACCTCGGCGGCAAGCGCATCGCCGTCCTGTCCGGCTCCATCCAGGAACGCTATTTCTCTGAATTCGCCGGCGGCTTCGGGGCCGCCCCCACCCTGGTGCCGGTCATGTCGGTCCCCGAAGGCTTCGAGCTGGTCCGGCGCGGCTGGGCCGAGGCGGTGGTCGCCAGCAAGTTCGTGGGCGACGTCCAGGCGCCGCGCTATGGCCTGCGCGAGACGCCCATCATGTTCCAGCCGGCCCGCCTCTTCTACGCCACCGGCAAGGGCAGGAACGCGGACCTGCGCGCGGCCCTCGACCGCAGGCTGGGCGCCTGGCAGGCCGACCCGCATTCGGTCTACTTCGAGATCCTCGACCGCTGGAGTTCGCGCAGCTTGCTGGCGCGCGTTCCGCCCCTGGCCTGGTGGGGCGCCGGCCTGGTGCTGGCCATGCTGGCCCTGGCGCTGGCCACGGCCGCCTGGCTCCGGCGCAAGGTCGCGCGCCAGGGCGGCGTGCTGAAGGAAACCGAACACCGGCTGGCGACCATCCTCGACGGCATCGACAGCCTGGTCTACATCAAGGACACCGGCTCGCGCTACCGCTACGCGAACCGGGCCCTGCACGCCTTCCTCGGCCGCGCCGGGCCGGACATCCTCGGGCGCAGCGACGCCGAGCTGTTCGCTTCGAAAGACGCAGACCGGATCGCGCGCGACGACCGGCGCGCGATGGCCGACCGTACGCGGGTGGTGACCGAGGAAACCGTGCCCGACGTCCATGGACGGGACGTGACCCTCCTCACCACCAAGATTCCCCTGTTCCGGGAAGACGGCGCCGTGTACGGCATGTGCGGCATCTCGATCGACATCAGCGAACGCCGCGCGGCCGAGGAGGCCAACCGGGTGGCGGCCACGGTCTTCCAGTCCTCCGAAGGCATGTTCATCGCCGGCCCGGACCACCGCATCCTGCGCGTCAACGCGGCCTTTTGCGGCATGAGCGGCTGGGCGCCCGAAGAACTGATCGGCCAGCCCCTGCCGCCCTACGCCCTGTCCCCCGGCGGCGAGGATGCCGGCGCCCCGATGTGGGCGGCGCTCGAGAGCGGCGGCAAGTGGCAGGGCGAAGTCTGGAGCCGCCGCAAGGGAGGCGAATGGTATCCGGCCCGCCTCACGCTGGCCGAAGTGCGCGACGATGCCGGCCGGCTCACCCATTTCGTCGGCACCCAGGGCGACATCAGCGCGCAGAAGCTGGCCCAGGACGAGATCGCGCAACTGGCCTACTTCGATCCCCTGACCGGGCTGCCGAACCGGCGCCTGCTGCGCGAGCGCCTCGAGCACTGCCTGCTCCAGCATGCACGCAGCGGCCAGCTGGCCGCCCTGCTGTTCCTCGACATCGACAATTTCAAGGACCTGAACGACGTGCACGGCCACGAGGCCGGGGACCAGCTGCTGCGCCAGGTGGGCGCCCGCGTCAGCGCCTGCACCCGCGCCGGCGATACGGTGGCGCGCGTGGGCGGCGACGAATTCGTGATCCTGCTCGAGGACGTCGGCCGCGACGAGCTGGAAGCCAGCCACCACGCCGCGGCGACCGGCTGGAAGATCATCGAGGCGATACGCGCGCCTTTCGACCTCGACGGCCACATCCACCACGCCACCTGCAGCCTGGGCGCCGCCCTGGGCGAGGATACGGCGCTCGACATGGACACCCTGATGAAGCGCGCCGACATGGCGCTGTACGGCGCCAAGCGCGACGGGCGCGATACCCTGCGTTTCTTCCAGTCGGACATGGAACTGCAGGTAACCCGCCGCCTCGCGCTGGAATCGGAACTGCGCGCCGCCCAGGATGGAACGGGCTGCCGCCTGCTGTTCCAGCCCCAGGTCGACGACAGCGGCAGGATCGCCGGCGCCGAGGCCCTGCTGCGCTGGAACAGCCCCTCGCGCGGGCCGGTGGGTCCGGACGAATTCATCCCGGTCGCGGAGGCATCGGGACTGATCCATTCCATGGGCCGCTGGGTCCTGCGGCGCGCCTGCGAGCAGCTGGCAAGCTGGCGCCGCATGCCGGGACTGGACCGGGTGACGATGGCGGTCAACGTCAGCACCCACCAGTTCCGCCAGCCTGGCTTCGCCGCCGAGGTGCTGGACATCGCAGCCGAGTACGGGATCGCCCCGTCCAGCCTGAAACTCGAGCTGACGGAGAGCGTCCTGATCGACGACGTCGACGACACCATCGGCAAGATGCTGTTGCTGAAAGCGGCCGGCATCGGCTTTTCGCTCGACGACTTCGGCACCGGCTACTCGTCGCTGGCCTATCTGAAGCGCCTGCCCCTGGACCAGCTCAAGATCGACCGCTCGTTCGTGCGCGACATCCTCTCCAATCCGAACGATGCGGCGATAGCGCGCAGCATCGTGGCCCTCGGCCAGTCCCTCGGGCTGGCCATCATTGCGGAGGGCGTCGAGACGCGGGAGCAGCGCAGCTTCCTCGCCGGAATCGGCTGTGCCTGCTGCCAGGGCTACCTCTTCGGCCGGCCGATGGAGGCCAGTGCCTTCGAGGCGCTGCTGCATGCGCAGTCCACCACGGCGATACCCGCCGACAACTGGGCGGACGCCGGCACGGAGCCGGGCGGCGGCGGGGCCTGAGCGCCCTCCCTTATTGCTTATCGGCCGCTTATCGACCGCTTATCGGCGCAGCTCCGCCATGATCTTCTCGGCCAGGAAGTCGCAGGGCGGCCGGCGCGACTTGGTGCTGCGCGCGAGGATCATCTCCAGCGGGTCGATGTCCGGCAGTCCGTGGGCCTGGTCGAGCAGCGTGAAATGGGCCGGCACCGCGCAGCGCGCCAGCGGCGCCACCGCCAGGCCCGCTTCGACCATGCTGAGCAGGCCCAGGATGCTGGGGCTCTCGTACGAAGTGCGGTAAGGGATCTTCGCCCGCTCCAGGCTGCGGATCGCGTTTTCGCGCGCGACGCTGCCGGGCAGGAACACCGCGATCGGCAGCGGCCGCTCCTTCCACAATTCTCCCGCGCTCGCCGTCGCGGCCCAGACCATGGGCTCGAAGCGGATGAACTCCCCCGACAGGCCCTGCACCCGCGTCGCAACGGCCAGATCGACCGAGCCGTCCTTGACCAGGGGCCCCAGCTGCACGCTCGGCAGCCCGACCACCTGGATCTCGACCTTCGGGTAGGTGGCGGAAAATTTTTTCAGAATCGAAGGCAGCAGGGACGAGGCATAGTCGTCGGGCACGCCGATGACTACGCGCCCCGTGACATCGGGCCGCACCACGGCCGCCCAGGCCTCGTCGCGCAAGGCCAGCATGCGCCGCGCGAAGACCAGCAGGACTTCGCCGTCCTGGGTCGGCGTCACGCTGCGCGGCCGGCGCACGAAGAGCGGCTTGCCGAGCGCCTGCTCGAGCGTCTTGATCTGCATGCTCACCGCCGACTGCGAGCGGTGCACCAGCTCGGCCGCGCGGCTGATGTTGCCGGTGTCGGCCACCGCCACGATCATCGAGAGTACATCCAGGTCGAGTGCTTTCATCGGTATCGATTCGTACGTATAAGAAAATCAGATAGATACGATCAATATTATGCGATTTTTTTAAGGCTCGCCATCGGGCATAGTGGCGTCAAGGAGATAACCCATGAACGCCCGAGCCCATACCCCCCTTTTCGCCGCCCCCGAACTGTGCTTCGCCACCCTGCCGTCCGGCCAGCGCATGCCCTACGTCGCGTCCGGCGCCGGAGAGCCCCTCGTGTTCGTGCACGGTTCGCTGTGCGACTACCGCTACTGGTCCGGGCAGACGGCCGCGCTCTCCAAAAGCTTCCGCTGCGTGTCGGTCAGCCTGAGCCATTACTGGCCGGACGACGGCGTCCAGCCTCAGGGCGTGTTCAGCTGGAAGACCCACGTCGACGAACTCGCCGCCTTCATCGCCGCCATGGATGCCGGGCCGGTGCACCTGGTCGGGCACTCGCGCGGCGGCTGCGTCGCCTTCCACCTGGCGCGCGACTACCCGGCGCTGGTGAAGACCCTGACGCTGGCCGATCCCGGCGGCCCGCTGGACGTCGACGGCAGCGCGGAGGCGGTGCTGCCCCCGGCGACGCTGGCCCTGCGCGCGCAGGTTGCGCAGCTGATCGACAAGGGCGAGCTCGAGGCCGGGCTGGAGCTGTTCGTGGATTCGGTCAGCATGCCGGGCATCTGGCGCCCCAGCAGCGCTTCATTCCGCACGATGGCGCTGGCCAACGCGGGTACGCTGCCCAAGCAGTTCCGCGATCCGCTGCCGGCCTATTCGCGTGCGGCGGCCAAGGGTGTCGCCTGCCCGACCCTCCTCATCGAAGGCGAAAAAAGCCCGCGGATGTACCGGGACAATGTGGAGAGGCTGGCGGGGTGGATAGCGCAGGTGGACAAGCGCAGCATCGCCGGGACGTCGCATGGGATGAATGTGACGCATCCGGCGAGCTTCAACCGGCTGGTGGGGGCTTTCGTAGCGGCGCAGCGCTAGCGCGTACGCGCAAGGCTTCGCCTGTCCGGCTGGCCGCGACGGTGGCTCGCGATGGTGCCTCGTATCCGATGGCGCCGCAGTCGCTCAGCATATTTGACCACATGGATGCTGCGGCCTGTGCGCCGGCGGGTTAGCATATGCCGCCGTGCCGGACAGTTCCGCGCAGGTGTGCGCACCTGTCCGACTTCGCCACCCAACACCCTGACGCCAGCCTTCCATGACCGAACCGAACCGTCGCGCCTTCCTCCAGCAATCCCTCCTTGTCGCCTCGAGCCTCGCTGGCGCCGACGCCTGGGCCGCATCAAGCGAGTCGCCGGTCGCGGCGACCCGCCACGGGCGCATCCGGGGCTATCGCGATCAAGGCATCAACGTCTTCAAGGGCGTGCGCTATGGCGCCGACACCGCGCCGCGGCGCTTCATGGCGCCCTTGGCGCCCCAGCCCTGGGCCGACGTGCGCGACGCGCTCGGGCACGGCCCTTCCAGCCCCCAGTCCAGCCGCGAGGACGCGGTCAGCGAAGACTGCCTGTTCCTGAACGTCTACACGCCCGGCCTGCGCGACCGCGCCAGGCGCCCGGTCATGTTCTACATCCACGGCGGCGCCTACAACAACGGCTCGGGATCGAGCCCGCTGTACGACGGCGTGCGCCTGTGCCGCCGCGGCGACGTGGTCGTGGTGACGGTGAACCATCGCCTCAACGCCTTCGGCTACCTGTATCTCGCACGCCTCAGTGGTCAACATTCGGGCGCAGCACCCGGCAACCCCTACGCCGATTCGGGCAATGCCGGCCAGCTCGACCTGATCCTGGCGCTGCGCTGGGTGCGCGACAACATCGCCGAATTCGGCGGCGATCCGGACAACGTGACCGTCTTCGGCCAGTCCGGCGGCGGCGCCAAGATCGCCACGCTGATGGCCATGCCCCTCGCCGCCGGCCTGTTCCACCGCGCCGCCACCATGAGCGGCCAGCAGGTGACCGCCAGCGGCCCGCTGAACGCCACGCTGCGCGCCCAGGCCGTGATGGACGCCCTCAAGCTGCCGGCGCAACGCGCCGGCGAGATCCGGACCATCGCATTCCAAAGGCTGGTCGAGGTCCTGGGCACGCGCGACCCCGTGCTGCCCTTCGGCGGCGTGTCGTTCGCGCCGGTGCTGGACGAGCGCAACCTGCTGCGCCATCCGTTCTACCCCGACGCACCGGGCCAGTCCGCCCACATCCCGATGATGATCGGGAACACCCACGACGAAACCCGTGCCTTCCTGGGCGGCGATCCCGCCAACTTCCACCTGACCTGGGACCAGCTGCCCGCCAAGCTGGCGCCCAACATGCGCGTCGACATCGCGCCCGAGCCCGTCATCGCGGCCTACCGCAAGCTGTACCCGAACCTGTCGGCAAGCGATTTGCTCTTCAAGATCACCACCGCTTCGCGCTCCTGGCGCGGCGCGATCATCGAAGCCGAAGAGCGTGCCAGGGCCGGCAGCCCCGCCTTCGTCTACCAGCTGGACTGGGCGACGCCGAAGGATGGCGGCAGGTTCGGCGCGCCGCATGCGTCGGACATCCAGCTGGTCTTCGACAACATCGCCCAACCCGGGGCCACGGCGATCGGCCCGCAGGCGCAGCCGATGGCCGACATGATGAGCGAGGCCTTCATTGCCTTTGCCCGGACCGGCACGCCCGCGGCGCGGCAGCTTCCCCGCTGGGAGCCCTACGACCTGGCGCGCCGCCAGACCATGGTCTTCGATATCCCGGCGCGCATGGAGGACGACCCGCGCGGCGCCGAACGGCGGCTGTTCGCCAAGGTGCCTTACGTCCAGCCCGGAACCTGAGGGGCGCTTCCCCTGGCTTCTCAGCCCGGTCGTCGTACGCACGCTGCGGCGCACCCGGATGGGTGAGTGTTGCTTCCCGCCCCTGCTCGCACATGGTCCAGCCAATAACAGAATATTGGTCGAGCCAGTTTCGCACTGTTGTGCCATAATTTCTGCACAACAAAACAGGAGACGACGATGCAATACTCACTACGCGTGGCAGTGCTCGCGATGGCGTGCTGGTGCCTGCACGCCCCGGCGGCCGAGCCTTTACAGGAAGCGCGCGGGCTGTCGCGCGCGGGGATCGACGTCAAGGGCTGGGCCGACACGACGGGCGGTGCGGGCGGCAGGATCGTCCGGGTGACGAACCTGAACGCATCCGGCGAAGGCTCGTTCGCCGCGGCGGTGCTTGAGACCGGTCCGCGCATCGTCGTGTTCGAGGTGGGCGGCGTGATCGACCTGCAGGGTGCGAGCATCCGCATCCGCGAACCGCACCTGACGATCGCGGGCCAGACCGCGCCCAATCCCGGCATCACCTTCATCCGCGGCGAATTCTCGGTCGCCACGCACGACGTGATCGTCCAGCACATTGCGGTGCGGCCGGGCGAATTCGGACGCGCGAAAAAGAGCGGCTGGGATGCCGACGGCCTGTCGATGAGCGCCGCCGACAACGTCATCGTCGACCATTGCAGCTTCAGCTGGGCCACCGACGAAAACCTGTCGGCGTCCGGCCCGCGCTTCAATGGGGCGACGGCCGAGGAATGGCGCCAGGCGACGTCGCGCCGCATCACCTTCAGCCACAACATCGTCGCCGAAGGGCTGCGCCATTCGACGCACAAGAAGGGCGAGCATTCGAAAGGCTCGCTCATCCACGACAACGCGAACCGGGTGCTCATTTTCGGCAACGTCTACAACGCCAACCACGAGCGCAATCCCCTCATCAAGGGCGGCGCCCACGTCGCCGTCGTGAACAACCTGATCCACGATTTCGGCGCCCGGGCCATCCATTACAACCTGATCGCCCACGAATGGGGTACACATGCGCCGCAGCCCGGGATCGTGACCCTGGTCGGCAACGTGGCGCGCGGCGGCGCCGACACCCTGCCGGGCGTACCGCTCTTCAGCCTGGGCGGCGCCGGCGACGTGAACCTGTACCTGGGCGATAACGTGGCCGTGGACGCCCACGGCAAGCCATTGCCGCAGACCGGCAGCTATACGGCCTCCGGCGCGCGCATCGTCCAGGCCAAGGCGCCCTACCTGCCTCCGAATTTCAAGCCGCTGCCAAGCGCACGGCTGGAAAACGCGATCTACCTGAGCGCCGGCATGCGGCCCTGGGCGCGCGACCCGGTCGACTTCAAGATCCTCTCCGACGTCGCCGAAGGGCGCGGCCTGATCGTCGATTCGGAAGCGCAATCGAGCGGCTACCCCGCCTATGCGCCGACGCAGCGCGCCTTCGATCCGTCCGCATGGAACCTGGCCGACATGTCGCCCAAGGCCGGTTGGGATTCGCTGTTCCGCTGACCCGCAAGCTCGACCAGTCAGACCACAATCCGCAAGTGGCCTGAAAAAACAACATGTGGCTAGACCAAATCTAAATGTTGGGTTACCTTAGTTGCATTACTACAAAATCAATATCAACCCGCGACAGGAGACTCCGCATGCATCGTCATAAGCTTCCGCTCAAGCACACCATCATCGCCTCGGCCTTGCTGGCCATCGGCGCCCCCGGACATGCGCAGGACACGGCGAGCGGCGACGCCGCCGGCGCGCCCCAGACCGTGCACGTCACTGGCCTGCGCGCCTCGCTGGAAAGTGCCCTGAGCGCGAAGCGGACGGAAAACAGCATCGTCGACGTGGTCAAGGCCGAGGACATCGGCAAGTTCCCCGACACCAACCTGGCCGAATCGCTGCAGCGCGTGCCGGGCGTGGCGATCGACCGCGACGCCGGCGAAGGCCGCAGCATCACCGTGCGCGGCCTCGGGTCGGACTTCACGCGCGTGCGCATCAACGGCATCGAAGGCCTGGCGACGACCGGCGGCACCGACAGCTCGGGCGGCAACAACCGCGGCCGCGGCTTCGACTTCAACGTGTTCGCCTCCGAACTCTTCAGCTCGCTCACGGTGCGCAAGAGTTCGTCGGCCGAGATCGAGGAAGGCTCGCTCGGGGCCACTGTCGACCTGCAGACCATGCGCCCCTTCGACACCCCGAAGCGCGGCTTCAACGCCACGGTCATGGCCAAAGCGCGCTACAACGACATCTCGAAGAACACCGACCCGCGCGCCGCCTTCATGTTGTCGAACACCTTCAACAACAACACGATGGGCTTCCTGATCTCGGGCGCCTTCTCCAAGCGTAACGTGTACGAGGAAGGCTTCTCGACCGTGCGCTGGGATAACGGCCCCTCCTCCGGCGGCTGGTGCGCTCCGCTCGGCGGCAGCGTCACCGGCGCCAACTGCTCGGCCCCGGTCGCCGGCTTCCCTACCGCCACCCGCCTGCCGGCCAGCGCCGCAGCGACGGAAGCCTACAACACCGCCCTCAACGCCGCTAACTTCCATCCGCGGCTGCCGCGCTACGGCCGCCTGACCCACGACCAGGACCGCGTAGGCCTGACCGCCTCGTTCGAATGGAAACCGATGCGCGGCACGCGCATTTCGCTCGACATGCTGTACGCCGACCTGTCGGCCACGCGCGAAGAGAGCTACCTGGAAGCGATCTCGTTCAGCCGCTCCGCCTCGCAGGGCGGCAAGCCGCAGACCTCGGTGGTACAGGCGCAGTACGACGCCCAGGGCCGCCTGCTGTACGGCGTCTTCAACGGCGTCGACATCCGTTCCGAGACCCGTTTCGACGACCTGTCCACCAGGTTCACCCAGCCGACCCTGACGGTGGCCCATCGCATCAGCGACGACCTGGAGATGAACGCCCGCCTCGGCCGCGCGAAGTCCGACTTCAAGAACCCCTTCCAGACCACGGTGACGCTGGACGCGCCGAACGTCAACGGCTACACGATCGACTTCCGCAACAGCGACCGCCTGCCCGTGATCACCTATCCGTTCGACCCGGTCACCGGCGGCGGCGTGCTCGGCGTGTACGGCGTGCCGGCCGGCGCCGCCAGCGTCACCACCGTGACGCCGAGCGAGATCCGGATCCGTCCCCAGGGATCGAGCAACCAGAATGACGTGGCCCACCTCGACCTGGCCTGGCGCGCCACCGACACCTGGACCATCAAGGGCGGCGCCGACCTGAAAACCTACAAGTTCAAGACCTACGAGTCGCGCCGCGCGACCACCTCGGGCGAGGCCATCTACAGCCTGCCGGCCGGCACCAGCTTGTCCAGTGTGACGCGCGTGCTGTCCGGCTTCGGCAATGGCCTCGACCTGCCGGCCGGCAGCGCCACCAGCTGGCTGATCCCGGACGTGGGCGCCATGACCCGCCTGTACGACGCCTACTGCAACTGCCTCAAGAGCGGCCCGGCGGGCGGCCCCGGCGACTTCACGCTGACGTCCATCACCAACGGCAACGCGCGCGGCAGCAACCGCGACATCGAGGAAAAGGACAAGGGCGTGTTCCTGCAGGCCGACTTCGACAGCGAGCTGGCCGGCATTCCGCTGCGCGGCAACATCGGCGGGCGCTACGTCAAGACCGAGCTGACTGCGCAAGGCTACCTGGCGACCGGCGGCGGCAGCGCCGTCACGGCCACCAACGAGTACGACGACTTCCTGCCGTCCTTCAACGTGACCGCCAACGTCACGCCCGACTTCCTGGTGCGCCTGGCCGCCGCCAAGGTGATGTCGCGTCCGCCGCTGGGCAACCTGAACCCGGGCGGCTCCGTAGCGACCTCCGGCTCGCTCTCGATCAACTCCGGCAACCCGACCCTGGCCCCGTTCCGCGCCAAGACGATGGACGCCTCGTTCGAGTACTACTTCAAGAACAAGGCCTTCCTCGGCCTGGGCCTGTTCCAGAAAAATATCGACAGCTACATCCAGGGCATCCGCCAGTCGCTGCCGTTCAACCAGACCGGCCTGCCCCTGTCGCTGCTGCCGTCGAGCTTCAACGGTTCGGAAGTGTTCGACGTCACCTCGTTCGCCAACACGCCCGGCGGCAAGCTGCGCGGCTACGAGCTCAATTACCAGCAGCCCTTCACCTTCCTCCCAGGCTGGGGCTGCAACTTCGGCCTGATCGCCAACTACACCAAGGTGAAGTCGAAGATCAACTACCTGATCTCGGGCACCTCGGCCAACAGCGCCACCGTGACTGACGACCTGGTGAACCTGTCGCCGGAATCGTGGAACACCACCTTCTATTACGACGACGGCAAGTTCAGCGCCCGCCTGACCGGCGCCTCGCGCTCCGGCTACCTGCAGGTCGTCCCGGCGCAGAACAACAACGACGTGCAGGGCAAGAACGAAACCTTCAACGTCGACCTGTCGCTGTCCTACAAGTGGAACGACAACCTCGAGTTCACCTTCGAGGGCGTGAACCTGACCAACGAGGAGAACGACCAGTTCGTGAGCCGGGCGCGCAACAGCGTGCTGGTCAATCACGTGACCGGGCGTGAGTTCCTGGTGGGGGCGCGCTACAAGTTCTGATCCGGGACCGGCGCGCGATCACGCCAAGGGCGGCGCTGCCATGCAGCGCCGCCTGTTTTTTAAGGCAAGCCTAACGCTTGCCTGCTTCGCAAGCGGTGTCCGGCGCCACCGGGCGGGCGGAATCGGATATAGGCGTCAAGCGGTACAGGCGCCAGATGTCGTTCATCTCGGCGGTCGACTCGACCGGTACGACAATACGCCCGAGCACACGGCGGACAGCCGCGAGCATGTTGCTGAACAGGCTGGCAAATGGAACTGTGCCTGATCGGGCTGCTGCTCGGGTGTGGGGCATGTGCTTGCTCGGTAAGGATGATCAATACGAGCAGTATGATGATTCACGGCAATAAATCTAATTGCGTTTCAGAATAGTCGATATTCAGTAAGCGCATGTCGCGGCGATCGCCTGCTGTCTTCGAATGGCGGATGCCTGCAGTCGCTCCAGCCTGCGTGGCCTTGCTGGTTTCGGTCGGTGCGGCGCAAACGCAACAGGCAGACCTGATCCTATCCGGGTGTGCCTCGCCAGCAGCCCTTCTGCCGCGCTGCCATCCTTCCACGACGATTGCACGGCCTCTTACAAATCGTTTCGATTGAAACGTTTACGCGCTATCGTGCGGCTGCTCCGGCAAGTTAGTCTATCGGGCTTGGCATGCGCCAGCATGCATCGCGGCAAGTTCACTGCCCGCTGACCGCACATTTTCACACGGAGTTTTCCTTGTCCGAATCAAACCTTCCCCATCCGCAGACAGTCATCAAGATCATCGGTGTAGGCGGCGCCGGCGGCAATGCCGTCAACTACATGGCATCCTCCGAACTGTCCACCTTCGAATTCATGTGCGCGAATACGGACGCGCAAGCGCTGTCGAATACCCGTACCGAAAAACGCATCCAGCTCGGCGAGAGCGGCCTGGGCGCCGGCAGCGACCCGGCGGTCGGACGCGACGCCGCCACGCGCGAGCGCAGCCTCATCGCTGATGCCCTGAAGGGCGCCGACATGGTGTTCATCACCTCCGGCATGGGCGGCGGCACCGGTACCGGCGCCGCCCCGGTGGTCGCCGAAGTCGCGCGCGAGCTTGGCATCCTGACCCTGGCCGTGGTGTCGAAACCCTTCGAATTCGAAGGCCCGCGCCGCATGCGCGTGGCCGAAGAAGGCATCGCCACGCTGGCACGCTGCGTCGACTCGCTCATCATCGTCCTCAACAGCCGCCTCGAGGAGGTCCTGGGCGAGGACGTCACGCAAAAGCAGGCATTCGCCGCCGCCGACGAAGTGCTGAGCAAGGCCGTGACCGGCATCGCGGACATCATCGCCGTGCCAGGCATGATCAACGTCGATTTCGAGGACGTCCGCACGGTTATGCGCCAGACCGGCATGGCGATGATGGGCTCGGCCCAGCATGCCGGCGAGGACCGTGCAGTCAAGGCCGCCCAGGAAGCCATCGCCTGCCCGCTGCTCGACGGCGCGAACCTGCGCGCCGCGCGCGGGGTGCTGGTCAACATCGCGGCGTCCGAAGAAACGCTGAAACTGCGCGAGACCAAGCTGGTGATGAACACGATCTGCTCGCAGACCAACGACGAGGCGGTCATCAAGTTCGGGGCGGTGTTCGATGAGACGCTGGGCGAGGCCATGCGGGTGACGGTGGTGGCCACCGGGCTGAACCGGCCCAGCGACTTTGCGAATGGTGCGAAACGGCCGGCGATGTCGCGGCCGGGTGCGCAGCCGCCCTCCAGCTTGCGGCAGACGGCGTTGCACACGCAGGTCCGGCCGGGGGCGGGCCAGCATGAGATGCGGTCCGGGTTGGGGTCGCGCCAGTCGGCATCGACGCTTGGCGAGGATTCGCAGTAAGGAAGGAAGGCTCGACTAAGAGCCGCTGCGGCCAAACGGGCTTCATCCCAATGGCAGGTGATGCGGCCGCACCAGCATATGCCAGTCGCGGTGCTCTCCGAGAATCAGGCTCAGGCCGGCCTCGATGGCCGCGCGCACCCTGGCGTCGTCGCCTTCGGCATGGGCGGCCAGGATGGCCGCCTTGCTCTGCCCAAGCTCGGCGGAGAGCCGCCGCGCCGTGGCGGCCAGGCGGTAGGATTCGGTCTGCGCCAGCGCTCCGTGCAGCGATGCCCCGAGCGACGGGAAAAAGATGGTCACGAAGGACAGCCACATCGAATGCACGACGAGGTGCGCAAGCGCGCCCGCCAGGGTCAGGACGAACAGGCAGGCATTGATTTTATGGATGCGGTGCATCAGCGCCTCGCTGCGCAGCGCCAGGCGGTCGTGGTAAGTGCGCTGGGAATCGAACTGCGCCACGGCCCAGGCCACGTACTGGTCGACAAAAGCAGGACTCCGCCATGCGTCGCGCAGCGTGGCGGCGGCGGCGGGTTCGTGGCGGGCGCACAATGCGTTGATCGCGGCGCTGTCAGCGCCATGGAGCGAACTCGCCCCCAGCCGCGCATACCAGTTGGGCGCTGTGCCTGCAGCGCCGGATACGGCCAGCGGTGCGATCAGCGGCAGGTACCACGCCAGCTCGGCCTCGGTGCGGCTGGCCAGCCATTGTCCTTGCCAGTCCTGGCGATGACCGCGGCGATACAGCAATCCCAGCACGGTAATCAGAATCACTTCGAGCACCACCCAGAACGGCGCCCAGGCATGCATGGCGTGGCGCCCGTTGTCCCATCCGAGAGCCAGGGGCATCACGGCGCACAGCACTGCCATGGCGCTCAGGAGATACAGCCCCCAGAATGCGCTGCGATAGCGGTTGCCGGTCATGATCGCACGGGCGTTGCTGGCTGCGTGCGCGGGAGCGATCGCGCTCGCCAGCGCGGCGATTGCTGGTGGCGGGGTGACGACGGGCGACGCCGGCGGCGCAGGAAAACGCACCCCGAGGAGCAGCAGTGCCTGGATACGCTGATGAAATGCCATGAGTCCTCAGTCGAGCACGTGGTAAGTAGCGGCGAAGATATCGGCGCCAACGATGCCGAGGTGGCCGTCGCCATAGTCGATGAGCCAGTCGCCTGGCTGGCCGGACAGGCGCGACACCCCGTCGGCGAGCACGACTGCGAACGGATCGGCCATCCGGACGGCCAGCGATGGCTGCGGCACGCTGTCATAGACGCCCGGCGGGCCGGCGGGCCGGTAGCGCTGCTCGAAGGCTGCGCGCTCGACCGGCCATTGCTCGCCGCCCGGCGCGCTCACCACGGCGTCGCCGGCGCGGGCGTGAACCGGACCCTCGCGCGTCTGGACCGTTTCCGGCGCCGTGGCGAAGCGGACGATGACGCGCGCCGGCCGCTTCTGGACGCGCACCACGTCCGGTCGGCCGAGGAGCGCCGCCGACGAGCCGCGCGCCCCATCTGAACGGAATTCGCGCACCGGCCCCTCCTCCGGTCTCCCCGGCGCTTGCACGACGGATGCGCCGGCGCCGCTGCTGCGCTTACTCATGTCCGCCCTGGCAGCGCAGGATGAAGGACTTGCGCTCGGCTGCATCGTCGATCTCGTCGGCCAGCCGGGCAACCAGTTCCGCCGGCCCGGCCGCGGCGGGCGCCATGCGCCGCACCAGCACCTTCGCGATCGGACCGATCAGCCGGGCAAGGTGGCCCTCGATCCTGGCGAGGACGACGCTGTCGATGACCGGACCGGCTGCGGTCGGGGCCGGCGGCGGCCCGGGAGGCACAGGTGCGGAAGGCGGCAAGACGGCGTGGCCAGATTCCTGCCCCGTCGCCGGACGCCCGAGAAGCACCGACAGGCAGTCGCGCAACTGTCCCAGGTAAAAGCCGAACTCGCCGTCGATCGCGTCGAGCCAGTGCTGGGTGCTGATGAAATATTCGAGGCTTTTGGACAGTGGCACGTCCTCGATACGTAACGGCAGGATATGCAGGCCCTTGTTCACGGCGCGCTCGACTTCCCGGCGCACCTGCGGCGAGCCGTTCGAATTCGATGAAAACACCAGCACCAGCACGCGCGCCGTATCGAGGGCGTCGATGATGGCTTCCGCCCAGTCCTCGCTGGGCCGGATATCGCGCGGGGCCACCCAGCATCGAATGCCGTGCGCTTCCAGGCTATGGCAGATCGCGTCGGCAAATACCTTGTCGAGGTGCGAGTGGCTGAGGAAGACATCGTGCGCCATCCGGTCCCCGCTCAGCCCAGCATCGCCATGGCTTTTTCGAGGCTGCGGCGCATGCGGTTGAAGGCATTGCCGAGCACCGCGATGTCGTCGTTACCACGGATGTCGAACGGCTCCACGTCGGCCTTTCCCGCACTGAGCGCGTCCGCGATCCGGGTGATCTTGCGCATGGGGCGCAGGATGAAGCGGTACATGACCAGGTTGACGACCACCAGGAGTCCGGCGAAGGTCGCCACCATCCCGGTCATGATCAGATTGAACACACGGTCGGCCTGCGCCATCGGCACGGCCAGTGGCACCGACACGATCTGGCTGCCGACCGTCTCGCCGAGCTTCCAGCCAAAACCGTTGGCGTCGCCATACAGGGCGCGCATCGACGCCGGCGCGGCGGACGGCACGCTATGGCAGGCCAGGCACTGGGCGTCCTTGATCCGGATCGGCCGCGCGAGGAACAGCGACTGCCCCGACGGTGTCGAGCGCTCGCCCACCACTTCCTTCAGCTCGGGATGATCACGCAAGTTGCGTACGACGTCAGCCTCCCACTCGACCACGCGGTCGCGCGGATTGGTCGGGTTCAGCGTCGCCTCCTTGTAGCCGTACTCCCTGAACGCGGCCTGCATCTTTGAAAAACTCTGCGTCGCGGCATACGAGGGCACCGTCTGCGGCAGGAACTCCTCGTGCAGCCGCGCTTCCAGCAGCGGCTTGATCTCGGCGCTCGTGTAGCTGCGCGCTGCCAACGCCGCTTCCATCATCAGGCCGGCGTGACTCATCACTTCGCGCTTGGCATTGTCTTCCAAGACGTTCTTGCTGATCAGGCCTGTCACCGTCAGGCCGGCGCAAAACACCGCAGCCAGGGAAAGATTGACTTTCAGCAGAAGGTGCATGGCGTTCCCTGGTGGATACCGCGGTGAGTTATGCGCAAATCATAACATTCAGCTATTGCCAGTCTAGAAAATATTATCGTTTGGGCAATTATTGCAAATGCTTGCGTCGCGCTTATGCATCATGAGTTACCACCGTGCCGCTACGTTCTATGCCCTAGGGAAATATCTCACATCACCATAAAGAATTGGCGTCGGATGGTGCGCTGCACAATAATCGGAGCATCGCCTCTATTTTCATCGAGAAAATGGACTCAACTCGCAGGTTCGCTAGCGGGTTCTCTTCCCGCAGCTCAACAGACCTATCCCAACGTTTGCTGGATACACCAGCTCAGTACCCATTCTAGAATTGAAAGACTCATGATGAAAAAACCAATCGCACTTTTCTGTCTTGCGCTCTGCACCTTCGGCTCGACAGCCCAGGCCGCAAACCACGGCGACACCTTCTGCACCCAACTCTCTTCCGACATCGCTGCTCAGAGCGCCCTGTTCCTGAAAGTCGCTGGCACTGGGCCGGAGCTGACCGACAGCATGCCATCGGCCCCTGCAGCCGTGCTTCGTCGTGTCCACGACAAAGAGCTTGTACTGCATAGTATCGCCAACGAAATCTGGTCGTTGCGCACGCGTATGGCCCGTCATGATTGCACCCAGGCTAAGACGTTCGCTTACTGAGAATTCGCCCACGATCGAACCTTGCCGGACGGCGGGGTTAACGTGACCCAATAAAAAAGCCCCTAACTGAGGGGCTTTTTTTCGTCTTTTAAAACGGGATTGTTAGCGGCGGCAGTGAGGAATCACTCCCACTCAATCGTCGCTGGCGGCTTCCCCGAAATATCATAAACAACGCGATTAATCCCGCGAACTTCGTTAATGATGCGATTGGAGACCTTCCCCAACAGCGAATGCGGCAGGTGCGCCCACTGCGCCGTCATGAAGTCCAGCGTCTGCACCGCGCGCAGCGCGACCACGTATTCGTAGGTACGGCCGTCGCCCATCACGCCCACCGATTTCACCGGCAGGAAGACGGCAAAGGCCTGGCTGGTCGCTTCGTACCAGTTCACCGGCGCCTTGCCGGCGTCGATGCCGGCGACCGGTGGCAGTTCGAACGGGGTGTTGCGCAGTTCTTCGATGAAGATGGCGTCGGCTTCGCGCAGCAGGTCGGCGAATTCCTTTTTGACTTCGCCGAGGATGCGCACGCCCAGGCCCGGGCCCGGGAACGGGTGGCGGTAGACCATGTTGTGCGGCAGGCCGAGGGCGACGCCGAGCTTGCGCACTTCGTCCTTGAACAGTTCGCGCAGCGGTTCGAGCAATTGCAGGTTCAGCGTTTCCGGCAGGCCGCCCACGTTGTGGTGGCTCTTGATGGTCTGGCCTTTTTTACCTTTACCGGCGGACTCGATCACGTCCGGGTAGATCGTGCCCTGGGCCAGCCATTTCGCGTTGGTCAGCTTGCCGGCTTCGACCTGGAAGACTTCGACGAATTCGCGGCCGATGATCTTGCGCTTCTGCTCGGGGTCGCTCACGCCGGCCAGGTGGCCGAGGAACTGGTTTTCCGCGTCGATGCGGATGACTTTCACGCCGAGGTTTTTCGAGAACATGTCCATCACCATCTTGCCCTCGTCCTTGCGCAGCAGGCCGTGGTCGACGAAGACGCAGGTCAGCTGGTCGCCGATGGCGCGGTGGATCAGGGCTGCGGCGACGCTCGAATCGACGCCGCCGGACAGGCCGAGGATGACCTCTTCGGTGCCGACCTGGGCGCGGATCTTTTCGACGGCCTCGCCGATGTAGTCGGGCATGTTCCAGTCGGATTTGCAGCCGCAGATCTCGTGCACGAAGCGGCCGATGATGGCTTCGCCCTGGGTCGTGTGGGTCACTTCCGGGTGGAATTGCAGCGCATAGAAGCGGCGGTCCTCGTCGGCCATGGCGGCGACCGGGCAGCTGTCGGTCGAACCCATCAGCTTGAAGCCTTCCGGCATTTCCAGGACCTTGTCGCCGTGGCTCATCCAGACCTTCAGCATGCCGTGGCCTTCGCTTGTCACGAAGTCGTTGATGCCGTTCAGCAGCTTGGTGTGGCCGCGGGCGCGAACCTCGGCGTAGCCGAATTCGCGGACCTTGCCGTTTTCGACCTTGCCGCCGAGCTGGGCGGCCATGGTCTGCATGCCGTAGCAGATGCCGAGTACGGGCACGCCGAGTTCGAACACGGCTTGCGGGGCGCGCGGGGAGTCGCCTTCCAGGGTGGAATTGTGGCTGCCCGACAGGATGACGCCGGCGGCGCCGTAGTTGCGGACGAATTCTTCGTCGACGTCGTAGGGGAAGACTTCGGAGAAGACGCCGGCGTCGCGCACGCGGCGGGCGATCAGTTGGGTGACCTGGGAGCCGAAGTCGAGGATGAGGATTTTGGAGTGCATTGAGGCAGTCAAAAAATAAGAATCTTGTCGGGGGTGGCAACGGTCGCGCCGCGGGTATGCATACCGTGAAACGCGTGGACTCGGGAGTCCACCCTACATTCGTGGCCGATCAACGTCAGCCGCAAGGAGCATATGCAAAAAGCGGCCACGAATGGCCGCTTTTGGTTTATTCCGAACGGTAGTTCGGCGCTTCCTTGGTGATCTGGACGTCGTGGACGTGCGACTCGCGCATGCCGGCCGACGTGATCTCGACGAATTCCGCCTTTTCGCGCAGTTCGTCGATGGTGGCGCAGCCGCAGTAGCCCATCGACTGGCGCACGCCGCCGACCAGCTGGTAGATGATCGCGAGCACGCTGCCCTTGTAGGCGACGCGGCCTTCGATACCTTCCGGCACGAACTTGTCGGCCTTGGCGGTCACGTCCTGGAAGTAGCGGTCGGCCGAGCCTTCGGCCATCGCGCCCAGGCTGCCCATGCCGCGGTAGGACTTGTAGCTGCGGCCCTGGTAGAGGATGACTTCGCCCGGCGCTTCTTCGGTGCCGGCGAACATCGAACCCATCATGACGGTCGAGGCGCCTGCCGCCAGTGCTTTCGAGATGTCGCCCGAGAAGCGGATGCCGCCGTCGGCGATGCAGGGCACGCCGGTGCCGGCAAGGGCTTCGGCCACGTTCGAGATCGCGGTGATCTGCGGGACGCCGACGCCGGCGACGATGCGGGTGGTGCAGATCGAGCCAGGGCCGATGCCGACCTTGACCGCATCCGCGCCGTGTTCGACCAGCGCCTTGGCGGCCGCCGCGGTGGCGATGTTGCCGCCGATGACGTCCACCTGCGGATAGCGTTCCTTGATCCATTTCACGCGGTCGAGGATGCCCTGCGAGTGGCCGTGGGCGGTGTCGACCACCAGCACGTCGACGCCGGCAGCGACCAGCAGCTCGACGCGTTCCTTGTCCTTCTCGCCCACGCCGACCGCCGCGCCGACGAGCAGCTTGCCCTGCGCATCCTTCGATGCGAACGGGTGCTCGTGCGACTTCATGATGTCTTTCACGGTGATCAGGCCGCGCAGCTCGAAGGCCTCGTTGACGACCAGCACGCGCTCGAGGCGGTGCTTGTTCATCAGGCGCTTGGCTTCCTCGGTGTTCGCTTCCTCGTTGACGTACACGAGTTTCTCGCGCGGGGTCATCTTGGTGCGGGTCTCGGCGTCGAGGTCTTCCTCGAAACGCAGGTCGCGGTTGGTAATGATGCCGACCACCTGCTTGCCTTCGACGACGGGGAAGCCGCTGAAGCCGTGCTGGTGCTGGAGGGCGATGACGTCGCGGATCTTCATGCTCGGCGGCACGGTGATCGGGTCGCGCAGGACGCCTGCCTCGAAACGCTTGACGCGCGCTACTTCGCGGGCCTGGTCAGCAGGCTTCAGGTTCTTGTGGACGATGCCGATGCCGCCCTCCTGCGCCATCGCAATGGCCAGGCGCGCTTCGGTCACGGTGTCCATCGCGGCCGAAAGCAGCGGGATGTTGAGCGTGATGTTGCGGGTCAGCTTGGTGCGAAGGGAGGTATCGGCCGGGAGAATATTCGAGTAGGCCGGGACGAGCAGCACATCATCGAACGTGAGTGCTTTTTGAAGTAGACGCATAGCATTTCCTATAGGCGCAAAAGCGAATTATACAGAAAGCAGCGAAAGGCGTCGCCCGTTGCCAAAAAAAGACCGCGGATGAGCCGGGCGGCGGGCTTTCATTGACAGGGCTGTCGAATCATGAGGAAATCGAAGATCGTTCTGTACGGAAAGTTTTTCATGAAGCACATGCCTCTCCACCTAGCCCTCAGCCGCCTGGCCGGCCTCGCCCTCTTCTGCTGCGCCGGCCTCGCGCAGGCGCAGTTCGTCTGGATTGCGCCCAACGGCACACGCCAGTATTCGGACCAGCCGCCGCCGCCGGGCACGCCGCCCTCGAAGATCCTGAAGGCGCCGGGCCGCGCGCCGATCCAGGAGGGGCCGCCGGCCGAGGCTGCCGTGCCTGCCGTGGCCAAGCCCAAGGGAACGACGCTGGCCGAGCGCGAAGCGGATTACCGGAAGCGGGCCGAGCAGCGCGTGGAGGCCGAGCGCAAGGCGCAGGACGAGGCGCGGCAGGCGACGGCGCGTCGGGAGTATTGCAACGAGATGCGCAGTTCGAAGCGGATGTTTGAGGCCGGCGCGCGGGTAGCAGCGGTGGGCAGCGATGGGAAGCAGCGGTTCCTGGGCGATGGGGAGCGGGCGCAGCGCGCGGCGGCGATTGACAAGGCGTTGGTGGATTGCCGTTGAGCCTCTTTGGCTGAGCGCGGCGGTACAGGTTTGCAGGGATTCCAAAACGCGTGGAGTCGGGACTCCACCCTACGTCTGGCGCAATTTGTAGGGTGGAGTCCTGACTCCACGCGTTACAACGCCGGCAGAACGCGAACCGCCCCCTTCAAGCCCGCGCCTTGATGGGACCAACAGGACGCACCACCTCTGCCCCCACTACCCGGTTCCGCCCCGCAGCCTTAGCGTCGTACAGCGCCGCATCAGCCCGCGCCATCAGCCCATCCAACGTTTCGCCCTCCTCCAGCAGCGCCACGCCGACACTGACCGTGTAGCCCACCGGCTCCAGCGCCCGGTCGAGCGCCGCCCGCACACGTTCCGCCACGACAAGGGCGCTGGGCCCATCGGCATCCGGCAACAGCACGCCAAACTCTTCCCCACCCAGGCGCGCGCAGACATCGATCCCGCGCACCGCCTCGCGCGTCCGCCCCACAATCTCGCACAGTACCCGGTCGCCCACGCCATGGCCATGGCGGTCGTTGATACGCTTGAAATGGTCGACGTCGAACAGCAGCAGCGCCAGCGGCGAGCCGGTGCGCATCGAGCGCGCGTGTTCGCGTTCGGCAAAGGCGAAGAAGGCGCGGCGCGAGGCGGCGCCCGTCAGGTGATCGTGGTCGGCCGCATGGGCCGCGGCGGCGAGGATGCGGGCATTGGCCATCATCACCGCACCCAGGGTCAGCGCCGGCAGCGCCAGGGTGCCGATCGCCATGAAAACCAGGTTCAACATCGGCATGGCCTCGAACGTGCCCGGCCGCCAGGCCTCGATGGCATACACCAGGCCGCGCACGCCATGGCCGGCGCCGAGCGCGAGTGCGGCGATTTTCGTGAACAGGGTCGGGTAGCGCAGGCGGGCATCCATGGCCACGGGCACGCTGGCGCCGATCGCCAGGCAGAGCGTGCCGTGGAACATCGAGACGCTGACGGTACGCACCTCGACCGAATCGAGGCCGTAGTGAAAGGCGGCGACCCCGCCCAGCGTGAGCAGCCCGCCCAGCAGCAGGCGCCTGCCCTGCACCGGCAGGCCGAGATTGCGCCGGAAGCCGGCATACATGAGCGAAATGGTGACGAGGAACAGGCCGTTCGCCGCTTCGACCGTCAGCAGGTCGGGCAGCACGCCGCGCGCCGCGAACAGCAGCAGCGCCAGCACGGCAATCGCATTCGCCTGTCCCCACTCCCTGACGCCCTCGACCTGGCTCGTTTTCAGCGAGGTCAGCACCAGCAGCATCACGACCGACATGGCGGTGGTCACCAACAGGAGGATCAGGGCGGCGAGCACGTGGGTGGGCATGGCGGGATGGAGGCCGGTGGGAAGGCGGCGCCGGAGCGAACGCGGCGCCATGGTCGCCGCGTGCGTAGCGCACGGACAGCCAGCTATCTTATCAAGAATTCCCGTACGGAAACCATGCGGGTTGCGTTATTGCAACCGCTTTTTATGCAATGGGGATGTGTCAGGCCGCCGGGCTACTGCTGGCGGCGTCTTTCTTGGCGGCGCGCTTGCGGCGCGAATCCTTGGGGTCGGCGACGAGCGCCCGGTAGATTTCGATACGGTCGCGGTGGCGCAGGACGGTCTCGAGCGTCTTCTTCTTGGCGAAGATGCCGACCGGCTGGGTCACCAGGTTGATCTCGGGGAAGGCCAGCAGCACGCCGCTGCCTTCGATCGCCTGGCCGATCGTGGTGCCGGGCGCCACCTGCATCGTGTGCAGGAACTCTGCCGTCGGGGTGGCGTAGCAGACGACGACTTCCAACTGGGGCAACTGAGCGCCCTGCTCAGCCATAGACCACCTCGGCGCGCTTGCAGAAGGAGTCGACCATGCTGTTGGCGATCATGCCGAACACCGGGCCGACCAGCTGCGCCAGCAGGACGCTGGAGAACTCGTAGTGCATGTCGAAGTCGATCTTGCAGGCGTCGGCGCGCAGGGCCTTGAAATTCCAGGTGCCCTCGAGCATCTTAAAGGGGCCGTCGACGAGGTGCATCTTCATCTGCGTCGGGCGCATGTTGTGGTTCGAGGTGGTGAAGTGCTGCTTGACGCCGTGGAAGTTGATGCCGAGGCTGGCGACGAGCTTGTCGTCGGTGCGCTCGATCAGCTTGACGCCGCTGCACCATGGCAGGAACTTCGGATAATCTTCCACTTTCGCCACCAGATCGAACATCTGTTCAGCGCTGTAGCCCAAGAAAACTGATTTGTGCACTACTGCCATTGGTCAACCGTTTGTTATGATGTTGGACAAGTTGCATTTTGCGCCAACCTGGCGCACAGCCGTAGTTTAACCGACCCGCGAATTTTCGCTATTTCATGAGCATCGCAGACAACAAGAAAGCCTTTTTCGACTATTTCATCGAGGACCGCTACGAAGCGGGCCTGGTGCTGGAAGGTTGGGAAGTCAAAGCCATCCGCGAAGGCCGCGTGAACATCAAGGAAGCCTATGTCGTCGTGCGCGGCGACGAGCTGTTCCTGTTCGGCTGCCACGTGAGCGCCCTGACCACCGCCTCCTCCTTCAGCCACCCCGAAGCCCTGCGCACCCGCAAGCTGCTGCTGCACCGCGCCGAGATCGACAAGCTGCGCGGCAAGGTCGAGCGCTCGGGTTATACCCTCGTGCCGCTCAACCTGCATTACAAGGGCGGCCGCGTGAAGTGCGAGGTGGGCCTCGCCAAGGGCAAGAAGCAGCACGACAAGCGCGCCACCGAGAAGGACCGCGACGCCAAGCGGGAAGTGGCGTCGGCGATGAAGACGCATCGGCGGTGATCGCCGCCGGCAGGACGTAGGGTGGACGGGTCTCCCGTCCACGCGTTCAAGCGGCCCATGCATACCGCTGCACTCAAGCCAGCTTGCTCAACCTCCACGCCGCAAAACTCCCCGCCAGTCCCACCCCCACCCCGCAGGCCAGCTTGAACGCGCTGTCGAACAGCAGCGGCGCCACCAGTCCCGACACCAGCGCGAACGACATCATCTGGATGAAGCCCAGCATCGACGAGGCCAGCCCGCGGTTCTCCGGGAACAGCCCCAATGCATTCATCTGGATCGCCGGCATCGCCACCGCCAGGCCGAAGGTGTAGACCGCCAGCGGCAGCACGGCCCAGGGCACGGCGGCCGGGAAGAAGGCGTTGTAGCCGATGTTCAGCACCGCCGCCACCAGCATGGTCGTAAAGCCGATCCACTTCATGCGGCCTGGCGCCATGGTCGCCGCGCGCTTGCCGCCCCAGCCCGAACCGAGCACCATGCCGCCGATCAGGGGAATGAACATCCAGGCAAAGGCCGTCTCGGGCAGCCCGAGGATTTCCATCACGAAGTTGGCGGCCGAGCCGATGTAGAGCGAGAGGCCGCCGAAGGCCAGGCCCACCGACAGCGACAGCAGCAGGAACTGCGGATGGCGCAGCACCTTCAGGTAGTTGCGGGCGATGGTCCCCGGGTGGAAGGCCTGGCGCTTCTCGGCCGGCAGGCTCTCGGGCAGCAGGCGCAGGGTCATCGCGATCAGCAGCACGCCGAAGCCGGCCAGGAACAGGAAAGTGGAACGCCAGCCGAAGTGCACGTGCAGCCAGCCGCCGATGATGGGGGCGATGGCCGGGGCCAGGCCGAACACCATCATCATGTTCGACATCATCTTCTGCGCCTCGGCGCCCTTGAAGCGGTCCTGCACGATGGCCTGCCCCACCACCGAACCGGCGCCGGCCGACAGGCCCTGCAGCGCGCGGCAGGCCAGCAACCAGCCGAAGGTCGGGGCGAAGACGGCGCCGATCGAGCCGATCGTGTAGAGCACCAGGGCGACCAGGATCACGCGGCGCCGGCCGAAGGAATCGGACAGGGTGCCGTAGAACAGCATCATGAAGGCGAACGTGAACAGGAAGACCGAGAGGGTCTGCTGCACGGCCACCGGGCCGACCCCGAACTCGCGCCCGATCGCGGGCATGGACGGCAGGTAGGTGTCGATGGCGAGGGCGCCGGCCATGCCGAGGCAGGCCAGGACGACGGTAAGAATTCTGTGCATCGCGGACTTTCAAAACGACGCGCGCCGCAAAGAGGCGGCGCACGAATGGCAAACAAGGCGGCGATTGTACAGAGATTTCCGTCAGGACATCGGAGGCGGCCTCATTCCGCCGCCGCTTCTACTCCTTCAGCGCCATGCCGAAGCGCTCGAAGCGCGGCGCGTAGTGGCCGAGCATGTTGACCGAGACCATCAGGCGCTCGACGCGCCCGATCAGCAGGTTTCGCGGCACGGAACCGAAGTAGCGCGAGTCGGCGCTGTCGTCGCGGTTATCGCCGAGCATCAGGTACTCGCCCGCCGGCACCTTGACCGGGCCGAAGTCGCGCCCGAAGCCAGGGGCCTGCGGGATGATCTGGATAGTGTGGCGCGATTTTTCCACCCCTTCGCCCAGCGTCTCGCTCAGGCGCAGGGCCGCCACCTGCCCTGCCCCGCGCGGCTCCATCACCTGGCGCGCGTCCGCCACGGGCGCCTCGACGCCGTTGATGACGAGGCGCTCGCCGCGCAGCTCCACCACGTCGCCCGGCAGGCCGACCAGGCGCTTGACCAGGCGGGTGCCGTCCAGCGGCGAACTGAAGGTCACCACGTCGCCGCGCTGCGGCTCGCCGGTGTGCGCGAGGACATGGTCGGTCAGGGGCACCTTGACGTTGAAGGCGAGCCGGTTGACGAACACGACGTCGCCCTCCAGCAGCGTGGGCCGCATCGAGGCCGTGGGCACCGGGTTCCAGTCCGCGACCGCCGTCCGGAACACGCCGAACAGGCACATGAACAGCAAAAACCCCTTGTTGGCGCGGATGAAGCCCTTCATTGCAGTCTCCTGGTTGTGGTGTCGATGTCGACTTTATACCGGGAGTTTTTCTGCGCTTGCTTTGGAAATCCTTAAGGCTTTGGCAAGATCAGCGCGGCTTGCGGCGCAGCCCGTACCAGGCGCCCACCGCGACTGGCGCGCCGAGGGCAAAGGCGGAGACCAGGTCCCAGATTCCGTCGCCCAGCAAGGCGCTCACCAGGCCGATCATCGTCAGCACGCCGAGCAGGATCGGCATGCCCCAGACCGCCATGAAGCGGCCGCTCATCGCCCCTCCCCGCCGCGCGCCGCGGACAGGACAGGCGCGGGCTCGGGCGCCTGGCGCGACTGGCGCGCCGCCTCCACGTGCCGCTTCTCGGCCTGCCCGCGCTTGATCCACAGGTACAGGCCGCTGCCGAGGACGATGATCGTCGCCACGTCGAGCAGCGCCCACAGCAGCTGCATCCAGCCGCCGCCGTAGTCGCCGAAGTGCAGCGGCTGCGACACCAGCAGCGCCGTCAGGTACCAGGGCAGCTCGCGCTGGTCGGTGATCGCGCCGGTATGGGCGTCGATCAGCACCGGCTTGTACAGGCGCGACGAGAAGGCCTCGCTGCCGCGCATGTAGACGCCGTAGTGGTGCGTGCTGGCGAAGGGCGTGCCGGGGAAGGCCACGAAGGCGACCTGCATGCCCGGCGCCGCGCGCTCGGCCAGCTTCACCGCCGCGTCCATCGACGCCATCCGCGTTTCCTTCGGCGGCGGCAGGCCCTTGTAGGGCGCGAGCATGGCGGCCACCTCGGTCGACTGCCAGTATTTGAGCAGCACGTCGGCCCAGGTATTGACCATGCCGGTGGCGCCGACCACCAGCGCCCACACCAGGGTGACGATGCCGAGCAGGTTGTGCAGGTCGAGCCACTTCAAGCGGCTCGTGCGGCCATGGCGCACGGTGCCGAAGTCGAGCTTGCGCATGAAGGGCGCGTACAGCACCACCCCGCTGACGATGGCCACCAGCAGGAGCAGGCCCATCAAACCCAGGAAGAGCTTGCCGTACAGGCCCGCGAACAGGTCCACGTGCAGGCGGAACATGGTCGACATGAAGGCCCCGCCCTCGAAGGCCGGTTCGGTGATGACCTTCGCCGTGCGCGCATCGACCGCGATCGGCTTGTAGTGTTCGTCTTCCGGATGGTCGCCCAGGGTCACGTTCCAGATCGCCGGCTCGTCGATTTCCTGCGACATGTACATCATGATCTTGTTCGGATACAGGGCGCGGCCGGCGGCGATCACGTCGTCGAGGTTGGCGCGCGGCGGGTTCGCCTCCTGCGCGGCCGACAGCGTCGGCACCTCGACATCGTTGCCCAGCAGGTGGCCGATCTCGTGGTGATAGATCAGCGGCAGGCCGGTCAGGCACAGCAGGAGCATGAAGACGGTGCAGACCAGGCTGCTCCATTTGTGGATCCAGCTCCAGCGGCGTAGGGAAGTCGAGGACATAGGGACAAACATCGATGATGAGCGGCAAATGATAGTGGTTCTCATTTACATTCGCAAGCTTTGCACGCATAATAATGAGAACCATTCTCACTAATAACAAAACATCTTTATGAACCGCACACGTTTCGCCCTCACCCCGCTCGCCCTCGGCGCCCTCCTCCTCGCTTCCCAGGCCGCTGCCCAGACCGCCGAGCCGACGCCATCCGCCACACCCGAGCAACCCATCCAGACCGTGGTCGTCACCGCTTCGGCCGACGCCTCCGCCCAGGGCCTGCCGCGCGACTACGCCGGCGGCCAGGTGGCGCGCGGCGGGCGCCTCGGCCTGCTCGGCAATCTCGACATGATGGACACGCCCTTCAACGCGAACAACTACACGCAGGCGCTGATCCAGGACCAGCAAGCGCGCAGCGTGGCCGACGTGGTGCAGAACGATCCTTCGGTGCGCGTCGCGCGCGGCTTCGGCAACTACCAGGAGCTGTACGTGATCCGCGGCTTCGCCGTGAATTCGGACGACCTGGCCTACAACGGCCTGTACGGCCTGCTGCCGCGCCAGTTCGTGGCCTCCGAGCTGCTCGAGCGCGTGGAAGTGTTCCGCGGCGCGAACAGCTTCATCAACGGCGCGGCGCCGGGCGGCGGCGGCATCGGCGGCATGATCAACCTGGTGCCCAAGCGCGCCCCGAACGCGCCGCTGAACCGCGCCACGCTGGGCGTCGAGGGCGGCGGCCAGGTCTATGGCGCAGTCGACCTCGCGCGCCGCTTCGGCCCCGAGGACCGCGCCGGCCTGCGCATCAATGCGGTGCGGCGCGACGGCGAGACCGCCATCGACCGCGAGGAGCGCGAGCTCTCCGTGTTCTCGGTCGGCGCCGACTACCGCGGCAACGGCTACCGCGTCTCGGCCGACGTCGGCTACCAGAACCACCAGCTGCACAACGCGCGCCCGAGCGTGACGATGGCGGCCGGCCTGCCGGTGATCGAGGCGCCGGATTCCGACAGCAACTGGGCGCAACCGTGGACGATCTCGAAGGAACGCGACGTCTTCGGCACCCTGCGCGGCGAGCTCGATCTCGGCAAGGACGCGGTGGCCTGGGCCGCCTTCGGCGCGCGCAAGGGCGACGAGCTGAACGTGCTGACGACCACCACCATCACGGGCGTCAATGGCGACGCCAACATGAGCCGCTTCGACAACGTGCGCGAGGACGAGGTGCGCACCGGCGAAGTGGGCGTGCGCGGCTCGCTACGCACCGGCTTTGTGAAGCACAGCCTGTCGGCCACCGCATCGGGCTACCATTCGGAGTCGCGCAACGCCTTCGCCCTGGGCGACTTCGCGGGCTTTTTGACCAACATCTACCGCCCGGTCGACGTGGCCGAACCGCCGACCGGCTTCTTCCCGGGCGGGGACATGGCCGACCCGCTGCTGACCCGCAAGACCATCCTCTCCAGCGGCGCCATCGCCGACACGCTCTCCTTCATGGACGACAAGGTGCTGCTGACCGTCGGCCTGCGCCACCAGCGCATCAAGGATGCCGGTTTTGACTACGTCAGCGGCGTGGAAAATTCGCGCTACGAATCGAGCGCCAACACGCCGGTCGCGGGCCTGGTCTACAAGCCCTTCGATGGCCTGTCGCTGTATGCGAACTATATCGAGGCCCTGCAGCCCGGCGCGGTGGCGCCGGCGGCGGACAGCCAGGGCCGCCCCCTGACGAACCCGAACGCCGTGTTCGCGCCCTACCGCTCGCGCCAGAAGGAAATCGGCGCCAAGTACGATGGCGGCAAGCTGGGCATGAGCGCGGCCTTCTTTACCACCGCCCAGCCCCAGTCCTATATCCAGGACAGGACCTTCGGCCTGTTCGGCGAGCAGCGCAACCGCGGCGTCGAGCTGTCGGTGTTCGGCCTGCCCACGAAAGGCTTGCGCCTGCTGGGCGGCCTGACCCTGCTCGAGAGCGATCAACGCCGCACGGCGAGCGCCGCCCTCGAGGGACGCGACGCGATCGGCGTGCCGGAAGTCCAGTTCAACCTCGGCGCCGACTGGGACGTGCCGGGCGTGCCGGGCCTGTCCCTGAACGCGCGCGCCGTCTCGACCTCGAGCCAGTTCGCGGACGCCGCCAACACCCAGCGCGTGCCCGCCTGGACCCGCCTCGACCTCGGCGCCAGCTGGGCCACGCGCCTGATGGACCGCGAGCTCACGCTGCGCGCGCGCGTCGACAACGTCACGGGCAAGGACTACTGGGCGTCGGCCGGCGGCTACCCCGGCTTCGGCTACCTGGTGGCGGGTGCGCCGCGCACGGTCACGGTATCGGGGTCGATCGACTTCTGATTCAGGCCAGAGCCATGGCGGCCATCATTCCCAGGGTGACCGCCACCATCATCAGCAGGAAGAAGCCGACCAGCCGCCCGAAGCCGCGCAACCTTTCACCGCGCGGGCGGCTGACCAGCACGTAGACGAGGATCGCCAGCGGTTCGAGCAGCAGGATGGCGACGTTCGCCCACACCGAGCGGCGCACGCCGCGGGCGTCGCGGTCGAGCCGGAACCAGCAGAAGGTCAGGAAGCTCGACAGGAAAGCGGACAGCACCGACCACCACACCGGCTCCTGCACCTGCCGTTCTTCCGCCAGGCCGCTCATCAGGCCGGAGACGAACATCGTCACCAGGATCGCGGCCAGGATGCGGCGCGAGGCCGTGATGTGGTGCGGCGAATCGACGCCCGGGGTGCCTTGTTCGGTACTCATTTCTGCGTTCATTCATGACTTTCCGCTGTTACGCTTGTTGTGGTGTGGCGATCCGCGTCGCGCTGGCGAGCGGGCCGTCCGACTCGCCGGCTGGTAGCAGTAAATATCTTAAACGAAACTTTACGACTCAGCCTATGCGCGCGCTCCGCAGCCGCAGGGCGTTGCCGATGACGGAGACGGAACTCAGGCTCATCGCCAGCGCGGCAATCATCGGCGACAGCAGCTGCCCGGTCAGCGGATACAGCAGTCCCGCGGCCAGCGGTATGCCGAGCGCGTTGTAGACGAACGCGAAGCCGAGGTTCTGCCGCATGTTGCGCACCGTCTCGAGGGATAGCAGCCTCGACCGCGCAATCGCCCGCAGGTCCCCCTTGACCAGCGTGACATGGGCCGAATTGATGGCGACGTCGGTGCCGGTGCCCATGGCGATGCCGACGTCCGCCTTCGCCAGCGCCGGCGCGTCGTTGATGCCGTCGCCGGCCATCGCCACGACCTTCCCTTCGGCCTGCAGGCGCTCCACCAGCGCCAGCTTGTCGCGCGGCTTGACTTCGCCGTGGACCTCGTCGATGCCGAGCCGCGCCGCCACGGACTTCGCAGTGCTCGTCCCGTCGCCGGTCGCCATCGCGACCCGCAGGCCGGCGGCATGCAGCGCCGCCAGGGCTTCCGGGGTGGTGTTCTTGACGGGATCCGACACGGCGACGAGGCCGGCCAGTTGCCCGTCGAGTGCCGCGAGCACGACACTGGCCCCGGCCGCGCGCAGTTCTTCGGCCTGGCGCTGCAACGGCGTCCAGTCGACGCCTTCGCCCTCCATCAGCACCGTGTTACCCAGCACGACGCGCCGGCCCCGCAAGGTCACGCGCACGCCGATGCCGCTGGACGACTCGAAGGACTCCGGCTTGTCCAGGACCAGCCCGCGCCTGCGCGCTTCCGTGACGATGGCCTGCGCCAGCGGATGCTCGCTGCCCTGGTCGATGCCGGCTGCGATGCGCAGCACCTCGTCTTCGCCGAAGCCCGGCGCGGCGACCGCGCGGTCGAATGCCGGCTTGCCTTCGGTGAGCGTTCCCGTCTTGTCGACGATCAGGGTATCGACCTTGCGCATGGCCTCGATCGCCGCCGCGTCCCGGAACAGCACGCCCTGGGAAGCGGCGCGTCCGGTCGCGGCCGTGATCGACATCGGGGTAGCCAGGCCGAGCGCGCAGGGACAGGCGATGATCAGCACGGCGACCGCGTTGACGAAACCGTACACCCAGCCGGGATCGGGGCCGAAGAGGCCCCAGCCCAGCAGGGTCAGCAGCGAAATCGCCACGACGGCCAGCACGAAATAGCCCGCCACGAGGTCGGCCAGGCGCTGCATCGGCGCCCGCGAGCGCTGGGCTTGCGCCACCATCTGGACGATCTGCGCCAGCATGGTCTGCACGCCCACGCGTTCGGACCGGATCACCAGGCTGCCGCTGGTGTTGAGCGTCGCGCCGATCACCTTGTCGCCGGGCTGCTTGGTCACGGGAATCGGTTCGCCGGTGAGCATGGATTCGTCCACGGCGCTCTCGCCTTCGGTCACCACGCCGTCGACCGGGACCTTCTCGCCCGGGCGCACGCGCAGCGCGTCGCCGATGTGCACGTGCGACAGTGCGATGTCTTCCTCGGCGCCGTCCGGGCCGATGCGCCTTGCCATCCGCGGCGCGAGGCCAAGCAGGGACCGGATGGCCGCCGAGGTCTGCGAGCGGGCGCGCAGCTCCAGGACCTGGCCGAGCAGGGTCAGCGAGACGATGACGGCGGCGGCTTCGTAGTACACGCCGATCCGGCCGTGCGCGGCGAAGTCCGGCGGAAACAGGCCGGGGGCGAAGCTTGCCGTCACGCTGTAGCCGTACGCGGCCGCGACACCCAGCCCGATCAGGGTCCACATGTTGGGACTGCGGTTCCGGATCGACTGCATGGCGCGCACGAAGAACGGCCGGCCCGCCCACACGACGACCGGCGTGCTCAGTGCGAGCTCGATCCAGCCCTGCCAGGCCTGCCGGCCGCCGGGGAGACGGTGGCCGGCCATGGCCAGGACCGCCACGGCGATGGTCAGCGGGAGCGTCCACCAGAAACGCCGCCTGAAGTCGGCCAGCTCGGGCGGCTCGCCTTCGTCGGGCACCGGCAGCAGCGGCTCGAGCGCCATCCCGCAGATGGGACAAACTCCCGGTTCCGCTTGCCCGACCTCCGGGTGCATCGGGCAGGTATACATCGTGCCCGCAGGCGCGGCGGCGGGGATGGCAGCCGCCGTGGGGAGACGGTCGTGGCCCGGCGGCTGGCCCGGATGCGCATGAGAACGGTTTTCCATGGCTCCTCCTGTATCGGGAAGGCACATCCCGTAACGGGACTGCGCGCATCCAATGACGTCACTGTAAACCTTCCCGCAACCGGAAGGTCAAGTGCGCGCGCCTTCCGCGCCGCGGCGCTCGCGGGCCGCGTGCAACATGCCGGCTTTGGCCAGGCTTAAACCCGTTCACGCGCAAAACCGGCCATGCTATACTCGCCGCACCCATGAACCGCACGCTCAAGACATTGCTGGTCTGGCTCCTGATGGCCATCCTGCCGCTGCAAGCACTCGCTGCCAGCGTCGGGATGTCGTGCGCGCCGAACCACCGCGAATTCGCGGCAATGCCCGCGCCGGCCGGACAGGACATGGATGCCGGCATGCACGCCCATCACGGCGACCACGCCGGCAGCGGCGGCGGCGGCGGCGGCGAGGCAGTGTCCGTTGCCCAGACGCCGGACGCACAGGCGGAGCAGCACCCCCATTCATCCTGCAGCGCCTGCTCGGCGCTGTGCATCGGCGCGGTTGCGCCGCCTTCGGCCTTCCTCCCCGTACCCACCTTCGACGGCTCGGACGCCTTCCGCGCCGCGCCGTCGGCCCTGGTCCCCGGATTCATTCCGGAGGGCCTCCAGCGTCCTCCCCGGCGTCACGCCGCCTGATCCAGCCGAGCGCTGAGCGCGGCCCTTGCACGGCCCGCTGACGCCGGTTGCACCCGTTGCACCCGTTGCACCTTCTGCGCCTGTTTGCGTGCCCGTTCGCCTGCATCCTGCATGGCCGCGCACGCCGATCTTGAGGACTGACAATGAACCAGACATTCCTGGCCGCCATGCTTGGCGCCTTCCTGGCCGCGCCCTTCGCTGCGCTGGCCCAGCCAACTCCCGGCACGGCCGGCCCCGCCGATCCGGGCGCGGCCGTGACGCCGATCGTGTACGAATCGGTGTTCACGCGCCCCGTGCAGGCGGCAGAGCAGGCCACCCCCGACAAGCTCTGGCGTGCCGCCAACGAGGAGGTAGCCGCGTCCTCCGCGCACGCCGGCCATGGAACGCACCAGGCGGACGCCGCCCATGCGGGCCACGCCGGCGCCGTGCCGGCGGCCCAGCCCGCCCAGGCGCCCGCGCCGCGGCCTGCCGTGCCGCCGGCCCCGGCGCGCCAGCCTGCGCCCGTCGATCACAGCAAACATCACTGAGGCAAGCCAAGAACAATGAAGACACAGCCTTCTCTTCCAACGCTGCGCGCCCTCGCGGCGGGCGCCCTGGCCCTGGCCCTGGCCGGATGCTCCACGTTCTCCCGGGACGGCGGCCTCGATGCCGTCTCGGCCATGACGGCCGAGCGCAGCGGCCAGGACGTGCGCCTGCCGCGCGCTACCGGCGACGCCGATCCGGCCCGCGACGAGGTCGCGCGGCTCATGCAGGCCCCGCTGTCCGCCGACGATGCGGTGCGCGTGGCCCTGCTCAACAACCGCGGCCTGCGGGCCTCGCTCGCCGAGCTGGGCGTGGCCGAGGCCGACCTGGTGCAGGCGGGCCGGATGCGCAATCCCGGCTTCAGTTTCAGCCGTATGTCCGGCGGCGGCGAAACCGAGATCGAACGCAGCATCATGTTCGACCTGGTCGGCCTCGTGACCATTCCGCTGCGGCGCGATATCGAGGCGCGCCGCTTCGAGGGCGCCAGGCTGGCCGCCGCCGGCGAGGCCGTGCGCCTGGCGGCCGACACGCGCAAGGCCTGGTTCGCGGCGGTGGCAAGCGCCCAGGCGGCGCTCTACGCCGGGCAGGTACGCGAGGCAGCGGATGCAAGCGCAGAACTCTCACGGCGCATGGCCAGAGTCGGCAACCTGAGCGCACTGGACCAGGCGCGCGAGCAGGCCTTCTCGGCCGAGGCGGCCGCGCAGCTGGCGCGCGCGCGCCACGGGGCCCTGGCCGCGCGCGAGCAGCTTGCCCGCCTGATGGGCGTATGGGGCGCGCACACTGCCTTCCAGCTGCCCGACCGCCTCCCCGACCTGCCGGCTGCGCCACGCGAGGCCGCCAACATCGAAGCACTGGCGATGCAGCAGCGTCTCGACGTGCGCCTGGCCAGGCTCAATACCGAGTCGACCGCGCGCGCCCTGGGGCTAACCCGGGCCACGGGCTTCGTCAACGTGCTCGACGCCGGCTACGCCAACACCAGCAAGTCCGGCTCGCCGCGCGAGAACGGCTACGAGATCGAGCTTGCCATCCCCGTCTTCGACTGGGGCGGCGCGCGCGTGGCCAAGGCGCAGGCGCTCTACATGCAGTCCGTGCACCGCACCGCGCATACGGCGACGGTGGCGCGCTCCCAGGTGCGCGAATCCTATTCCGCCTACCGCACCGCCTACGACGTCGCGAAGCAGTACCGGGACGAAGTCGTTCCGCTCCAGAAGAAGATCTCCGAGGAGACCCTGCTGCGCTACAACGGCATGCTGATGAGCGTCTTCGAACTGCTGGCCGACGCCCGCAGCCAGATCAACGGCGTCAACGCGTCCATCCAGGCGCAGCGCGACTACTGGGTCGCGGAGACCGACCTGCAGGCGGCCATCAACGGCAGCGGCGGCGGCAGCGGCACGGTCTCGCCCGCGGCATCCGCCCCGGCCGAAGCGGCACCCGAACATTGAACAAGGATCAGACCATGACTTCCCGTCGACATTTCTTCTCCGGCGCCGCAGCAATGGTCGGCGCCGGCCTGGTTTCGCGCGCAGGCGCGGCCACGCTGCCGGAAGCGCCGAGCATGGCCAGCGCGGCGACCCAGCCGCCCCTGGCGCCGCCCAACGGCCGTCCCTACAACCCGGTCGTCACCCTGAACGGCTGGTCGCTCCCGTGGCGCATGAACAATGGGGTCAAGGAGTTCCACCTGATCGCCGAGCCGGTCGTGCGCGAGATCGCACCTGGCATGAAGGCGAACCTGTGGGGCTACAATGGCCAGAGCCCGGGGCCGACCATCGAAGTGGTCGAAGGCGACCGCGTGCGCATCTTCGTCACCAACAAGCTGCCGGAACACACCAGTATCCACTGGCATGGCCAGCGCCTGCCCAACGGCATGGATGGCGTCACCGGCCTGAACCAGCCAGGCATTCAGCCTGGCAAGACCTTCGTGTACGAATTCGTCGCCCGCCGCCCGGGCACCTTCATGTACCACCCGCATGCCGACGAGATGGTGCAGATGGCGATGGGCATGATGGGCTTCTGGGTCACGCACCCGAAGAACCCGGCGCACCATGCGGTCGACCGCGACTTCGTGTTCCTGCTCAATGCGTATGACATCGAGCCGGGCAGCTACACGCCGCGCGTCAACGAAATGACCGATTTTAATATCTGGACGTTCAACAGCCGTGCCTTCCCCGGCATCGACTCGATGAACGTGCGCCAGGGCGACCGCGTACGCATCCGCGCCGGCAACCTGACCATGACGAACCACCCGATCCACCTGCACGGCCACGAGTTCGAGGTCACCGGCACCGACGGCGGCTGGACCCGGCCCGGCTCGCGCTGGCCGGAGGTCACGACCGACGTCGCGGTCGGCCAGATGCGCGCCATCGAATTCATCGCCGACGAGCCCGGGGACTGGGCTTTCCACTGCCACAAATCGCACCACACCATGAACGCCATGGGCCACACCGTGCCGAACATGATCGGCGTCGACCACCGTGGCGTGGCCGAGAAGATCGCCAAGCTGGTGCCGGACTACATGGTCATGGGAGAAAAAGGCGGTTCGATGGGCGACATGGAGATGCCGCTTCCCGAGAACACGCTGCCGATGATGACTGGACAAGGCCCGTTCGGCGGCGTCGAGATGGGCGGCATGTTCACCGTGCTGAAGGTGCGCAAGGACCAGAAGCCGGGCGACTACAAGGATCCGGGATGGTACAAGCATCCGGCCGGCACGGTGGCCTACGAGTGGAAAGGGGCGCCGCCGCCCGCCATGCGCCACGACCACGCCGGCGGCCAGTCGATGCCGGCCGCCGCGGACGCCAAGGGGCCAGCCAGGAAGGACATCGAAGTCAACGTCCGCAAGCCGACCGGCCACCAAGGCCATTACTGACAGCAACAGACAAGGAGAAGACGCATGATCCGAACGATCGTTTCCCGCACCGCGCTGGCTGCCAGCCTCTGCCTTCCAGCTGCCGCGATGGCGGCGGCCCCCGTCATCGACGTATTCAAGAGCGAATACTGCGGCTGCTGCGAGGCATGGGTCGAGCACCTGAAGAAGAACGGCTTCAAGACCCGCGTGAAAAACGTCGAGGACCCGTCCGATTACCGCGCGCGCGGCGGCATACCGGAAGCCCTTGGCTCCTGCCACACCGGCATGGTGAACGGCTACGCCATCGAAGGCCATGTGCCGGCGCGCGAGATCAAGCGCCTGCTGGCGGAAAAGCCGAAGGCGAAAGGCCTGGCGGTACCGGCCATGCCGCTCGGTTCCCCTGGCATGGAAGGACCCCGCAAGGACCCGTACGACGTGCTGCTGGTGCAAGCGGGCGGCCGCACCTCGGTATACAAGCACTACAACTGACCCGACCACCACACGAAAGGATTCGACATGAACGCAATTTCCAGACTCGCCATCGCCATCGCCATGACCGCCGCCACGGCCGGCGCCTCGGCCCAGGAACACCAGCACCACGGTGCGCACGCAACACACACGGCCGCTGCGCTGGCGGTCGTCGACGGCGAAGTGAAGAAAATCGACAAGGAAACCGGCAAGATCACGCTGCGCCACGGCGAGATCACCAACCTCAACATGGCGGCGATGACGATGGCGTTGCGGACCAGGGACGCCGCCATGCTCGACCAGGTCAAGGTCGGCGACAAGGTCAAGTTCTCGGCCGACCGCGTCAACGGCGCGATCACCGTCGTCCAGCTGCAGAAAGTCGAATAAAGGAAGGCGGGGCCGGGTCCGGATGCGCCAGGCGCGCCCGGACCCGGCCGCTCCGGGAGAAGCCCATGAACATCAAGCAGTTCCTTGCCGCCGCGGCCGTGGCGTCCGGCGTCGCAGCCGCCCCTCCGGTCCTGGCCCATACGAAGCTCGAATCGTCCTCGCCGCAGGCCGGCAGCGTGGCCAGTCCCGCTCCGGCCCAGGTGCGCCTGCAGTTCAGCGACCCGCTCGAACTGCCCTTCAGCAAAATCAAACTGGTCGACGACAAGGGAAGCGTGGTCGCGCCCATTAAGATGGCGATCGACACGGGCAACCACAAGGCGCTGGTCGCCACCGTCCCGCCCCTCCATGCCGGCGCCTGGCGCGTGCAGTGGAGCACCGTGACGCGCGACGGCCACAAGGTCAAGGGCGAATTCGGCTTCCGGGTCGAGTGACATGGAGTGGGACCTCGCCCTGGCCCAGCGCGCCGCAAGCTTCCTGTTCAACCTTGCAGCCGCGCTGCTGGTCGGTGCGAGCGCCGCCACCGCCTGGCTGCGGCGCGGCGCGTCCGACTGGGCGGTCGCGCAGGTGCCGCGCCTGCGCAAGGCGATGCTGGCCTGGGTGCTGGCCGCCATCGCACTACATGGCGCCATCCTCTGGCTGCAGGCCGCATTCCTGGCGGAAGTGCCCGTCGCCGAGGCGCGCGCGGCGGTGCACTCGGTCCTGACGGCCACCCACTATGGTGTCGCCTGGATGATCGGAACCAGCGCACTGGTCGCCGCCGCCATCTGCAGCGCCACCGATCCCGCGCCGCAGGCGGCGCCGGTCGTCCACTTCGTCCGCGCCGCGTCGCTGGGCGTGCTCCTCTACAGCCGCAGCATGGTCAGCCATGCCGGCGCGGCGGACGGCGCCGGCTGGGCCCTTGCCATCGACTGGGTGCACCTGGTCCTGGTCAGCGTCTGGCTCGGGGAGGTGCTCGTCGCCGGCCTGGTCACGCTGCCCCGGCCGCCGGGCCCGAAAGCGCGCGAACGGGCGGACCATGCCCGCTATGTCGAGGCCCTCTCGCGGTCGGCAACGCTGGCCCTGGCCGGGATCTTCGCCACCGGCGCGGCCAGCGCGTGGCGAACGCTCGGCAGCGTCGACAATGCGACCGGCAACCCCTATGCGACGGCCCTGCTGGTCAAGCTGGGACTGGTACTGGCGGCGGCCGCCCTTGGCGGCTTCAACCGCTTCGTCGTCATGCCTCCCCTGCTGTCCGCCCTGCGCAAGGGCCATGCACTGGACCGGGATGCGCGCCGCTTCGTGCTCGTCCTGCGGCTCGAGTCCGGCATCCTGGTCGCGGCGCTGGCCGCGGCCGCCTTCCTGAGTTCCACCCCGCCGCCGGCGTGACGCTCGCGGTCAGATCTTGAAGTCGTCGTAGGCTACCTGCGCGTCGTCCACGCCGAGGGAGCGTAGCATGGCGCGCGTCGCGGCCAGCATCGCCGGCGGGCCGCACACGTAGAACTCCAGCGACTTGAGGTCGGGGTGCGCGCACAGCAGGCCGTCGAGCGCCGCTTCGTGCACGAACCCGTTCGTCATGCCCGCTTGCGCCGGCTCCTCCGAGAGGACGAGATGCCACCGGAAGTTCGGGTGGTGCGCCGCGAAGGCCTGCATCTCGCCGACATACGGCGCGTCGCGCCTGCTGCGCGCGCCATACCAGAAATGCAGCCGCTCGCGGGCCCCGCCTGCGAGCAGCGCGTGGATCATCGCACGCAGCGGCGCCATGCCGGCCCCGCCGCCGATGAACACCTTTTCCCGGCCGCCCGGCTTCAGCGCGAAGTCGCCGAAGGGTCCGCTGAAGCGCACTTCGTCGCCGGCCTTGAGCATGTACATGTAGCCCGATCCCCTGCCCGGCCGCGCACCGGGCACGAAACGCACGAGGAAGGTCAGCTGGCCTCCGGCCTGCTCGACCGGCACCGAGAGGGAATACGAGCGCCGTACCGGCTGGTCGCTGCCCATGGCGGCGGGACGGCCGGCCTCCTGCCAGTCCCGGGCGTGCTCGTCGGGGATGTCGAGGCGGCTGCCGTCGCAGGTGTACACCGGCACGTGCAGCTGGACGTAGGCTCCCGGACGGCAGGCCAGCGCCTGCTGCGGCCGGATCGTGATCTCGCGCAGGAACGGCGTCACCGCCTTGACGCCGGTGACGACGCCGAGGCGTTCCGCCAGCGCGCCGGCTTCGCCCGCGTCGATCTCGAGGCCGTCTCCCGCCGGCAAATTGCATGCGAGCCGGAAGCCGGCGTCGAGTTTTTGCGGGGACAGCAGGGCGCGGTCGGCAGCGGTGGGCGAAGGAACCTTGCCCGCGCAGCGCACCGCGCACAGTCCGCAGCTTTGTCCGCCGCCGCAGTTCGAGGGCAGCTGCAAGCCTGCGCGGCCGAGCGCACCGAACACGGTCTCGCCACGCGCGGCGTCGACCGCCCGCAGCCGGACGCCGTCAGCGCCGACCAGGTGGACGACGCCGCGACGGCGCCAGCGCGCGGGGACGAATTCCGCCAGCCGGATGCTGGCGAACAGCAGCCAGACCCCGGTCAGGGCCATCCACAGCCCGCCGATGGCGCTCGAGACCAGCAGCGGATTGTTGAAGTCGGTCCGTTCGCTGTAGTCCATGATGTGCAGCATCCAGAACAGGTCGAACAGGCGCCAGGTGCTGTTGCGGTGCTCGAGTACCGCGCCGGAAACGCTCGACACATACACCGAGGTCTCGGCCGCGTCGTCGAAATCCACCCGCCAGACCGGTTCCTTGTGTTCGCGCGCTTCCAGCGACCAGGCGAGCAGGCGCGGCGCGGCTGCCTGGCCGCTCCCGGAATACGAGGCGCGGGCGATCCGCGCGGCCAGGCCGGCGTCGACGCGCACGGGCTTGCCGTCGAGCGCGCCGACCAGCCAGCTGCGCTTGTCGTTTTGCAGGCGGTACACCGGCCGGTCCAGCAGCCAGCCGGAATCGAGCGCCATGACGGCCTCCGCGCTGGCGGCCAGGACGGCGTCCGCGTCGAGCGCACCGCGCGGCCAGGCGGGCACCGGCGGCGGCTTGACCCGGAATTCGGCCCCGCCCACCTTGTCGGTGTCGAGCACGCTCATCATGACGCCGCTCGACATCCACAGCAGGAACTGGACCGCGAGGACCAGCCCCACCCATTTGTGCAGGCGCCGCATCCAGTGGCTCATGCAGCCCTCCTGCGCTGGAAGCTGTAGAACAGGAGCCAGGCGCCGCTCAGGGCGAACAGCAGGCCGGTGATCGATGCCGCGCGCAGCAGGGTATTGTTCACGTTCGCACGCTCCTCATAATCCATGATGTGGAACATCCAGAGGAAATCGAACCACCTCCAGAGTTCGTGGCGGCGCGCCACCAGGTCCCCCGTCTGGGGCGAAAAATACAGGGTCGTCCTGCCCGGCTCGTCGTAGTGGACGGCCCACAGCGGCACCGGCCGGGCGCCGACTTCCTGCGGCGCCTTCGTCACCCACTCGACGCCGCGGATGCCGCCTTCGCCGACATAGGCGGCATCGGCCAGCGCCACGATCTCTTCCCGCCCGAGCGGGCTGATCCTGACGCCGTCGGCCGCGTTCACCAGGCTGGCCTGCTTGCCCTGCCGGATCTCGTACACTTCTTTCCCGAGCAGGTTTTTCAGGCGGATGGAGGTGATGCCGGGATAGGCTTCGTGCAGCCTGGCCTGGGGCAGCCGGCCGGCGGCGGGGTCGAGGCGCACGGTCGGTACATGCGCCAGGTGGTCGCCGTGGACGACCTCCAGCGGCACGACTACCATGTAGAGGCCGCTGATCATCCAGAACAGTGCCTGCACGCCGATGACCAGGCCGATCCATTTGTGGGCGCGCCGCACCCAGAAAGCTGTTCGCATCATGATCGAAGAAAAGTTGAGTTAGCCGGCGCGGCCGGCCCGGCAGTATATCCGGAGCTACACTGCGGCGGGCCGGCTGCGCAAGGGAGCTGCGCTCAGAACCTGTAGCCCAGGCGTACGTGCCAGCGGCGGCCCAGCAGGTCGTAGGTCATCGTGTCCGTGTTGCCGTCGGTCCAGCTCTGGATGTAGGGAGGACGCTTGTCGAACAGGTTGTCGATGCCGAAGGAAATCGCCACCGCCTTGCTCAGCGCATACTTCACGCTGGCGTTGTGGTAAGCGACGCTGGGCGCGCGCGATCCGATGTCTCCCGGCGCGGCGTTGATGTCGTCGGCATGTCCGATGTATTGGATCGTGTACGCGCCCGACCACGGGCCGGCAACCGTGGCCAGCGAGACGTTCGAGCGCCACTGCGCATAGCTGCCGCGGCCCCCGGTGATCCGGCCGGCGTACTCGATGGTCTCGCCGCCCGGGAAGGGGGTCACGTCGAAACGGTGCAGCCGCGACACGTCCGCCGTGAACGACGAGCTCCACCCGAAGAGACTGAAGTCGACCATCGCGCCGACGTCGAGGCCGGAGACGCGCTGCTGGGCCGCGTTTTCCGGCTGGGACGACAAGAAATTGATTTCACCCGTCTGCGGATCGCGGGTGAAGCTCGACGGTCCGCAGAAGATGTGCGCCAGGCCCGGCGAGTTGTAGCACACCGACAGCTTGGTCGAACCCGGCACGGTTTCGATCGCGTTGTCGATCTCGATGTCGAAGTAGTCGACCGTGAAGGTCAGCGACTTCGACGGGGTCCAGACAGCACCGACGGTGAAAGTGTCGGCCTCTTCCGGCCCGAGGTTCCGGTTACCCCCGCCCGTCGTCAGGATCGACGGACCGAACTGCCTGAAGCCTGGGCGCAGGCCCGATGCCTGGCAGTTCTTGTAGAGCGTCGAATTCGGATCGAGCGTGTTCCAGTTATTGCAGGGATCGGTGGTGGTCAGGTTGCCTTCGGATACCCCGCCGAAGAGTTCCGGCACGTTCGGCACGCGGAACGCGGTCGACCTGTTGGCGCGCATCTTCAGCGTCTTCATCACCTGCCAGTCGAGCCCCAGCTTGTAGGTGGTCTGCGAGCCGAACAGGTTGTAATCCGAGTAGCGCGCAGCGGCGTTCAGGTTCAGCGCCTCCACGAACGGCAACCTGGCCAGCAGCGGCACCGCGAGTTCCGCGAACACCTCGCGCGCACTGTACTCGCCGGCGATCGGGTCCTGGGCGGTGGTGTTGGCCGCACCGGAGACGACCAGGCTGTCCGGGTCGCGCCAGCCCTTCTCGCGGCGGTATTCGAAGCCCGAGGCAAAGCCGACCGCGCCTGCCGGCAGCGACCACAGCTCGCCGCTGATGCTGGCGTTGAAGCTCTTCTGGTCGTTGCCGCCGTGGTCGCGTGTCGTGAAGTGGATGTAGTCGAGCGCTGCCTGGCTGAGGTTGCCGTAGCCGAGGTAGTTGCCGCAGGGCGCGGCCGATGCGCTCCTGCCGCAGGTGGCGGCGTTCAGGGTGGCATCGACGCGATCGAGGTTGATGATGTTGGTCATGCCGTCGACGCCAGTATTGCGGCCCCAGTTGACCGACGCCGACCAATCCCAGGTGCCTGCGAGCGCCCCCTTGAGGCCGGCGACGACGCGGAAGGTATTCGTCTCCTGGAAGAAGTTGCGTGCTCCGGCCTCGGCAACCCGGCGCCGCTCCAGGATCAGGTCCTGTCCGGTGGGGTTGGTCGGGTGGTTCGCGGCGATACTGATGGGCCGGTAGACGCCGATCGCGCCCGGAGTGGCGAGCTGTTCGGACTGCCGGTTCGTGAACATCAGCTCGCTGAATGCGTCGAGCGAGTCGGACAGGCGCATGTTGCCGAAGGCGCTGACACCGATGCGCTTGATCGGGTTCACCGCGTTGAGCGAGGGGTTGCTGTTGTAGGCGTGCCTGGCGGCGCTGTAAGGTTCGAAGCCGCGCGGATTTCCGTTCGGATCCTGGTTGAAATTGATGCGGCGTCCATCGGCCAGGCGCGCGCGCCCGCCAATGGTGGAGGAACTGCCCGAGCAGACCAGTTCCCCATCCTCTTCGAAGAGCGCACAGGGCGCACGGCTGGCCAGGTTGACCGCACCGCTCTCGGAATAGTTGAGCGAGGCCATGAGGCTGCCGCGCTCGCTGCGCGTTCCCCAGACAATGTCGGCGGATTTCTCGTCGCCGTCGCCGCGCTCGGTCCTGCCATAGCGCACCGAGGCTTCGACGCCGTCGATCGCCTTCTTGGTGATGATGTTGACGACACCAGCGACGGCATCGGCGCCGTAGATCGCGGATGCCCCATCCTTCAGCACCTCGATGCGTTCGATCATGGCGACCGGAATCATGTTCAGGTCGACCGAGCTGTTGGCGCCGGTGCCGCCGGACACCACACGGCGGCCGTTGAGGAGCACCAGGGTACGGTCGATGCCCAGTCCGCGCAGGTTGACCTGGGTCGTGCCGTAGCCGTTGCTGGTCCAGTAGGCGCTGCTCTGGTTGCCCGCGGTACCGGCGGACGACGGCAGGCGCTGCAGCAGCGTTTCGACCGAGATCGCCCCGGAACGGCTGATCGTTTCCGCATCGATCACCGTCACCGGCCCGACGCCCGACACCTGCTCCTGGCGAAGATTGATGCGGCTGCCGGTGACCTGGACACGCGCCACGCCGGGAGTCGCGGCGTCGCCGGAGCCGGTCGCCTGCTGTGCCCAGGCGCCCTGGTACAGCAGCACCAGTGCGAGCGCGCTGACGGTTGTTGGTATGTGCTTGTGAACCATCTACCCTCCAGATTTATTGTTGTAAAAGAGCTGGAACCACCCGCTCCATGCAGGACGCCGGCAGCGTAACGCGATCTCGGCAGCCATGTTGTCTAGACAGATTGCGTTGTACTACTGTAGTTCCCTTTTTTATTTTATGCAATAAAGATCAATTATTTTTCGAAACCGCAGAATAAACTTTGGAGGCGTGCGAAATCGCCGACACTTGTTTGGAATCGGTCCTTGGAGACATTATGTGACCGGCTTGCGCCGCCTGCGCCGCATTCATTGACGCGGCCCTGCCCGTCTCCGCCGCAGGACGCGTCGCGCAGCCGCGCCGTGGCGATGGCGCGGGGGAGCGCACAGCCCGTCAAGCCAGCATGGGGCGGCAACTCAGGTGCGGCGAATCGAGGGCGGGCGCCAGATCAGGCGCGACGTGGGGGGCGTTCGATGCGGGAAGGAATGTGCCCCGAGAAGGGCGAAGGGGGACGCGGCTGGATGCCGTTTGCGGCTTCCTCGACGGCAGTCGCCGCGAGGCCGGGTGGCGGCGCGTAGGCCCCGATGGAACAGCCGCCGCAGGTTCCGCAGCCGGCGCGGTGACCGGCGCCGTCGTCGCCGCAAGCGCCATCGGGACCGGCACCCGGCCCAGGCGCGCCGGGGTGCTGGTGCCCGGCACCAGGCAGGCCGATGTCGGCCTCCGTTGCGGCAACCCGCGCTGCCGGCTGGACGTCCGTCGCTGCCGGCGCATCGTGCGCCATCCCGCAGGCGATCCTCACCACGCCTGCAATGCCTTGCACGGGCAGCGAGACGATCAGCAGGCACAGGACGTAGAGACGTAAGCGATGGCGCATGTGGGCAATGTAGCACGTTCCGCAGGCAGAAACAGCAAGGAGTGGACGGAAAATGATCCGCCCGGCAATCTGTCCGGGCCGGCGCGATGCCATCCACTCGCCTGCGCGACCCTACGTTGCGCAGGTTCGGCTCAGGCTCGGCTCAGTGACAAATCAGGTGCGGCTCATTTTTGTGTTTTAACGATCTGCATCGCACTGGCGATCAAGCCGCTCATCTCGCCCAGGTTGGCCGGCACGATGATCGAGTTATTCGTCTTGGCCAGCTTGCCGAAGGCGTCGACGTAGTGCTCGGCCACGCGCAGGTTCATGGCCTCGTCGCCGCCCGGCTCGCGGATCGCGGCGCCGACCTGGCGCAGCGCGGAGGCGCTCGCTTCCGCGAGGGCGACGATGGCGCTGGCCTCGCCCTGGGCGCGGTTGATCGCCGCCTGGCGCTCGCCCTCGGAGCGGGCAATCGCCGCTTCGCGTTCGCCGCTGGCGATGTTGATCTGTTCCTGGCGGCGGCCTTCAGACGCGGCGATCAAGGCGCGTTTTTCGCGCTCGGCCGTGATCTGGCGCTGCATCGAGTGCAGGATCTCGGCCGGCGGGGTCAGGTCCTTGATCTCGTAGCGCAGCACCTTGACGCCCCAGTTGGCGGCCGACTCGTCGATCGCGTTGACGATGGTGGTGTTGATGTGGTCGCGCTCCTCGAAGGTCTTGTCGAGCTCCATCTTGCCGATCACCGAGCGCAGCGTGGTCTGCGCCAGCTGGGTGATGGCCTGGATGTAGTTCGACGCGCCGTAGGAGGCGCGCATGGCGTCGGTCACCTGGAAGTAGAGGATGCCGTCCACCTGCAGCTGGGTGTTGTCCTTGGTGATGCAGACCTGGGGCGGCACGTCGAGCGGGATTTCTTTCAGCACGTGCTTGTAGGCGATGCGGTCGATGAAGGGAATCACGATGTTCAAGCCCGGCGCCAGCGTCGCGTGGTACTTGCCGAGGCGCTCGACCACCCAGGCGTGCTGCTGGGGCACGACGTTGATCGTCTTGAAGACGAAGACGATCGCGATGACGAAAATCACCAGCGCCACGATTTCGAACGAAAATTCCATGAGCATCCCTTATAGATGAGTTAGCGGTATCTGTTTGTCTTATGAATTCGCCACGATCAGGCGGTTGCCCTTGACTTCGACAATGCGGAAGTCGCCGGCCTCGGGCAATGCGCCGCCGCCCAGTTCCACGTCCCACAGGGCGCCGCGGTACATCACGCGCGCGCGGCCCTCGTTCCAGGCATGGACGGTGACGCGCCCGCCGATATCGAGGTTGACGTTCTGGTCGCGCGTGGCGTCCAGTTTCGCCGGGCGGCCGAAACGGCTGCGGTGCAGGACGCCGGTGGCGGCCAGGCCGGTGGCCGCGGCGACCAGGGTTTGCAGCGGGCCGGACAGGCCGAACAGCGCCGCGATGCCGCCGCAGGCCAGGCCGATGGCGATCATCAGCAGGTAAAAGGTTCCCGTGAACAACTCGGCCACGACCAATATGCCGGCGCCCACCATCCAGTTCATCCAGTCAGACATCCCGTTCTCCTCTCGCCCGTTCAAAAAGATAAAAACCCCCGTTACCAGCAAAGGCGACGAGGGTTTGATATGAAGTTGCCGTGTTTTTGATGGTATTTGTTTTTGTCAGCCATTCAATATGTCCAGTGTAGCGTGTTCCGTTATGGAGTCAACCTATTTGTTGCCTCAATGCTACTTGTTGCCTCAATGCCTTTAATTCCAATAGGCACATATTTTTGAAAAAAGCAAGTCGAAATTTTTTACAATCCGGTCCGGCTCTCCCAGCCTTCGTTGCGTAAGTCTCTGTTTTTTCTGATTTAAATCAAATTGGCACGGTGTTTGCGTGTACTTGGGTGCACTTGTTACTTGTTTATCGTTCCACTCACCCAGAGGACCATAATCATGAAACTGTTGAAAAAACTGGCTTGCACTACCGCTGTCGCCATGTCCTTCGCTGGTGCCGCCAACGCGGCCACCATCCTGACCGACTGGCGCTTCAACCCGAACGGCGGCGGGTTCGATAACGCCCAGGTCATCGGCGAATACCTCGACGTGAACGGCAACTCGTTCATCCAGCTGACGCCGTCCGGCACGAACAGCTTCACCTTCGTCGAGCACGCGGTGTTCAATATCCTGCAGGCCGACAGCAATGGCCAGCAATTCAACGACCGTTTCGAAGGCGGCAACATCACGGCGATGTTCGAAGGCTTCGGTAACGGCACCTTCGGCACCGGCTCGGCCAACGGTTCGTTCACCTTCAGCGGCGGCACCATCCGCATCTTCCAGAACCCGACCGACGGCGAATACGGCAGCACCGAAGGCATCTACGGCGCCAACCTGGGCACCGAGATCGCCATGTTCGACGTCCTCGCCGGCGGCGGCGGCGAAGTCGATGCGAGCGGCAGCCCGATCGCCAACGGCCAGGTGAGCGTGTTCGCCCGCGCCACCAGCATGGAACCAGGCTACTTCTTCCGCAGCAACGGCCAGGACCTGTCGCTGGAATCAATCCTCGCGTTCGCGTTCACCAACGCCAACCCGATCGCCAACCCGAACAGCGAAGCTACGCCTAACCTGGTGTCGGAAGTGGCCTGCCAGTACGCCGGCTTCACCGGCGCCGGCTGCGACGGCACCGCCTACGCCAACGCGCCTGGCCAGTACTTCTTCGTGTCGAACAACGGCCAGTTCAAGCTGGCCGAAGTGCCGGAGCCAGGCTCGCTGGCCCTGTTCGGCATCGCAATGCTGGGCGCCGGCTTCGCCAGCCGCAAGCGCGCTGCAAAGAAGGCTTGACCATCGCCTGACCTAACAATACGGGGGCATGTCCTGATGCCAGTCAGCTTAGGCTGACTGGCATTTTTCATTGGGGCCGCCGCCCTGGCGCGGACGTAAAAAAACCGCGCCCCGGTAAGGAGCGCGGTTCGCCGGGGGCCTCAGGCCGCCCTGCTTACATCTTCGCCAGCTTCTGCCAGGTATCGATCACCGAGTCCGGGTTCAGCGACATCGACTCGATGCCCTGCTCCACCAGCCACTGGGCGAAGTCGGGATTGTCCGACGGCCCCTGGCCGCAGATGCCGATGTACTTGCCCTGCGCGCGGCAGGCCTTGATCGCCAGCGAGAGCATGGCTTTCACGGCCGGGTCGCGCTCGTCGAAGTCCTTGGCCAGCAGCTCCATGCCGGAGTCGCGGTCCAGGCCCAGGGTCAGCTGGGTCAGGTCGTTCGAGCCGATCGAGAAGCCGTCGAAGTACTGCAGGAACTGCTCGGCCAGGATGGCGTTGGACGGCACTTCGCACATCATGATGACGCGCAGGCCGTTCTCGCCGCGTTTGAGGCCGTACTTGGCCAGCAGCTCGATGACCTTCTCGGCCTGGCCCAGGGTGCGCACGAACGGGATCATCAGCTCGACGTTGGTCAGGCCCATCTCTTCGCGCACGCGCTTCATGGCCAGGCATTCCATCTCGAAGGACTCGGCGAAGTCCTCGGCCAGGTAGCGCGCGGCGCCGCGGAAGCCCAGCATCGGGTTTTCCTCGTCCGGCTCGTAGCGCGAACCGCCGATCAGCTTCTTGTACTCGTTCGACTTGAAGTCGGACAGGCGCACGATGACCGGCTTCGGCCAGAAGGCGGCGGCGATGGTCGCCACGCCTTCGGCCAGCTTGTCGACGTAGAAGGCTTTAGGGGAAGCATGGCCGCGGGCGACCGACTCCACCGCCTTTTTCAGGTCGGCGTCGATGTTCGGGTACTCGAGGATGGCCTTCGGGTGCACGCCGATGTTGTTGTTGATGATGAACTCGAGGCGGGCCAGGCCCACGCCGCCGTTCGGCACCGACTGGAAGTCGAAGGCCAGCTGCGGGTTGCCGACGTTGAGCATGATCTTGGTCGGGATCGGCGGCAGCTCGCCGCGCGACACTTCCGTCACTTCCGTTTCCAGCAGGCCGTCGTAGATCTTGCCTTCGTCGCCTTCGGCGCAGGAGACGGTGACAAAGGTGCCGTCCTTCAGGATCTCGGTCGCGTCGCCGCAGCCGACGACCGCCGGCACGCCCAGTTCACGGGCGATGATCGCCGCGTGGCAGGTACGGCCGCCGCGGTTGGTGACGATGGCCGAAGCGCGCTTCATGACCGGCTCCCAGTTCGGGTCGGTCATGTCGGCGACCAGCACGTCGCCCGGCTGCACGCGTTCCATCTCCGACGGGTCGGTGATCACGCGCACGGGGCCGGCGCCGATCTTCTGGCCGATCGCGCGGCCGCTGGTCAATATGGTGCCGGTGCCCTTCAGGCTGAAGCGCTGCTGGGCGTCGGTCGCCTTCTGCTGCGATTTGACGGTTTCCGGACGCGCCTGCAGGATGAAGAGCTTACCGTCGCGGCCGTCCTTGCCCCATTCGATGTCCATCGGGCGGCCGTAGTGGTTCTCGATGATGACGGCGTACTTCGCCAGTTCCACCACCTCTTCGTCGGTCAGCGAGTAGCGGTTGCGCATTTCGATCGGCACGTCGACGGTCTTCACCGAACGGCCAGCCTTGGCTTCGTTGGTGAACTCCATCTTGATCAGCTTGGAGCCGATGTTGCGGCGGATGACGGGCGACTTGCCCTGCTGGAGCATCGGCTTGTGGACGTAGAACTCGTCCGGATTCACCGCGCCCTGCACCACGGTCTCGCCCAGGCCGTAGCTGGAGGTGATGAAGACCACGTCCTTGAAGCCCGATTCGGTGTCGATGGTGAACATGACGCCGGCCGCGCCGACGTCGGAGCGCACCATGCGCTGCACGCCGGCCGACAGCGCGACCTCGGCGTGGGTGAAGCCTTTATGGACGCGGTAGGAGATTGCGCGGTCGTTGTAGAGCGAGGCGAAGACATGCTTCATCGCCTCCAGGATGTTGTCGATGCCGACCACGTTCAGGAAGGTCTCCTGCTGGCCCGCGAAGGAGGCGTCCGGCAGGTCTTCGGCGGTGGCCGAGGAACGCACGGCGAAGGACATCTCGGCGGTCGAGTCGGCGACCAGGCGCTCGTAGTAGCCGCGGATTTCCTGTTCCAGGCGCGGCTGGAACGGGGTGTCGATGATCCACTGGCGGATCTCGGCGCCGGCGGCGGCGAGCGAGCGCACGTCGTCGATGTCGAGGCCTTCCAGGCGCGTGGCGATACGCTCGGCCAGCGGGGCGCCCCCATCGATCGAATGCTCGAGGAAGTCGCGGAAGGCCTGGGCCGTGGTGGCGAAGCCGGTCGGCACGCGCACACCGGCTTCGGCGAGCTGGCTGATCATTTCGCCGAGCGAGGCGTTCTTGCCGCCGACCGATTCGACATCGGTCATGCGCAGGTTTTCGAACGGAGCAACGTATACTGCCGCGCCTTGTTCGGGATCCGTCAGTACTGCATGGGACAGGTTAGTCATGGTAAAGCACCTTACTTTGAGATAGAAACCTGATGGAGCACTGTTGGCTGCGTGCGGGCCGCTATTCTTGTTATTCTGGGGGCCGTGCAGCACAATGCAAAAATCCGTTGCCGAGCATTCTACCCCGCGAATCCCGGATTCACAGCGCACAACACTGCAAACTTGACAGCAATAGTTAAAAAAATATCATGACGCCTGATGCCCGCACCCCGCTTCCCCCGCCCACGCGCACCGTGTTTTTCGTGTCGGACGGCACCGGCATCACCGCCGAAGCCTTCGGCCATGCGGTGCTCTCGCAGTTCGAGATGCGCTTCCGCCAGATCCGCATTCCCTTCATCGACACGCTCGACAAGGCGCGCGACGCGGCGCGGCGCATCAACGAGGTCTACAACGCGGACAACAAGCAGCGCCCGATCGTGTTCTCGACCCTGGTCAAGCACGACCTGTCGGGCGTGATCCGCGCGGCCAACGGCATGCACATGGATTTGTTCCAGACCTTCGTCGCGCCGCTCGAGATGGAGCTGGGCGTCAAGTCGACCCACACCATCGGCCGCACCCACAACATCGTCGACTCCGAGGAATACAAGAGCCGCATCGAGGCGATCAACTTCTCGCTGGCCCACGACGACGGCCAGTCGCATAAGAACCTGGCCGAGGCCGACGTGATCCTGGTGGGCGTCTCGCGCTCCGGGAAAACCCCGACCAGCCTGTATCTCGCCATGCAGTACGGGATCAAGGCGGCCAACTACCCGCTCATCCCCGACGACTTCGAGCGCGGCAAGCTGCCCTCTTCGCTGCCGCCCTTCAGGCACAAGCTGTTCGGCCTGACGATCACGCCCGAGCGCCTGGCCCAGATCCGCGAGGAACGCCGCGCCGGCAGCAAGTATGCGTCGATCGAGAACTGCCGCTACGAGGTGAACGAGGCCGAGATGATGATGAAGCGCGAGGGGATACGCTGGCTGTCCTCGACCACCAAGTCGATCGAGGAGATCTCGACCACGATCCTGCAGGAGATCAAGCCGGACCGGCGGGAGTATTGACTGCCGTTTGGCTTAGTCCGGACGGTACGGCCGCGCAAAGGTTCCTGACGCGTGGAGTCAGGACTCCACCCTACGCATCGCGCCAGATGTAGGGTGGAGTCCCGACTCCACGCGTTCGACGCTTGCGGAACCCCGGCTCAAAAAATCACCCGCCCATCCCCTTCTTCAACAACTCCGCCACCACTTCGTTCAAATCGCGCCCCTCGCTGGCGGCACGCCCCTGCAACTCCTTCACCAGCTCCCCATTGAGCTTGATCGCAAACGGCACCAGCCCCGCCGCCCGGTCGCGTTCGCGCTGCTCGCGCTTGTCGATTGCCGGCGCTGCCGCGACGCCGAAGGCGGCGACCTTCGCGCCCATCTGGTTCATGATCTTCTTGGCGTCGGCCTTGGCCAGGTCGGTTTTTTTCATCGTATACTTTCGTTTGTCTTCAATCGCCCATTCTAGCCATGCCGCGCGGATCGGCGGCGCAAGCCTGGCATGAATTGATTTCGCCCCTGCCTGAGTTTTCCTCGTTTGCCCGCGCCGCCGGCCTCCCGCACCATGCGAGCACAATCACACTCGCATGGAGACGGAACATGTTACTCAAAGATCGCGTGGCAATCGTGACCGGCGGCGCCGGCGTCAATGGCCTGGGCTTTGCCACCGCCCGCATGCTGGCCGCGCACGGCGCGAAGGTCGTCATCACCGACCTGGCCGGCGCCAATCCCGCGGCGGCCGCGGCCGAACTCGGGCCGGAACACCTGGGCGTGGTGGCCGACGTCACGAACAAGGAACAGTGCGAGGCCGCCGCCGCGGCGGCGCTCGAGCGCTACGGCCGCATCGACATCCTGTTCAACAACGCCGGCATCACCCAGGCGAAGAAGACGCTCGACATCACCGCCGCCGACTACGACGCCGTGCTCGACGTCAGCCTGCGCGGCACCCTGCTGATGTCGCAGGCGGTGCTGCCGGCGATGCAGCGCCAGGAGAGCGGCAGCATCATCTCGACCTCCTCGGTGTCGGCCCAGCGCGGCGGCGGCATCCTCGGCGGGCCGCATTATTCGGCGGCGAAAGCGGGCGTGCTCGGGCTGACCCGCGCGATGGCGCGCGAATTCGGCCCCAGCGGCATCCGCGTCAACGCCATCACGCCCGGCCTGATCGCCACCGACATCATCAAGGGCAAGCTCACCGAAGAGCGCAAGGGCGAGATCGCGCAGGACATCCCGCTGGCGCGCCTGGGCCGCGCGGCGGACATCGGCGGCGCGGTCGTGTTCCTGGCGAGCGATCTGTCGGCCTACTGCACGGGGATTACGCTGGACGTCAATGGCGGCATGTTGATTCATTGAGGCGGCCTTTGCCGGCCGGGCCGGGCATCGGTCCCCGGCCCTGCTTCACCCCTCCACCATCCCCCGGATCCACTCCAGCACCGTGCGCACCGCCTGCAGGCCCTCGCGGCTCTTCGGCACGGCGAGGTAGTGTGCGGTCGCCTCGATGGCGAGCTCCCCGAAGGGGCATACCAGCCGCCCCTGCTCCAGGTATTCCTGCACCAGCACGCTGCTTTCGATGCACATGCCCAGGCCGTTCTCGGCCGCGCTGAGCGTCATGAAGGCGCGGTCCAGGCGCAGCCCGCGCACCGGGTTGCCGCAGCCGGGCGCGAAGCGTGCGATCCACTCGTCCCAGGAGGTCAGCGAGACGTCGTTCTGGATCAGGTAGAAATTCTCGATGTCGTTCGCCGGCAGCGGCAGGGTCCAGCCGTCGACCAGCTTGGGGCTGCACACCGGCAGGTAGCGCTCGCGCTGCGAGATCGGCTCGACGTGCACGCCGGCCGAGGCGGGCGGACGGCCGTAGGTCACGGCCACGTCGACCCCGCTGTGCGAAAAGTCGGGCGCCTGGTGCACGGCCCACAGGCGCACGTCGATCTCGGGATGGGCGCGCAGGAAAGCCGGCAGGCGCGGCATCACCCAGATCGCGGCGAAGCTGGGCGCGCACTGGATGGTCACCACCTGCTGCTTGCTGCTGCGGTCGAGGATGGTGCGCAGCTCGTCGTCGATGTCGCCGAAAGAGCGCCGGATCACCTCGAACAGGCGGGCGCCGGCTTCGGTCGGCACCACGCCGCGCCGCGCGCGCTCGAACAGCAGCGTGCCGAGCGCTTCTTCCAGCGTCTGGATCGAGTGGCTGACGGCGGAGGCCGTGATCGACAGCTCCTGCGCCGCGCTGGCGAAGGAACGGTGCATGTAGGCCGCCTCGAAGGCTTGCAGGCCCTTGAGGGAAGCCTTGCGCAGGGCGCGGTATCGCTGAACTGGTTTCATCTATTGGTAAGAAATACTCGCTATACGGTTCATGTCTGCATTTATACACTGGTCTCGCACTGGAACACCGAAGCGCTGCCAGAGACGGCGATTCATTCAACCAACGGAGACACACATGGAGCATCAAGACAGCCTGCCCGCCCTGCGCGCGGCGGCCTACCGCATCCGGCGCTACGCCCTGCGCATGGGCGAAGTCCAGGGCCAGGGCTATGTCGGCCAGGCGCTGGGCATGGCCGACATCCTCGCCGTCGCCTACCGGCACGCGCTGAATTATCGTCCGGACGAACCAAAGTGGGAAGGCCGCGACCGCTTCCTGCTCTCGCACGGCCACTACGCCATCGCCCTCTACGCCGCCCTGCTGGAAGCCGGCGTGATCCCGGAAGAGGAACTCGACACCTATGGCAGCGACGACAGCCGCCTGCCGATGTCGGGCATGGCGACCTACACCCCCGGCATGGAAATCTCGGGCGGCTCGCTGGGCCAGGGCTTGACCATCGCGGTCGGCATGGCGCTCGGCCTGCGCCAGAAGAAGAACCCGGCCTTCGTCTACAACTCGATGTCGGACGGCGAACTCGACGAGGGCTCGACCTGGGAAGCAGCGCTCTCGGCCGCCCACCATGGCCTGGGCAACCTGATCACCCTGGTCGACATCAACAACCAGCAGGCCGACGGCCCCTCCAGCAAGATCCTCGGCTTCGAGCCGCTGGCCGACAAGTGGGCCGCCTTCGGCTGGTTCGTGCTGCGCGTGGACGGCAACGACATCGGCGCGGTGCGCGACGCCTTCGACGCCGCCCGCGCCCACCCCGGCCCGCAGCCGCGCGTGATCCTGTGCGACACCTTGATGGGCAGCGGGGTGCCCTTCCTGGAAGAGCGCGACAAGAACCACTTCATCCGGGTCGAGGCCGACGAATGGCAGCAGGCCATCGCGATCCTCGACGCCGCCCATGCAGGAGACACGAAATGAACCAGGCAGCCACCAAACCCCGCCTCACCACCTCGGCGATGATCGCCTCGATCGCCGGCGAGAACCAGCGCACGCAAAGCGCCCCCTTCGGCCACGCCCTGGTGCAGCTGGCCGCCGAGCGCCCCGACATCGTCGGCATGAGCGCCGACCTGGCAAAATACACGGACCTGCACCTGTTCGCGAAGGAGTACCCGGAGCGCTTCTTCCAGATGGGCATGGCCGAGCAACTGCTGATGGGCGCGGCCGGCGGCATGGCCAAGGAAGGCTTCACGCCCTTCGTGACGACGTACGCCGTGTTCGCCGCGCGCCGCGCCTACGACTTCATCCACCAGGTGATCGCCGAGGAAAACCTGAACGTCAAGATGGTCTGCGCCCTGCCCGGCCTGACTACCGGCTACGGGCCGAGCCACCAGGCGACCGAGGACATCGCGATCTTCCGCGGCGTGCCGGGCCTGACCATCGTCGATCCCTGCGACGCGCTCGACACCGAGCAGGCGACGCGCGCCATCGCCGAACACCAGGGCCCGGTCTACATGCGCCTCCTGCGCGGCAAGGTGCCGCTGGTGCTCGACGAGTACGACTACCGCTTCGAACTCGGCAAGGCGAAGCTGCTGCGCGACGGGCGCGAGGTGCTGGTCATCTCGAGCGGCATCATGACGATGCGGGCGCTGGAAGTGGCGGAAAGCCTGCGTGCGGATAATATCGGTGTCGCGGTGCTGCACACGCCGACCATCAAGCCGCTCGACATCGAGGCCATCGTGCGCGAAGCCTTGAAGCCGGGCCGCCTGGTGGTCGTGGCCGAGAACCATTCGATCGTCGGTGGCCTGGGCGAAGCGGTGGCGGGCACGCTGCTGCGCGCCGGAGTGGCGCCGGCCTTCCGCCAGGTCGCGCTGCCGGACGCCTTCCTCGACGCGGGCGCCCTGCCGACGCTGCACGACCGCTACGGCATCTCGGCCGAGACGATGGCGGCGACCATCAAGTCCTGGCTGCGCTGAGCGGACGGGGCAGCGACAAGACACGCCGCGCGGCGGGCGAGAAGGCAGAGACCTTCCGCCGCGCGGCAGAGTGCCGGGAAACGGCACCGCAACGATCATTGGAGACGAACATGAAATCGCAGACCGTATCTTCGGCAGGCGCCCTCGCCGGCGCCGACGCCTCGCAAGACCTCGAATCGCGCGCCTACGCCAAGGTGGTGCGCCGCCTGGTTCCCTTCCTCATGCTGTGCTACCTCGGCGCCTACCTCGACCGCGTCAATGTCGGCTTCGCCAAGCTGCAGATGCTGAGCGACCTGCAATGGAGCGACACCGTGTACGGCCTCGGCGCCGGCGTCTTCTTCATCGGCTACTTCCTGTTCGAGGTGCCGAGCAACATGATCCTGCACCGCTTCGGCGCCCGCCGCTGGCTCGCGCGCATCATGATCACCTGGGCCATGATTTCGGCCAGCTTCAGCATCGTCGAGTCGCCCACCGCCTTCTACATCCTGCGCTTCCTGCTCGGCGTGGCCGAAGCCGGCTTCGCGCCGGGCGTCATCCTCTACATCACCTACTGGTTCCCGTCGGCGCGCCGCGCCAAGGTGATGGCGATCTTCTTCATGGCCATCCCGCTGGCCAGCATCGTCGGCGCCCCGCTGTCGGGCTGGATCATGGAAGCCTTCGCCGGCGTGCAGGGCCTGGCGGGCTGGCAGTGGCTGTTCACGCTCGAGGCCCTGCCCTCGCTCCTGCTCGGCATCGCCATCCTGTTCTACCTGGACGACCGCATCGACGACGCCAAGTGGCTGACGCCGGAAGAAAAGGCTGTCCTCAAGCGCAACATCGCCGCCGAGGAAGGCGACAAGGTCGCCCACCATTCGATCGGCTCCTTCTTCGCCGACCGCCGCCTGTGGCTGCTGACCGGCGTCTACTTCTGCATCGTGATGGGCCAGTACGGCATCACCTTCTGGCTGCCTGCCATCGTCCGCAACGCCGGGGTCGACGGCATCGGCACGGTCGGCCTGCTGGCGGCGATTCCCTACACGGTCGCCCTGCTCTGCCTGCCCCTGGTCGGCCGCAGCTCGGACCGCACCCTGGCGCGGCGCCTGCACTGCGGCGTGCCGATGCTGGTCGCCGCCGCCGCCCTGTTCGCCCTGCCCTTCACCGACGGCGTGGCAAGCGCGCTGGCCCTGCTCAGCGCCGCCGCGGCCGGGGCGATCTGCGCCACCTCGCAGTTCTGGGCCCTGCCGACCGCCTTCCTGGGCGGCATGACGGCCGCCGCCGGCATCGCGACCATCAACTGCATCGCCAACCTGGCCGGCTTCTTCTCCCCCTCGCTGGTCGGCTGGCTGAACGACTTCACCGGCAAGCAGGGCGCGGGCCTGTGGCTCACCGCCGGCGCCCTGCTGCTCGGCGCCCTGCTGCTGGCCTTCGTGCCGCGCAAGATGGTCGACCGCTAATCCAGCCAGCCCGGCTGCCGCAGCCCAGCGGCAGCCTCCTCCTTCTTCACGCCGCATCCCTCGATCCGCCGCCCGCCCGGCGCGGGGAGGCGCGCGTTCGTACACCGTATCCGGAGACACCATGAGCAAACCCATCTTGCAGTTGTCCCTGTGCGCCCTCGCCGTAGCCTGCGGCGCTGCCCGCGCCCAGAACGGCCCCGTCGTCTACGGCCTGGTCGACCTGAACTTCGGCCACACCACCCACGTCACTCCCGAAGGCGGCGCCTTCCGCGTCAATTCCGGCGGCATGAACACCTCGCGCCTCGGATTCTCCGGCAGCGAGACCATCGCCGACGGCCTGAAGGCGGTCTACGGCCTGGAGATGGGCATCGCCGCCGACACCGGCGTAGCCGACAGCCCGCTCTTCAAGCGCCAGGCCACGGTCGGCCTCGAAGGACGCTTCGGCAGCGTGCTGCTGGGCCGCGCCTTCACCACCACCTACGATTTCCTGCTGACCTACGACCCGATGGGCTATGCGCCGGCCTACTCGTGGGCGCCCGCCGCCCACGGCAGCGGACCGGGCAAGTACGGCATGACCTTCGCCTACGACAACATGATCAAGTATGCGGGCAAGGCCGGGCCGCTGAGCTTTGGCGCCAGCTACGGCGCCAGCTACGGCGCAGGCGAAGGGGCGTCGACCGGCGACGGCGCGAAAGGCTCGGTGGCGGCCAGCTATGCGCTGGGGCCGGTGTCGTTCGTCGCCTCGGCGGAACGCGTGAACGAAGCGCGCCCGGCCGAGGGCGGCCCACGCCCCGCCACCACCGTCTGGCACCTGGGCGCGATGGCCAGCCACGGCCCCTGGAAGCTGCAGGCCGCCGTGCGCGACTGGCGCCGCAGCGCCTCCTCCGCGGATCCGGCCGCCACGCGTGCGCGGCTGGCCTGGGCCGGCGTCAACTACCAGCTCACCCCGGCCCTCACGCTCACCGGCGCGCTCTACCACCAGGAGCTGCGCGCACAGGCGGGGGACGCCACCATGGCCGTCGCGCGCCTGCGCTACGCCCTGTCGCGCCGCACCGACCTGTACGCGGTGGGCGCGCGCGCGCGCTCCAAAGGCGGCGCGCGCGTCAGCCTGGCGCGCGACGAGATCGGTCACGGCGACTCCCAGGCGAGCGTCCTGCTGGGCATCCAGCACCGCTTTTGACCTGCCTTCGACGCGGGCGCGCCCTTCCGGCAGGCAGGGGTAACATTGGCACACCACCAACTCACCTCCAGCGCCATGCCTGCCAACCCATCCTCCGTCCTGCGCCACGTCGTCCTGTTCGCCTTCAAGCCGGGCGCCAGCAGCGAACAAGTCGAGCGCGTCGTGGCCGACTTCGGCACGCTGCAGCAAGCCATTCCCGGCATCGAGGCCTACGAGTGGGGGACCAACGTCAGCCCTGAAGGCCTGAACGACGGCTTCACCCACTGCTTCACGCTGACTTTCGCCAGCAATGAGGCGCGCGACGGCTATCTCGTCCATGCGGCGCACCAGGACTTCGTCGCCACCCTCGGGGCCTGCCTCGAGCGCTCGCTGGTGGTCGATTACTGGACGCAATGACGGGCGCAGCCCGGGCCTGAAGGCCGGCGCCCCGGGGCATCATGTAGAATCGCTGCCACGACTTCTGGAGGCGGCAAGACATGGGGTGGCTGGGCAAACTATTGGGTGGCGAGCAGGCCGGCAAGGCCGCGCCGGCGGCCGGGTCGCACCTGCAGGTCGATGAAGCAGGCTCCGCAGCACATATTGCGCACGCTGCGGAGATCGATGCCGTCTACTACCGCTGGCTCACCGCCGCCCTGCCTCCCTACGCGCCGCCCGAGCGCGAGCGCCGCGTGCTCGACGAGCTCGAACGCCTGGCGAGCGCGCCGATCGCCGGCGCGGCCCTGGTGCCGCGCATGCCCGAGATCATCCCGCAACTGATGCGCACCCTGCGCGACGAGGACATGAACGCGGCCGAGCTGTCGCGCCAGCTCTCGCGCGACGTGGTGCTGGTCGCAGAGGTCTTCCGCGAGGCGAACCGGCCGGCCTACCTGCCGCGCTACCATGCCGGGCCGCCGGTCAACAGCATCGAGTCGGCCATCATGCTGCTCGGCCAGAACGGCATGCGCATGCTGCTGGCGCGGGTAGCGTTCCGGCCCATCATCAGCATGGGCAGCGGACGCCACACGAAGCGCATCGCGCCCGCCATCTGGCGCCAGTCCGAACTGTGCGCGCTGGCCGCCAGCCAGCTCGCGCCCGGCCTGCGCGCCAATCCCTTCGAAGCCTACCTGGCCGGCCTGATGGAAAACGTGGGCCTGGTGGTCGCCTTCCGCATCGTCGACCAGGTCTGCCCCGGCGAGACCCTGCCCTATTCAGGCGACTTCATCGCCGCCCTGTTCGCGCAGGCGCGGGTGCTGTCGGCGCGCATCGCCGCGCTGTGGGACTTCCCGCCCGCGGTCACGGCCGCCATCGAAGCAGCGGGACGCACGGCCGCGCCGCCGACGGCACAGGCGCTGGCGCTCGGCGACCGCCTGGCCAAGCTGCGCCTGCTGGTGGATGGCGCCGTGTTCCAGCCGGACGATGCCTTCGTGACCGAGGGGCTGAACGAGGCGGCGCTGGCTTGCTTCGAGAAGCTGCGCGAGGACGAGGACTGAGCGCGCCGGGCAACACCATGTGCTTGCCCTGGCAGCGGGCGAACCGGGCCATGCCGGCCGTCCGCATCGGCGCTCAACTCAAGTCCAGACCGAAGGTCCTGACCAGGTAGAAGGCGAACAGCCCCACGCCCAAGAGCGCCAGCACGAAGATGGCCGCGACCTTGGCGGCCGCGCGTATCACCGCGCGCTTGTCCATCGCCTTCTCCTTCTGCCCTTGATCGAAATGCCACTTGACGGCGAAGAACATGCCGATGCCTAACACGAGAACCTTGAACGTGACGGCGACGATAGGGAACCAATCCATGATGTTGAGCCGATTGCAGATGAGAGAGGAGGAAACGCCAGCGGTTGCCATGCAAGGATGGTGCTGCTGCACGTTCTGAGGCATTCTACCTAAAAGCAATTTCCATACATCGAGACAAAATGTCCCAGTTGAAAGCCATACAAGATGAACCTGTGCCCAACTGGTTGCCGCGCCTGGCCGGGAATAAGGGGCCGCGTTTCCTGCAAATTGCGGATGCCTTGCAGGCGGCGGTGGCGGACGGATCCTTGAGGCCGGGCGACCGCCTGCCTCCGCAGCGCCGGCTGGCGGCACAGCTGGATGTCGACCTGACGACGGTTACGCGCGCATACGACGAAGCCAGGCGCCGCAACCTGCTGGAGGGCCGCGGCGCGCGTGGCACCTATGTCGCGGCGCCGAAAGTCGAACTGACTTCGATCCTCGACCTGAGCATGAATACCCCGCCGCCGCCGGGTGGCGTGGACTTCGACGACCTGTTGAAACAGGGTTTGTCCCAGGTACTGATGAGGGCAGACAATGCATCGCTGATGACTTACCACCTGGGCGGGGGAAGCGACTCCGACCGCAAGGCTGGTGCCACATGGCTCGCACCGATGTTTGGACAACCGGATTCGCGGGATGTTGTCGTCTGTCCGGGTGCGCAAGCGGCGATCGCAGCACTGATCCTTGCGCTGACGAATCCCGGCGACATCATCCTGGCCGAGCCGACGACGTATCCCGGCTTGCGCGCCGCGGCGACCCAGTTCGGCCGGCACCTCATTGCAGTGGAAGCGGACAGGCACGGGATGCTGCCCGAGAGCCTCGAGGAAGCCTGCCGCCGGCACAAGCCCGGGCTGGTCTACCTCAATCCGACCTTGCAAAACCCGACCGCCACTACCATTCCGGACCGCCGGCGCAAGGAGCTCGCCGGCATCGCGACGCGCTGCAATGTACGCATCGTCGAGGACGATCCCTACTGGCTGCTTGCCGATGCCCCGCCACCGCCCATTGCCACGTTTGCCCCGAGCCATGTCTACTACATCTCGACCCTGTCGAAATGCCTGACGCCCGGCCTGCGTGTCGCCTTCGTGCTGATACGCGATCCGCACGAACGCGAACGTTTCCTGGCCGCGCTTAGATCGTTTGCGCTCATGGCCGCTCCCCTGACGGCCGCACTGGCCACCCAGTGGATCCTCGACGGTTCGGCCGACAGACTGCTGGAAGGCGTACGCAAGGAAGCGCGCCTACGCCACCGGATGGCCCGGGATGTCCTGGCGGGGCGGTACAGCGGCTCTGGTGACGGCCTGCATGTATGGCTTGAACTGCCGGCGTATTGGAATTCCTCGCAGCTTGCGCGTGCGGCGGACAGCGAGGGCATCGCGGTGACGCCGGCGGAGGCATTCGCGACTGGCAGCGGATCCGCCAATGCGATTCGGATCTCTCTGGGCAGCATCAAGGACCGTGGACGCTTGCGGGCGGGGTTGCAGCGGTTGTCTCAGCTACTTGCGCGGCGGCCCGAATCGTTCAGTGCTGCGGTTGTTTAGCAGATGCGCGGATTGGCCTAGTCTGCTTAGGAAACTGTTTTGCGGACTTAATACGCCTAACAAAACCTATTATTGTCGCCGGAGCGTTGAGGACGTACACTGAGCCGTTCCGAAGGTCTGCAATCGGCCAGAAGCGGACGCTATCACTCCAACGAACTATGGAGCAACCCGTGCAGTGCATAAAATCGCTTGTTTTTCTCCTGTGTTTTACGGTGTCGGCATGGACCGCTGCGGAAGTTGGCACGACGCAATTGAAGTTACTGAAAAAGCTGCCCGGCGCGAGCGAAGACTTAAGTGCCAAGCTCGCGTGCGTAAAGAACAAAAATTATCCAGATGACATCGAAAAATGTGGCCTCTCGGGCTTCTCCAGTCCTGCTTATCAAAAAAAGATAGAGGATTGCTTATGGTCGAAAACTGGGGTTTTGGTTCCGTTGAGAGTGGCGGCAAACGGGCGGTACATAAAAGCAATGCTGTCCGTTTCGTGTCCTACCATACAAGTTGTTGCCGAGTTTGAAGCCAGCTCTGGAAAATATTCTCTGGTATATATCGGGGAGCTCGTCGAGTGACCTTTGGCTCTCCAAGGTCTGCTTTGGGTCGGTAGCGGACGCTACAATAGGTCTGCTTTCGGCCAGGAGCGGACACTCAGCGTAGTACTAAGGGGCATTCGTGAAGCAGATTCTTCCGCATATCAGCGTTGGGTTAGACGACGGAGATCGGTGCATTGTCGCTATTGCGGATTATGAGCTTTTCGACTTCGTTGAAGACTTCCTTGGCGAGGAGTGCGATTTGTCGTACGAGTATCGAATTAGCAGGGAGCGGCCCGGTGGAGAAATTGTCACCATGTACTTCCCGCTCGGTGTCACTCCTGCAGTCGTTGAGGCCAGCTTATCAAGACTCTCTGCTGCAGAAATCGAGCGAATTTACAGGCTCAACAATTAGGCCTGTGCCCAACTCCGACAACGGCTGCTTTGGGTCGTTAGCGGACGCTACAATAGGTCCGCTACCGGCGACAAGCGGACATCCATCAAGTGCGCCTAATTTGAGAGGAATGACGTGTTTTTTTAAGAAAAGCAAGAGCGTAGAAACGTCGAACGATACCGTCGCGGCAGTCTTCTGGGGGGCAAGTGACCGGATGATCTGTTGCAAAGGCATTGGAGGGGAGACGAACGAGTTCAACACCACCAGTCATCCAAAGTTGGCACAGCAAGGATATGTAGCCACGTTAGAAATCCAAACTGCTCAGGGTGAACCGGCTCTTCTGCTCCATGCATTTTATTCAGGACATTGGTCGTTTGCTGTCAGCCCGGGGAGCGAAGATTCCGATGAACTACCGAGCTGGAAAATAACGCGCGAATGGGGGTCGGTGAACCACCACTCGGAGACTCTGACGATATTTTGTCCCAAGGGATGCAAGGTTTCGGCTGTAGACAGAATCGCTGATCACTATTGATGGGAGAACGTCTGCTTCAAGTCGTAAGCGGACGCGGCAATAAGTTGCAATGGCTGCGAGCGGCCGTTCGAACAGCAGGTCTCCCGGCGCACTACTCCACCCAAAACCCGATATCGCACCGCCCCCTCGTCCATGCTTCAACAAAACCGTCAACGCGACGGCCACTGGCGATCGCGAAGAACCGTTCTGGGACGGACAACAAGCCCTACATCGGCGGCTGCCCATTCGACGCCGTTACCCCCGCATCCACCGGCAGATTGACGCCCGTGATCAGCCGCGCATCCTCGCTCGCCAGGAAGGCGATCGCCGCCGCGACGCCGTCCGCATCCTCGGGCGCGCCGAGCGGCATGCGTTCCTTGAACTTGGCGACCAGTTCGGGATCCGCCAGCATGTCCTCGGTCATCTTGGTCTTCGTGAAGCTCGGGTTGACCGCGTTCACCCGCACGCCGTCCTTGCCCGCGTCCAGCGCCATCGCGCGCACCATGTTGCTGACGGCGCCCTTCGAGGTGTTGTAGGCGAAGGTATTCCAGTCGCCGCCCAGTCCCGACACCGAGGAGGTCATGACGATGGAGCCGCCCGCTTTCACCAGTTCGGGCATCGCCGCCTTGGCCATGTGGAAGTAGCCGGCCACATTGACGGCCATGATGCGTGCGAAGTCGTCTTCGCTGGTCTGCATGATGTCGCCCTCGACCGCCATGCCGGCGTTGTTGACCAGGATGTGCAGTCCGCCGAAGCGGTCGATGGCCGCCTTGATTGCGGCGGTGGCGGTTTGCTTGTCGGCGGTGTCGCCGACCTGGACCAGGACACGGTCCTGCGGCAGTCCGGCGGCGGCCTTTTCGAGGCCGGCTGCGTCGATGTCGAGCATCACGACGCGGGCGCCTTCGGAGAGGAAGCGGCGGGCGGTGGCCAGGCCGATGCCGGAAGCGGCGCCGGTGACGAGGACGGTTTTGTCGGTAAAACGGTTCATGCGGGACCTTTCGTGTTCGTTGAGGGAGTGGCAGCATTCACGCCAGCAGGCGCTCCGGATGGCTGTACACCACGTGCCTGCCCGCGCGCACGAAGCCGGCCAGGGTCAGTCCGGATTCCTCGGCCATGCGCACCGCCAGCGCGGTCGGCGCCGAGATCGCCGCCAGCAGGCCGAAGCCGGCGCGCGCCGCCTTCTGCACCATCTCGAAGCTGGCCCGGCTGGTGACCACGGCGAAGCCCGGGTGCGGCGCCGATCCGGCACTAGCGAGTGCGCCGACCAGCTTGTCGAGCGCGTTGTGACGGCCGACATCCTCGCGCAGGCATTCGATCCGGCCTTCGAGGTCGGCCCAGGCGGCGGCGTGCACGGCGCCGGTGGCCTGGTGCAGCTGCTGGCGCGCGGCCATCGCCGCCATCGCCCGGTGCAGCGCGGCCGGATCGATACGGATGCCGGGGGCCGGCGCGGCATCCGGCAGGCAGGCTTCGCGCTCGAAATAATCGAGGCTGTCGACGCCGCACAGGCCGCAGCCGGTCTTGCCCAGGCGCGCGGCGCGCGTCCCCTTCAGGCGCGCCATCGCGCCCGACGCGATCCGCAGCGAGACGACGATTCCGCGGCAGCCCTGCTCCACCTCGATGTCGTAGACGTCGCGCCGCTGGCGCACGATGCGCTCGCTCAGGGTAAAACCGAGCGCGAAGTCTTCCAGGTCGAGGGGCGAGGCCAGCATCACCGCGTGGGTGATGCCGTTGTAGGCAAGCGCCACCGGCACCTCCTCGGCCACCAGCTCGCTGCCCTCGGCGCACTGGACGCCGTCCCAGCGGCTGGCGCTTACGAAGGCCGCCGCGTCCGGGACCGTGCCCAGGAAGGGTTCGGCCGCGTTCATCGCGCGCTCCCGGTGCGCTCGACCAGCACGTCGATCGCCTTCGCCGCCGGCACCTTGCTTTCCTTCGCGTGGTGCCAGAGCGGGATCAGCGGATTACATTCGGGGAAGTAGCCGGCCACCGCGCCCTCGGGGATATCGTAGGGGACGATCACCAGTCCGTCGACGCGGCGCGCGACGCCGTCGTCCGTCGCGCAGCGCAGGCTGACAGTGTCGCCGGCGGCGAGGCCCTGGCGCGCCATGTCGGCCTCGCCCATAAACAGAACCATGCGCGAGCCGTACACGCCGCGGAAGCGGTCGTCGAAGCTGTAGATGGTCGTGTTGAACTGGCCATCGCTGCGCACCGTGAACAAACGGAGCGAGGCCGGTCCCCCGGCGAGGTCCGGATCACCCGGCAATTCTTCGGGCACCGTGAATCCGGCCTTGCCGCTCTCGGTCTCCCATTTGCGCTGCGCGGCGCCGATCGGTTTGCGGAAACCTCCCGGCGTCCACAGGCGGGCGTTGAAGTCATGGAAGATGTCGGGATAGGTCTCTTCGATGGCGTCGCGGATGCGGCCATAGTCGGCGACCCAGGCGTCCCAGTCCAGGCGCGGGTTCGGGTCCAGCGTGGCCTTGGCGATGCCGGCCACGATCGCCGGTTCGGACAGCAGGTCGGGCGAGGCCGGCTGCGCCATCCCGCGCGAGCCGTGGATGCAGGCCGTGCTGTCCTCGACGGTGACGGCCTGCTCGCCGCCCTGCTGGCGGTCGACCTCGATCCGCCCCAGGCAAGGCAGGATGTACGAAGCCTTGCCGTGGATGACGTGGTTGCGATTGAGCTTGGTCGACACCTGCACCGTGAGCGGAATCTCGCGCCAGGCCGCCTCCATCAGCGCGGTCTCGGGCACGGCGCGCAGGAAGTTCCCGCCCAGCGCGACGAAGGCCGGCACCTTGCGCGCCAGGATGGCTTCGCAGGCCTCGACCGTGTTCATGCCGGTCTTGCGCGGCGGCTCGAAGCCGTATTGTTCCTTCAGTTTGTCGAGCGGCGCCAGCTCCGGTTTTTCGGTGATGCCCACCGTGCGCTGGCCCTGCACGTTCGAGTGGCCGCGCACCGGGCAGACTCCGGCGCCGGGCTTGCCGATGTTCCCGCGCAGGAGCAGCAGGTTGACGACCATGGCCACGTTCTGCACGCCGTTGCGGTGCTGGGTCAGGCCCATGCCGTAGACGCCGAGGACGGCCTCGGATCGCGCATAGACGCCGGCGGCGCGTTCCAGTTCGGCGCGCGCCAGGCCCGATTCCCGTTCGATGTCGCGCCAGGGGCAGGCGCGCACCGCCGCCTCGAATTCCGCGAAGCCGTCCGTGTGCCCGGCGATGAAGGCGGCATCGAGCGCGCGCGGCCGGCCGGCGGCGACGGCAGCATCGTCGAGGTCGAAGACCGCCTTGCACAGGCCCATGATGGCGGCCGTGTCCCCGCCCGGCATCAGCTGGTGGTACTGGGTGCTGATCGGCGTCTCGGACTTGGTCAGCATCTCGGCGGGCGACTGCGGGTTGGTGAAGCTGACCAAACCGCGCTCGCGCAGCGGGTTGAAGGTGATGATCGGCACGCCGCGCCGGCGCGCTTCCTGCAGCTGGTGCAGCATGCGCGGGCTGTTCACGCCCACGTTCTGGCCGAAGAAGAAGATGCAGTCGGTACGTTCGAAGTCGTCCAGCACCACGGTGCCGACGCCCACGCCGATGGTCTTTTGCAGCGCCACCGAGGTGCTCTCGTGGCACATGTTCGAGCTGTCCGGCAGGTTGTTGTTGCCGTACATGCGGGCCAGCAGGCCGTACATGTAGGAGGTCTCGAGCGAGGCTCGTCCCGAGCTGTAGAACACGACGTTCTCGCGCTCCGCCGCACGCAGCGCGGCGCCGATCTCGGCGAATGCCGTCTCCCAGGACACGGGGCGGTACTTGTCGCTGGCGGCGTCCCAGCGCAGCGGCACCGTCAACCGTCCCTGGTCTTCCAGGCTGTGGTCGCTCCAGGATTCCAGCTCGGTGACGGTATGGCGCTCGAAGAAGTCGGCGCCGATCGTCTTGCTGGTGGTCTCCCAGGCCGTGGCCTTGGCGCCGCTCTCGCAGAATTCGAAAGGATGAGGGTTGGCCGGCTTGGCCCAGGCGCAGCTGACGCAGGCATAGCCGTCGGTCTTGTTCTGCTTGAGCAGCAGCGCCGCGTCCTTCGCGACCGCCCGCTGGTCGAACAGGATGTGGGCGACTTCCCCCACCGAACCCCAGCCGCCGGCCGGCATGTCGGGCTTCTCGACCCGCAGTTTCCGTGTTTCCTCGCTCATGGCGCCCTCCCCTGACATGGATTGCCTACCCTAGCGTCCGGCAATCCGCGCCTCTGTGCGCATGCGCACAGAGGCGGATCGATTCACACAGCTTTTCGGGTCACTCCAGGGACAGGCGATGGGCGGCGAGGCCGGCCGCCACTTCGACGGCGCGAGCGGCTATACTGCGCAGACCATGCGCATCCAGCTGTTCTCCGACCTCCACCTCGAACGTTATCCGGCCTTCCAGCCGCGGATCGCGCCCGGCATCGATCTCATCGTGCTGGCCGGCGACATCGGCTCCTACCAGGAAGGCTCGCGCCTCGGCGGCACCGATTTCGGGCTCGAACGCTTCGCGCCGGCGCTGGGCGCGACCGATGCGACGGTGCTCTACGTGCCGGGCAACCACGAGTACGACGGGCTTGAATTCGACGAAGCCCATGCCCGCCTGCGCGCTACCTGCGAGCGGCTGGGCATTGCCTGGCTCGACCGCGAAACGGTCATCGTCGACGGCGTGCGCTTCGTCGGCACCACGCTGTGGGCCGATTTCGACGCCCTCGCCGCCGGCTACGACCCGCTGAAACAGCAGCAGCTGCACCAGAAGGCGATCCGCGCTGCCAACTACTACCTCGGCAAGAACACCACATTGCGCGATGGGAAACCGGTGCTGGCCGACGGCTGGCGCGCGATGTCGCTGGCCTGCCAGGAATGGCTGCGCGGCGCACTGGCCGTGCCCTTCGACGGCCCCACGGTGGCGGTCACCCATTTCGCCCCCAGCTTGCGCAGCGCCGATCCGCGCTACGGGGTCACGCCGGGCACGGCGGGCTTCTGCAACGCGCTCGACGAGCTGTTCCCGCTGGCCGACATCTGGATGCACGGCCATCTACACTGCCGTAACGACTACCTTGTAACCGGCGTCGAGGACGGGCGTTCCTGGTCGTGCCGCGTCGTCGCCAATCCGCTGGGCTACCTGAGCAAGGGCGAGCAGGAGGGCTTCCGGCCCGACCTCATTATTGAGCTGTAAAGCGGAGCTGTAAGGCCGGCGCTCCGGCCGCCCTTCCCTCAGAACTTCATCTCCAGGGTCGTGCGCAGCTTGGCGCCGTCCCGGAAATTCCAGCCGCGCTTCTCGCGCCCGGTGACCGGGTCGGTGTAGCTGATCTCCCATTGGTTGTCCTCGCTGAGCAGATTGGACGCCGCCATCCGCAGCTGCACGCGTGGGCCGAACTTCCAAACCGCGTAGGTTTCGAGATCGGTGCGCGCATGGCTGTAGTAGCTGCGGTTGGCCGCGACCCGCACGAAACCGCCGCTGCGGTGCGCGACGCTCGCGCCGGCCGTGAGCGCGCCCGCCTTGTAGTCGATCCCGAGGTTGGCGCTGAGCGGCGTCTGCCGCTCCATCCGGTTGTCCGGCCCGGGCACCGAGGCGACGCGCGACCAGTTGCGGCTCAGGCTTGCGCGCAGGTCGATCGCCGGCGCTCCCGCGAACAGCGACTTTAGGGGGAACTTCGTCTCCAGCTCCAGGCTGCGCAGCGTGGCGCGGTCTTCGTTGGCGGGCATGTAGATCCAGCGCAGGCCGTCGAAATAGACGCGCCCGCTGGTGTAGTTGTCGATGCGGCGCATCGAGCCGCCCACCGACACCATCGCGCCCTCGGCCCAGTAGTGCTCCCAGCCCGCGTCGAGCCCCCAGGCCAGTTCCGGCTCGAGCGCCGGATTGCCCTGGTAGTCGGCCTCGGTGGGGCTGTTGTTCTCCCAGGCCTGGCGCCGCGGCACGATGCTGTTCAGCCCGGGCGCCTTGTAGGTGCGGCTCACGGCCAGGCGCAACTGGTCGCCCTTCGCCCCCGGCAGCTTGTACAGGGTCTGGAACACCGGGCTGAGGACGCTGGACTCCACCCGCGTATCCTCGACCGCGTTGCCGTGCACGCGCGTGCGGATGCCCTCCCAGCGGGCGCCCAGGTAGACCGACCACTGCGGCGTCAGCTCCCACTCGTCCTGGGCATACACCGCCAGGCGCGCGATCGTGGCGTCGAAGGTCTCGTCGAGCAGCTGCCCGGCCGGGAACACGCGCACGGCGTCGCGCTCGACGCGCCGTTGATCGCTGGCGTTGACGCCCGCATCCCAGCCCAGCGCCAGCACATGGCCGGCATCGAACTTGCGCGTGTATTTGCCGGTGCTGCTGGCGCCCTTGCCGCGCACCCTGGCCCGCACGCTGCCATCGGTGGCGGGACGCCCCGCGCTGTCGAGACCGACCCGGGGATACAGGTCGTCCGAACGGTTGCCCTCGACGCCGAGCTTGGCATCGAGCTTCGCGCCCGAGGCCAGGCTGCGGGTCCAGCGCAGGTCGGACTTGAGCGTCGCATTCTCGATCTCGGCCATGGTGCGCAGGTCGGGCACCGGCGGCGCGGCGCCGAGCGCGGTGCTCACCTGCAGGTGCGTGCGGTTCCGGAACTGTAAGGCGGTGAACATGTTTTCCCAGGTCAGCGTGTCGCCATTGGCCAGCGTCCAGCCCAGGCGCGGGCTGAGGCTGATGCGGCGGTCGCCGCCCTTCTCCGGAATGCGCGTCGTGCGCAACAGGTCCACCACGCCGTCGGGCCGCAGGTTTTCCTCGAAGCCCGACGCGGTACGGTCGAAGCGCTCGTCGCTGGCGCTGGCCGAGACCGACCACGACGAGCGGTCCGCACGGTCTCCCAGCTGCACGCTCACCGACGGCCCGCGCGCGAGCTCCCCGTAGAGATAGCCCAGCTTGGCCTCGCGCTCGCGCTTGCGTGCGGCCTTGGGCCCGCTGCTGCGCAGCACGATGTTGATGGTGCCGGCGACCGACTGCGTCGACATGTCCGCCGTGGCGACGCGCAGCACCTCGATCCGCTCGATCAGTTCCGGCGACAGCGAGTCGAGCGCGAAGCCGGCCGGCATGCGCTCGCCGTTCACCAGGATCTGGGTATAGCCGGCGCCCAGGCCGCGCATGCGGATTTCCTGGCTGCGCCCGGCGCCGGTGGTCACGGTGACGCCGGGGATGCGCTTGACGACGTCGAGCAGGGAGGTGTCGCCGTAGCGCAGGATTTCCTCGCGCTTGATGACGATGCGGCTGGCAGTGTCGTCGCGGCGCGGGTTGTAGGCTTCAGCGCTTGCTCGTACCTCTACCTGCTGGATAGGTGCGGGTGGGACCTCCTGGGCGTAGGCCGGGGAGCACAGTGTGGCGATGAGGAAGGACAGACAACGAGGACGCGGCGATACCATAAGCTAGTCTCCAGAAATGAATTATTCGTGTTGTTGGAACAACCATGTTCTGGAGGATAGCACTAGGCAGATATTTAACGGAAGCATTTATTGCTTATACCTAGCAATTGGAGCAGCTAGCCGAAAGCATGTGCAGCCGTACCGCGAGCGCAGAAACGCGTGGAGTCGGGACTCCACCCTACATCTGGCGCGGTGCGTAGGGGTGGAGGAGGCCAGTGGCCTCCTCCACGGCTTCACCGGAATCTTGACCCCACGGGTTTTGGGAATTGAAGATCAGCGCGTCAGCGCGGCACGCTCTTCGCGCGTGAGCACGCGGGGTTCGCGCAGGGGTGCGCTGCCGCCGGGCTGGAAGAAGGGATTGTCGCGGTATCCACCGCCGAGGCGCGCGCGCAGCAGCTTGCTGCCGATCTTCGCCACCGCCCACACGGTGCGCAGCGGGGTGGACTTGACGGGCGCCAGGGCCGAGCCGGTCTGCACCATGATGGGGGAACGGCCGAGCTGGCGGGCCAGGGCCTCGTCGGGCGCATCGAGGCAGGCCCGGATCAGGCCGACATAGGGCGTGGTCAGCTCGCGCGGCGTGTTGCCGATCGGCGTGCGGCAGCAGGTGGCATACCAGCGGTACAGCCCGCGCGGGCTGAGCGACATGCAGCCCAGGTGTTCGAGCCCGGATGTGAAGCGCACCGCCGACGGCAGGGTGGCCGCGACCTCGGTGCCGCCGGCGGCGTCCAGCACGTCGCTTTCGCGGCCGAGGAAACGGGCAAAGGCCTGGCAATCGTGGCAATAGCAAACGGCGCGCGCCGCAACGCCGCCCGGGTCGACCTCCCCTTGCAGTCTGCCGCAGTCGCAGCGCAGCGTCAGGGCCATGGCCTACTCCGGGATGTCGAGCACGCGCACGGCGGCGAGGTCGGCCGCGGTGGGCGGCGCATGGCGCCGTTCGGCGGGTTTGGTCAGCACGCGTTTGGCGGTATCGAATGGCACGCCGAGACCGGCCAGCTCACGTGCCACTCCACGCGCCGGTGAGGCGCGGCTGTCGGCAGCGGGTCTGCGGATGGCTGCGTCGATCAGCAGTGCGGTCTTGTAGTCGCTTCGTCTATCTGTGCGGTCCATGTATTTATACTAACATGCCCGCGGCGCTGTTTAAAAGAAGTGACGCCAGTCTTCGAGCCATCCCGGGAACGCCGTGGCTTCCATCGGATTGGCGATATGGTAACCCTGCGCATACGTGCAACCCAGCCCCTGCAGGAAGTCCCAGTCCTGGCGCGTCTCCACGCCGACGGCGACCGACATGCGGTCCAGGCTGTGGGCCAGGCTCATGCACGAGCGCAGTACGGTCCCGAGCGGGCGCCGCTTGGAGGCGCCGTCGACGAAGCTGCGGTCGATCTTGAGTTCCGTGAACGGGATGCGGGCCAGCAGCTGCAGGTTCGAGCGGCCGGTGCCGTAGTCGTCGATCGCCAGGCCGAAGCCCATCATGCGCAGGCGCACCAGGCGTTCGATGAAGTTGGGGTCGGTGTTCAGGACCGAGGACTCCGGCATCTCGAAGGTGATGTAGTCCGGCAGCACCGTGTGGCGCTGCAGGCAGGCCGTGATCTGGCGCAGGAAGGCCGGATGGGCGAGCGTCTCGGGCGCCAGGTTGATCGAGATGGAGATCGGCGTGCCCTGATCGTGGAACCAGCGGCAGCGCTCGACCGACAGCTCGATCATGCTCCAGTCGAGGAAGTCGATGCGGTTGTTCTGCTCGAGCGCGTCGATGAAGGCCGAAGGGCCGAGCAGGCCGTGCTCGGGATGGCGCCAGCGCGCGAAGGTCTCGAGGCCCTTGACCTGCCCGGTGGCCAGCTCGATCTTCGGCTGGAAGAAGGGTTCGAACTGGCGCTTCTGCAGGCCGGTGCCGATCTCGGCGAAGGAAAAGCGCGGCGTGTCGTCGACTACCGCGTGCATCGCTTGCGGCACGTAGTTGTCGAGCAGGGGCTTGAGCTTGGCGGCGGTGACCGGCTTGCTGATCGACCCGAGCAGGTCGATGCCGTAGACCTGGGCCAGGGTCTCCACCGAGAACAGCAGGTTGGCCGGCTGGGCGCCGGTGACGATCAGGCTGATGCCGGCGTCGAGGGTGGCCAGGTTGCGGATCAGTTCCAGCCCGTCCATGCCGGGCAGGGCCAGGTCGATAATCGCCACATGCACGCGCGGCGTGAAGCCGGCCTGGAAGGTGCGCAGGGCCATGTGCCCGTCCGGCACGTCGGTCACGCGGCTGGCCCCTAGACGGCCCAGCATCTCGACCGCCGCCGCGCGCTGCGCGTTGTCGGATTCGGCTACCAGAAAGTGCAAATGCGCGATGTCCATCTCGACTCCAAAAAACCGTGTACCCCAGATTACTCTACATGCGGCGCCGCCGTCTATGTCCCCTGCTGGCGCAGCTGCTCGAAGAAGCAGACCGCGGCCGCGGCGGCCACGTTGAGCGACTCGACCTGGCCGCCGTGCGGAATGACCACCTGGTGGCTGGCGAGGGCCATCAGATCGGCGGCCACGCCCTGCCCTTCGTGGCCGAGCAGCCAGGCGACCGGCTGGCGCAGGTCGACCTCGTACAGCTTCTGCTCGGCGTAGCCGCTCATCGCCAGCACGGCGATATCGGATGCCTTGACCAGCGCGGCCAGGTCCACGTTCTCGAAGATCTCGAGCACGAAGTGGGCGCCCATGGCCGCGCGCAGGACCTTGGGCGACCAGCAGAAGGCGGTGCCGGGGCTGCAGAACACCTGGGTGATGCCGGCCGCGCCGGCGCTCCTCAGGATGGAGCCGACGTTGCCCGGATCCTGCACGCCGTCGAGCAGCACGGCGGAAACCTGCATCGCCGCCGGCTGGCTTGGTGCCGGGGTCTCGACCACGAACAGCAGGTTGACCCCGTGCTCGACCTGGCTGACCGCGCCGAACAGGGCGTCGGGCAGCACGGTCACGTGGGCGCGCAGGCTCTCGCAACGGGCGACGATGTCGGCCACTTCGGGATTGTGCAGGGCGTCTTCCGAGACTACGCAGTGGCCGGGCGCGCCGCGCAGGTCCAGCCAGGCCTGGCACAGGTGAACGCCGTCGAGCAGCGTACGGCCCGCTTTCCTGCGCGCCTGCGAGCTGGCGGCCAGCGCCTTGAGTTCCTTGTAAAACGGGTTATCGCGCGAGGTGACGGTCTTCATGCCAGGACAACGCCCTCTTCCACCGCCGGCGCAAACAAATCGACCTGCAGCAGGTTGCGCACCGGCGCGAACGAGCGGCGGTGCACCGGCGACGGGCCGTGCAGGCGCAGGCGCTCGAGGTGGAGCGCGGTCGAATAGCCCTTGTGCTGGTCGAAGCAGTATTCGGGATATTGCGCGTGCAGGCGCACCAGCTCGGCGTCGCGCGCGGTCTTGGCCAGGATCGATGCGGCCGAGATGGCGTGGCACTTGTCGTCGCCTTCGATGACCGCGTGGGCGCGGATCTCCATCGGCGGGCAGCGGTTGCCGTCGATCAGGGCGATCGTCGGCAGGGTCTGCAGCGCCTCGACGGCGCGGCGCATGGCCAGCATGGTCGCGTGCAGGATGTTCAGGGTGTCGATTTCCTCGCACGAGGCTTCGGCGACGGCCCAGGCCAGCGCGTATTGGCGGATCTGGGGCGCGAGCTCGTCGCGGCGCGCCTCGGTCAGCTTTTTCGAGTCGCGCAGGCCCTCGATCGGGCGCTTCGGGTCGAGGATGACGGCGGCCGCGAACACGGGCCCGGCCAGCGGGCCGCGGCCGGCCTCGTCGACGCCGCAGACGATGTCGAGGTCGGTGAACGGACGCAGCCGGGGCGGCAGGCCGGGATAGAAATTGACGCGCTTTTTGCTCATTGCGTGGGTGTTGCTTGGTTGGTTACGTAGGGTCGCTCAGGCCCGGCCGCTCAGTTCCTGCCAATCACGCGCAGGACCGCCTGGGCGCTTTCCTGGGCGCTGTTGCGCAGCAGGCTGTGGTGCATGTCGAGGAAGCGTGCCGCCAGCTTATCGCGCAGCGCGGCATCGTTCAACTGCGCCCACACCGATTCCGCCATCGCCTCAGGCGTGGCCGCGTGCTGCAGCAGCTCCGGCACCAGGAATTCGCGCGCCAGGATGTTCGGCAGCCCGATCCAGGGCTGGTAGCCCATGTGGCGCATGATCTCCCAGGAGGCGCGCATGACCTTGTAGGCGATGGTCATCGGCTTCTTGAACAGCGCCACTTCCAGCGTCGCCGTTCCCGAGGCCACCAGCACCGCATCGGCTGCCGCGATCGCGGTGTGCGAATCGTCCACCAGCCGCACAGGCACGTCCTGCAGCCCGGCCCGCGCGACGATCTCGTTGAAGTAGGCGCGCTGCCGCTCGCCCGCCATCGGCACGACGAATGTCAGGCCGGGATCGCGTTTCGCAAGGAGGCCGGCGGCGCGCACGAACGGCTCGGCCAGGTATTTCAGTTCGCCCATGCGGCTGCCGGGCATGACGGTGACCACGCGCGCACCAGGCGCCAGGCCCAGGGTTGCACGCGCCGCCGCCACGTCCGGCACCAGCGGGATGGTTTCCGCCAGCGGATGGCCGATATAGGTCACCGGCACACCGGCGTCCCGGTAGATCTGCTCCTCGAAGGGGAAGATCACCAGCATGTGCGAGACCGCGCGCTGGATCTTCTTGATGCGCCCGCCGCGCCAGGCCCAGATCTGGGGACCGACGAAGTGGACGGTCGGGATGCCCTGCGCGCGCAGCTGCTCTTCCAGGCCGAGGTTAAAACCCGGATAGTCGGCGCCGATGAAGGCGGCCGGGCGCTCGGCCAGCAGGCGGTCGCGCAGGCGGTTCTGGATGCCCTTGATCTCGCGGTAGCGGGGAATGATCTCGAAGAGGCCGCGCACGGTGAGCGTCTCGAGCGGCACGTCGGAGACGAAACCCTGCTCGATCATGCGCGGGCCGCCGATGCCGTGGAAGCGCGCTTCCGGCAAGGCGGGACGCAGGCCCGCGATCAGGCGTGCGGCCAGCATGTCGCCGGACACCTCGCCGGCCACCATGGCCAGCGAGACGCCCGGGGACCCGGCTTCAGCGGACGATGCCACGGGTGGCCGCGCCGAGGAAGTCGCGCATGGCGCGGATATCCGCAGCCGCTTCCGGCATCTCGCTTTCGCTCTGCTCGAGGGCCGCCTTCGCTTCTTCCAGCGTCAGGTTCGAACGGTAGATGTGCTTGTAGGCGGCGCGGATGCCGTCGATCTGTGGACGGGTGAAGCCGCGGCGCTTGAGGCCTTCGATGTTGACGCCGCGCGCGCCGGCCGGGTTGCCCGAGACGAGGACGAATGGCGGCACGTCCTGGGTGAGACTGGTGTACATGCCGATGAAGGCATGGGCGCCGATCTTGCAGAACTGGTGCACGCCGGCGTAGCCGGACAGGATCGCGTGGTCGCCGACGTGGACGTGGCCGGCCAGCTGCGCATTGTTCGAGAAGATCGTGTGGCTGCCCACCTGGCAGTCGTGCGCCAGGTGCACGTAGGCCGAGATCCAGTTGTCGTCGCCCAGGCGGGTCACGCCTTCGTCCTGGGCCGTGCCCAGGTTCATGGTGACGAATTCGCGGATGGTGTTGTCGCTGCCGATCTCGAGGCGGGTCGGCTCGCCCTTCCACTTCTTGTCCTGGGGCGCGGCGCCGATCGAGCAGAACTGGAAGAACTTGTTGTTCTCGCCGATCGTCGTGTGGCCTTCGATGACCACGTGCGGGCCGACGACGGTGCCGGCGCCGATGCGCACGTTCGGGCCGATGATCGAGTACGGGCCGACCTCGACCGAGCTGTCGAGCTCGGCCTTCGGGTCGACGATCGCGCTCGCGTGAATCTTGCTCATTACTGCCCCGCTGCCGTGGTTGCCGCCGCGGCTGCCGCCGGCGCATTCTCGTTAGCGCGGATGGTGCACATCAGCTCACCCTCGACCGCGACCTTGCCGTCGACGCTGGCGACCGCCTTGTACTTCCAGATGCCGCGCGCCACGCGCAGGATCTCGACGTCCATCACCAACTGGTCGCCAGGACCCACCGGGCGCTTGAAGCGCGCGTTGTCGATGCCGACGAAATACACCACCGAATTCTCGTCCGGCTTCACGTCCATCGTCATGAAGGACAGGATGGCGGCGGTCTGCGCCATCGCCTCGATCATCAGCACGCCCGGCATGACCGGCTGGTGCGGGAAGTGGCCGTTGAAGAATTCTTCGTTGACGGTCACGTTCTTGATGGCGGTGATGCGCTTGCCGACTTCGACGTCGAGCACGCGGTCGACCAGCAGCAGCGGGTAACGGTGCGGCAGGTATTCCTTGATCTCGGTGATGCCGAGGGTACGCTTGGCTTGGGTATCAGTCATTTTCGGGTTTGCTTGGTTCGGTAATCGTTTTGATTGTTTTTTCCAGCGCGCGGATCTTGTCGCGCATGCCGTTCAGGTTGCGCACGATGGCGGCCGACTTTTCCCACTCGGCGTTCTTCGCCAGCGGGTAGAAGCCCGTGTACTGGCCCGGCTCGAGCACCGAGCGCGAGACCATGCTGCCCGAGGAGATGTGCACGTTGTCGGCGATCTCGAGGTGGCCCAGGACCATCGCCGCGCCGCCGAAGGTGCAGCGGCTGCCGATCTTCGCGCTGCCGGCCACGCCGACGCAGCCGGCCATGGCGGTATGCTTGCCGATGTGGCAGTTGTGGCCGATCTGGATCTGGTTGTCGAGCTTGACGCCGTCTTCGATGACGGTGTCGGCCAGGGCGCCGCGGTCGATCGAGGTGTTCGAGCCGATGTCGACGTCGTCGCCGATCAGCACGCGCCCGGTCTGCGGGATCTTGATGTAGACGCCCGCCTCGCTGGCGAAGCCGAAGCCGTCGCCGCCGATCACCGCGCCCGAGTGGACGATGCCGCGCGCGCCGATGACGCAGCGGCGGTGGAAGGTGACGTTGGCGAAGAAATGCGTGCCCTCGCCCACAGTCGCTTCACGGCCGATGAAGCAGCCGTGGTCGATGACCGCGCCCGCCTTGACCACCGCGCCGGCTTCGACCGTCACGTGCGGGCCGATGTGGGCCGAGGGGTCGACCTGGGCCGACGCGTCGACGACCGCGCTCGGGTGGATGCCGGGCGCCGGGGCTTCTTCTTCCAGCGACACGAAGTACTGCGCGGCGCGGGCGAAATAGGCGTAGGGGTTGGTGGTGACGATGCGTGCGCCGGCGTAGGTGGCGCTCACCGAGGTATTGTCCAGCGGCGACAGGATCAGCGCGGCGGCTTCGCTCTGGGCGGCCAGCGCGCGCAGCTTGCTGTTGGAGAGGAAGCTGATCTGGGTCGGGCCGGCGCTGTCGAGCGGTGCGATCGAGGCGACGACCAGGTCGGGATCGCCGGCCAGCTGGCCGCCGAAACGCTCGACCAGGTCGCCCAGGCGCACGCCCTTGGGGTTGATTTCGCGTGATTCCAAAATATTACTTGTCCAGCAGTTTCAGGATCTTGTCGGTGATGTCGATGCGCGGGCTCGACCACGCCGCTTCCTGCAGCACGGCGTCGAGCTTTTCCTGCTCGGCGATCTGTTCGATGATTTTGAAGGCCTTCTGGGCGATGGCGGCGCGTTCCTCGCCCTTGCGCTGCATCAGGTCTTCCGTGAATTCGCGCTGCATGCGCGTCACGTCCTTTTCCATGTCGAACAGTTCGCGCGCGCGGCGGGTGCGCTCGATGTCGGTCAGGCGCGGCGCGTCGGCGTCGAACTTCTCGCTCATCTGCTTGAACTTCGAGACCATCTCGTCGGTCGTCTTCTGGCGCTTCGAGAATTCGGCCTGGATCTTGGCGTCGGCGGCCTTGGCCATCTTCGATTCGGTCATCAGGCGCTCGGTGAATACGAAGCCGATACGGCCCGTCGTCTGCGCCATGGCGGGCAGCGCGCTGGCGCACAGCGCCGCCAGCAATACAGTGCGCGGCAGCAAGGCTATCAGGGTTTTCAACATAATTCTCCGAGTAAAAAGGTAATGCCGGGGCCGGTCAGAAGCCCGTGCCCATCTGGAACTGGAAGCGCTCGAGCTGGTCGCCCGGTTTCGCGTTCAGGGGCTTAGCATAACTCAGGCGCAGCGGTCCGACCGGGGAAATCCACGACAGGCCGATACCGGCCGAGTAGCGCAGCTCGCCCAGGTAAATCTTCGACTTCTCCTGGAACACCTGGCCGCCGTCGGCGAAGGTGAACCAGCGCAGGCTGCGGTCCTTGCTGCCCGGGAACGGGAACTGCAGTTCGACGTTGCCGATCACGCGCTTCGAGCCGCCGATGGCGTCGCCGTAGACCGGGTCGACCACGCCCAGCGTCGAGCTCTCGTAGCCGCGCACCGAGCCGATGCCGCCGGCGTAGAAGTTCTTGAAGACCGGGTAGGCGTCGCCGCCGATGCCTTTGCCGTAATCGAGCTCGCCGCGCAGGGCCAGCGTCATCCAGGAAGTCAGCGGACGGTACCACTGGTGTTCGTACACCAGGCGGTAGTACTTGGCGTCGCCGATCGCGTCGATCTCGACGTTCGCACGCTGGTAGCGGCCGATGCTCGGGGTCAGCGCGCTGTCGCGGCTGTCGCGGCCCCAGGCCACGGTCAGCGGGATCGCCAGACTCTTGCCGGTGCCGATACCGAAGTTCGGGCCCGGCTCGCTCGGCCCGCCGTTCTGCGCCACGTACTGGCGGTACAGGGTCGGGCTGGTCTCGTCGGTGGTCAGCGTGGTGCGCTCGAGGCCGGCGCCGAAGTAGACGGTGTCGGTTTCCGAGAACGGCACGCCGAAGGTCATGTTGCCGCCGGCCTGGCGCACCGTGTAGGAACCGATGTTCGACAGCGGCGGACGGGTCGTGCGCAGGTAGACCTGGAAGGCGCGCGAGATGCCGTCGTCGGTGAAGTACGGGTTGGTGTTCGAGAACGCGATCGTGCGGCTGTACTTCGAGGTGTTCAGGTCGATGCCGACGGTCTGGCCGCTGCCCGCGAAGTTGGCCTGCTGGATCGACGCCGTGAAGGTGAACTTCTCGGCCTGCGAGAACGAACCGCCGATCATGAAGTTACCGGTCGGCTTTTCCTCGACCGTCAGGTTGACGTCGACCTGGTCGCCGGTGCCCGGGGACTCCGGCGTGTCGACCTTGACTTCCTTGAAGTAGCCGAGGCGGTCGACGCGGTCGCGCGAGAGCTTGACGCGGTCGGCGTCGTACCAGGCGCCTTCGAACTGGCGGAATTCGCGGCGGATCACCTCGTCGCGGGTGACGGTGTTGCCGGCGATGTTAATGTGGCGCACGTAGGCGCGCTTGCCCGGATCGACGATGAAGGTGAAGGCGACTTCGCGCTTCTCGCGGTTGATCTCGGGGTTGGCGTTGACGTTGGCAAAGGCGTAGCCGAAGGTGGCCAGGCGGCCGGCGATCCGCTTGTTGGTCAGTTCCTGCAGCGCGCCCGAATACGGCTTGCCCGGCTGGAGCACGATCAGCTGGCGCAGTTCCTCCTCGCGCCCGAAGGTCTCGCCTTCCAGGGCCACGCTGGAGACGGTGTACTTCTCGCCTTCGGTGATGTTGATCGTGAGGTAGATGTCCTTCTTGTCCGGCGTGATCGACACCTGGGTCGATTCGACGTTCGCTTCGAGGTAGCCGCGGTCGAGGTAGAAGGACTTGATCGCTTCCAGGTCGCCGGTCAGCTTGGTCTTGGAATACTGGTCGGCCTTCGAATACCAGGTCAGCCAGCCCGAGGTCGAGAGCTGCAGCACGTCGCGCAGTTCCTTGTCCGAGAAGGCCTTGTTGCCGACGATGTTGATGCCCTTGATGCGCGCGACGTCGCCTTCGTCGACGTTGAACATGACGTTGACGCGGTTACGCTCGATCGGGGTGATGGTGGTCGTGATCTTCACGCCGTACAGGCCGTGCGACAGGTACTGGCGCTTGAGTTCCTGCTCGGCGCGGTCGACCGAGGCCTTGTCGTAGATCTTGGTCTCGCCCACGCCGATGTCGCGCAGGGCCTTGATCAGCATGTCCTTCTCGAATTCCTTGGTGCCCGTGAAATCGACGGCGGCGATCGCCGGGCGTTCCTCGACCAGCACCACCAGCACGCCGTTTTCCTCTTCGAGGCGGATGTCCTTGAAGAAGCCGGTCGCGTACAGCGCCTTGATGGCGGCGACGCTCTTCTCGTCGTTGAAGGTCTCGCCCACACGCACCGGCAGGTAGCTGAACACGGTGCCCGCCTCGGTGCGCTGGATGCCTTCGATCCGGATGTCCTTGACGACGAACGGATTGACGGCAAGCGCGGGGCCGGCGCACAGGGCCAGCACAGCCGCGCCGATCAGGCTGCGGCGAACGAACGGCAGGGCAAAACGATCTTGTTGTGATTTCATTGGCTAAATCAATGGTCAGTCATTGGACAACGTACATATTCTTGGAGACCTCGCTAGCCTACTGCGCGTTGCACTGTCGGCCTGTGCCACCAAGGTGATAGCTCGCTGTACTTGTCGTACAGTGAGCACAACCCCCTTGGGGGCTCGGCCAACATTGCTGCCGCTCGCTACGGCTTTCGAGGTCCCCTCTATTCTGCCGGTATCGCAGTGTCCTTAAAGCCGCTGCGACAGGTCATTGAAGACGGCGAGCGCCATCAGCATGAACAGCAGGGCCACCCCCGCACGCTGTGCGAATGCGGTGATCCGCTCGGGCAGGGGGCGCCCGGTCAAAACTTCCAGCGAATAATACAGCAAATGGCCACCATCGAGCACGGGTATTGGTAACAGATTCATTACACCAAGGCTCACGCTGACGACCGCGATGAAGCCCAAAAAGGTCGCGAGACCGAGGCGCGCGGTCTGTCCCGCGTAGTCGGCAATGGCGATCGGGCCGGTGATGTTCTTGAGCGAAGCCTGGCCGGTGACGATCTTGCCGATCATCTTGAAGGTCAGCACCGTCATCTCCCAGGTGCGGCGCGCGCCCTTCTCGACCGCCTCCAGCGGGCCGGACTGCACCGTCACCCGTTCGAGCGCGGGCTCGAGCTGGACGGCGGCGATGCCCTGCCCTTTCGGGTCGCGTGCCGGGGTCAGCGGCAAGGCGATGGTCTGGCTGCCGCGGCGCACCTGCAGCTGCATGGTGCGCCCTGGCGCGGCGCGCACCGCCTGCACGAAGTCGGCGGCGTGCGCGAAGGACTTGCCGTCGGCGCCGAGGACGATGTCGCCCGGACGCAGGCCGGCACGCTCGCCGGCGCCGCCCTCGACCAGCTTGCCGACGACGGGCATGCCGATCCAGACGTCCAGGCCCAGGGTGGCCATGACGTCGGCTTCCGGGTTGGTCTTCGCGATCTCGGCCTGCGGGATGGTGGCCGCGTAGCTGCTGCCGTTGGCGGCGCGCACGTCGAAACGGGCCTCGTCCTTGTCGATGGCCAGGTGGGTCATCTGCCAGCGCAGGTCGCCCCAGGACGCGACCGGCTCGCCGTTGACGGCGACGATGCTGTCGCCGCCGCGCAGGCCGGCGGCATACGCCGGGGTGTTCTCGGCCATCGGGCGCAGCTTGGTGGCCGGCTCCTCGGTACCGTGCACGAAGAGCGCGGCGAACAGCGCGATCGCGAGCAGGAAGTTGGCGGTCGGGCCGGCGGCGACAATGGCGATGCGCTTCCAGACGTTCTGGCGCGCAAAGTCACGATGCGAGTCGCGTGCCGCATCTTTCGGGTCGATCGGCGCCGTCGACGGATCGCGGCTGTCGAGCATCTGCACGTAGCCGCCCAGCGGCAGCGCGGAAACGGCCCATTCGGTCTGGTCGGGGCCGAAGCGGCGCGACCACACGACCTTGCCCATGCCGAGCGAGAAGCGCAGCACCTTGACGCCGCAGGCGCGCGCCACCCAGTAGTGACCGAGCTCGTGGAAGATGATCAGCGGCCCCAGCGCAAGCAGGAAGGCCACCGCGGTATAGAGGAAACTCATGGCGTGTCTCGAACCCTGTGAGGGGAAATTAGCAGGAGGTTAGCGCAACGTCAGCGGACCACGCCGGCGACGATCTGCCGGGCGGCGCTGCGCGCCTGCGCATCCTGTGCCATCACGGCGGCGATGTCGCTGGCGGCGCCGTGCGGCACCTCGTCCATCACGCGGCGCACCACGCGGTCGATGTCGCGGAACCCGATGCGGCGCTCGAGGAAGGCCTCGACCGCGATCTCGTTGGCGGCGTTCAGCAGGGCCGGCGCGGTGCCGCCCGCGCGCAGTGCATCGAACGCCAATGCCAGGCAGGGGAAGCGCTCGAAGTCGGGCTGGTAGAACTGCAGCGCGCCCATCGTCGTCAGGTCGAGCTGGGCGACGCCGGAAGCGATGCGTTCCGGGAAGGCCAGCGCGTGGGCGATCGGGGTGCGCATGTCGGGGTTGCCGAGCTGGGCCAGCACCGAGCCGTCGACGTAGGAGACCATCGAGTGGATCACGCTTTGCGGGTGGATCACGACCTCGATCAGGTCGGCCGGCGCGCCGAACAGCCAGTGCGCCTCGATCACTTCCAGGCCCTTGTTCATCATGGTCGCGGAGTCGACCGAGATCTTGCGGCCCATCGACCAGTTCGGGTGCTTGCAGGCTTCTTCGGGCGTCACGTCTTCCAGGCTCTCGACGGCGCGCGCCAGGAAGGGGCCGCCGGAGGCCGTCAGCAGGATCTTGGCGACGCCGGCCGCGCCTGGCTCACGCGCATACGTGGCGGGCAGCGACTGGAAGATCGCATTGTGTTCGCTGTCGATCGGCAGCAGGGTCGCCTTGTGCTCGCGCACGGCGTCCATGAAGAGCTGGCCGGACATGACCAGGGCTTCCTTGTTCGCCAGCAGGATCTTCTTCCCTGCCCTGGCGGCGGCCAGCGTGGGCGCCAGGCCGGCCGCGCCGACGATGGCGGCCATCACGGTGTCGGTGTCCGGGCTGGAAGCGATCTCGCACAGGGCCGCTTCGCCCCAGGCGATATCGACCGGCAGGCCGGCCAGCAAGCGCGCCAATTCGTCGGCGGCCCGGGCGCTGCCGACGACGGCGCGCTGCGGGCGGAATTGGCGGCATTGGGCGGCCAGCTCTTCGACGCGGCTGTGCGCCGACAGTGCGTACACCTGGTACTGCCCGGGGTGACGCGCGAGCACGTCGAGGGTCGAGACGCCGATGGAGCCGGTGGCGCCCAAAATGGTGATGCGTTGCATGTGAAACTCCTTACAGCCAGGCGCCGATCAGGGCCGCCAGCGGCAGCACGGGCACCAGGGCGTCGATCCGGTCGAGCACCCCGCCATGGCCAGGCAGCAGGTTGCTGCTGTCCTTCATGCCGGCACGGCGCTTGAGCTGGGATTCGAACAGGTCGCCGACGACACTGGCGGCGACGATCAGGATCAGGGTGACGTACAGGGCGGCCCAGCCGAGGCTGGCCTGCACGCGGACCGGGAAGGTATTCGCGAGGGACTCGCCGCCGAACAGGACGACGAGCGTCGCCACGACCAGCACGGCGATGCAGCCTCCATACACGCCTTCCCAGGACTTGCCGGGCGAGATCGAGGGTGCGAGCTTGCGCTTGCCGAAGGCCTTGCCCGAGAAGTAGGCAAAGATGTCGGCACACCAGACGATGGCCAGCACCGACAGCAGGTAGAGCGGCGAGTAGGCGTACAGGGTCACGATGGCGGCGAAGCAGCCCACCAGCGAGACCGCATAGGTCAGGCTGAGCAGCGTGTTGGCGCTGCTGTCCAGGGCCGGCAGGCCGATCTTCAGCGAGGGCACGAAGCGCAGCACCCAGACCATGACGCTGATCACGAACCAGAAGGTGCGGCTGCTGCCGGTATCGGCAACGAAGAAGGTCCAGGCAAAGGCGGCCGTCCAGAACAGGGCGACCAGCGCCGCCTTGCCGGACTTCGGGTTAAACAGGCGGAAGGTTTCCCAGACTGCCGCTCCGAAGAAGGCAGTGGCCACCACCGCAAAGGCTGTGTAGTTGTTGGAATACAGGACCGGCAGCAGGACTGCCAGCAGCACGAGCGCGGTGATGATCCGGGTTTTCAGCATCAGCTTGTCTTATTGGCTTTGTTGGCTACTTGCTCGCCGGTGCGGCCGAAACGGCGCTCGCGGCTCTGGTAGGACGCGATCGCCGCGTCCAGCGACTCGACCGAGAAGTCGGGCCAGTAGGTGTCGGTGAAGTACAGCTCGGAATAGGCCAGCTGCCACAGCAGGAAGTTGGAGATGCGCTCTTCCCCGCCGGTGCGGATGAACAGGTCCGGTTCCGGCGCATAGGCCATCGCCAGGTGCGGCGCCAGCATGTCTTCCGTAAATTCGGTCACGCCCGGGTTGGCGGCGACCATCTTGCTGGTCGCCTGCATGATGTCCCAGCGGCCGCCGTAGTTGGCGCAGACGGTGACGGTCAGGCGGGTGTTGCCGGCGGTGCGGCGCTCGGCGTTGGCGATCATCTCGCGCAGCTTCGCATCGAAGCGCGACAGGTCGCCGACGACCTTCAGCCGGATGTTATTCGCGTGCATTTTCGAGACTTCGCGCTCGAGCGCCGTGACGAACAGGCGCATCAGCAGCGAGACTTCCTCTTCCGGGCGGCGCCAGTTTTCCGACGAGAACGCGAACAGGGTCAGGTATTCCACCCCGCGCAACACGCAGGCCTCGACCACGCCGCGCACGGCCTCGACACCCTTGACGTGGCCCGCCACGCGCGGCAGCAGGCGCTTGGTCGCCCAGCGGCCGTTACCGTCCATGATGACAGCGATATGGCGCGGGACGGCCGGCACATCGGGAACTGCAGTCGTCGAACTCTTGAAGATCATAAATCCATTGCCTTGACGGCGAATACCGAAGAAAAAACGAAACCGCCCGCGGCAGGAGCGCGCAGGCTGTTCGATGTACTACTTGCTTCCGACCGCACCCGGCAATGCCGGGCGCGCCAGCATATTACACGGTCAGGACTTCTTTTTCCTTTTCCGCGACCATCTTGTCGATGTCGGCGACGAATTTGTCGGTCAGCTTCTGGATGTCGTCCGAGGCGCGGCGCTCGTCGTCTTCCGAGGCGGTCTTGTCCTTGACCATCTTCTTGAGCTGCTCGTTGGCGTCGCGGCGGATGTTGCGCACGGCAATCTTCGCGTCTTCGGCTTCCGACTTGACCAGCTTGACCATCTCCTTGCGGCGCTCTTCGGTCAGCGGCGGGGTCGGCACGCGCACCAGTTCGCCGAAGGTCGACGGATTCAGGCCGAGGTCGGAATCGCGGATCGCCTTTTCGATGGTGCTCAGCATCTTCTTCTCGTAAGGCTGCACGCCGATGGTGCGGGCGTCGAGCAGGGTCAGGTTGGCCACGCCGGAGAGCGGGGTCGGCGAACCGTAGTAATCGACCATGATGTGGTCGAGGATGCCGGTGTGGGCACGGCCGGTACGAACCTTGGCCAGGTCGGCGCGCAGGGTTTCGATGGACTTGTTCATGCGCTCTTGCGCATTCTTCTTCACGTCAGCTAAGGACATGCTGCTCTCCTGTTATTGGATGTGAGTGGTGGTGATTAAACGTGGACCAGGGTGCCTTCGTCTTCGCCCATGATCACCCGCATCAGGGCGCCCGGCTTGACGATGGAGAACACCTTGATCGGCAGCTTCTGGTCGCGGCACAGGGCGAACGCGGTGGCGTCCATCACCTGCAGCTGCTTCGAGATCGCCTCGTCGAACGAGATCGACTCGTAGCGGGTCGCATTCGGGTCTTTCTTCGGATCGGCAGTATAGACGCCATCGACCTTGGTGGCCTTCAGGACGATCTCGGCCGAGATTTCCGAGCCGCGCAGGGCAGCGGCGGTGTCGGTGGTGAAGAAGGGGTTGCCGGTGCCGGCGGCAAAGACGACGACCTTGCCTTCTTCCAGGTATTGCAGCGCTTTCGGGCGCACGTAGGGCTCGACCACCTGCTCGATGCCGATGGCCGACATCACGCGGGCGGTGATGCCGACGTGGCGCATGGCGTCGGCCAGGGCCAGCGCGTTCATGACGGTCGCCAGCATGCCCATGTAGTCGGCGGTGGCGCGGTCCATGCCTTGCGCACCCGGGGCCACGCCACGGAAGATGTTGCCGCCGCCAATCACGACCGCCACCTCGACACCCGCCTTGGCCACTTCCGCGACGTCGGCGACCATGCGGTCGATGGTGGCGCGATTGATGCCGAACTGATCGTCGCCCATCAGCGCTTCGCCAGACAGTTTCAGGAGGACTCGTTGGTAGGCTGGTTTTGTCATGATGAAGCGCTCTCCTATGTATTGTGTCGAATTCGGGTCCGGCCGCAGGTGGAAGCCTGGGCCTCATCTGCAACAATGTACAGATGGCGGGCGAAAGAGCGCGCACGGCCGAAGCGGCCCGCCGTCTTTCGCCCTTGTAGGGTGGGCACTTGTGCCCACGCCGCCGGGCACCTGAACGCCTCTGCGTTGGTGCCGGCCTGCGGCACCGGCCGTCCGGATGCACGCAACGCGTGTCCACGCTCGAGGCCTCCTGCGGATGGCGCAATGCGCACAAGGGGCACCGCGTGGGCACAAGTGCCCACCCTACGAAACCCGGCGCGCAAGCGCCAAGGTTGCCAACCGCCGTCGCCGGCAGGCCGGAAACCCGACGGCGTAAACCGTCAGGTTAAAAAAACGGGCCTTCCGGCCCGCTTTCACATTACTGCTTGTTAGCAGCCATCTGTGCTGCAACTTCTGCTGCGAAGTCGTCGACCTTCTTCTCGATGCCCTCGCCCACGACGTACATCGTGAACGCCTTCACCGTGGTGTTGGTTGCCTTCAGCATCTGCTCGATCGACTGCTTGTCGTTCTTCACGAACGTCTGGTTCAGCAGCGACACTTCCTTCAGGTACTTCTGGACCGAACCTTCGAGGCGCTTGGCCAGGATTTCCGGCGACTGTGCAGGCTTGCCTGCGGCAGCGGCTGCGTCCGCATCTTCCTGGGCTTTCAGCTGGGCGACCGAACGCTCTTTCTCGATCAGTTCAGCAGGCACGCCTTCCGACGACAGGGCGACCGGCTTCATCGCGGCGATGTGCATCGCGACGTCCTTGCCGACCTGCTCGTCCGCGCCTTCGTACTCGACCATGACGCCGATACGGGTGCCGTGCAGGTAGGAAGCCAGCTTGCCGGTGGTTTCGAAACGCTGGAAGCGGCGCACGGTCATATTCTCACCGATTTTGCCGATCAGTGCCGAACGCAGTTGGTCAAACGTCTGGCCGCCGACGTCCAGTGCCGACAGGGCTGCGACGTCCGCAGGGTTCTGCTCGGCGACCAGCTTGGCTGCCAGGTTGGCCATGGCCAGGAACTCGTCGTTCTTGGCGACGAAGTCGGTTTCGCTGTTGATTTCGACCAGCGCGCCGACGTTGCCGGCGATGTACGAAGCGACCACGCCTTCGGCGGTCACGCGTGCCGACGCCTTCGATGCCTTGCCGCCCAGCTTGACGCGCAGGATCTCTTCGGCACGACCCATGTCGCCTTCGGCTTCGGTCAGGGCCTTCTTGCATTCCATCATAGGCGCATCGGTCTTCGCGCGCAGTTCGCCAACCATCGCTGCAGTAATTGCTGCCATGTTTCTCTCCTAAATGTGATTCATGAAATGGACGACATTCATATCGCCCACGCATTAATTTTTAATGCTTTTAATGAAATTCTTTGCTTAAAAAAAGGGGTGCTCAGCTTTGGCTCGGCACCCCTTTTTTCGTGCGGCAGACCAGGCGGCCCACCCTTTCGGCATTACGCCTGCTCGGACACTTCGACGAAGTCGTCGCCGCCGGCCTTGACCATCTCAACGACTTCGTTGGTGGCGTTGGCACGGCCTTCCAGGATCGCATCGGCGACGCCGCGTGCGTACAGGGTGATCGCCTTCGACGAGTCGTCGTTGCCTGGGATCACGTGGGTCACGCCTTCTGGCGAGTGGTTGGTATCGACGATGCCGATGACCGGGATGCCCAGCTTGCCGGCTTCGGTGATGGTGCCCTTGTGGTAGCCGACGTCGACGACGAAGATCGCGTCAGGCACGCCGCCCAGGTCCTTGATGCCGCCGATCGACTTCTGCAGCTTGACCATTTCGCGCTGGAACATCAGCGCTTCTTTTTTCGACAGCTTCTCGACCGAACCGTCTTCCACTTGCGCTTCCATGTCCTTCAGGCGCTTGATCGAGGTCTTGATGGTCTTGAAGTTGGTCAGCATGCCGCCCAGCCAGCGCTGGTCGACGTAAGGAACACCAGCGCGCTGGGCTTCAGCGGCGATGATGTCGCGCGCCTGGCGCTTGGTGCCGACCATCAGGATGGTGCCGCGGTTGGCCGAGATCTGCTTGATGGTCTTCATCGCATCCTGGTACATCGCCATGGTCTTTTCCAGGTTGATGATGTGGATCTTGTTGCGATGACCGAAGATGAACGGTGCCATCTTTGGGTTCCAGAAACGGGTCTGGTGGCCGAAGTGAATACCGGCTTCCAGCATTTCGCGCATAGTAACGGACATGTAATTCTCCAGGGTTAAGTCTTGAATATCGGCCAGTCACCTCGAGGGCACCCTTTGAGGCCGATTTCGCGATTTGAATAAAATAAAAATGGACTACTTTTGCAACATTGCCGGACCTCAGTCCAAGCAACCCGAGATTCTAGCGGGATTTCACCCGCTTTTCAAGTGTCGCGTTCGCAATCCAGCCGGGCGCTTTCGTTTTCGCTGCCTGGGCTTTCGCTACCGGGGCATTGCCCAGGCAGCGCCCCGGCAACGGCTTTGGCTATCCCTTATAATGCAGGGAATATTGCAAAGGGCACCACGCGGCAGCAATGCGGGCCCGGCGCGCATCACCTAACCGAACCGATCCTTTATGTCCATTTCCATCAAAACCCCGGAAGAAATCGAAGGCATGCGCCTGGCCGGCCGCCTCGGCGCCGAAGTGCTCGACTACATCACGCCCTTCGTGAAGGCCGGCGTGACCACGGGCGAACTCGACCGTCTGTGCCACGAATACATGGTCAACGTGCAAGGCACGACGCCGGCCCCGCTGAACTACGCGCCGCCGGGCTACCCGCCCTTCCCGAAAGCCGTCTGCACCTCGCTCAACGACGTGATCTGCCACGGCATCCCGGGCGACAAGGTTCTGAAAAACGGCGACGTGATGAACATCGACGTCACCATCATCACCAAGGATGGCTTCCATGGCGACAACAGCCGCATGTTCTTCATCGGCGAGCCCTCGATCCTGGCGAAACGGCTGACCGAAGTGACCTACGAGTGCATGTGGCTCGGCATCTCGAAGGTCAAGCCGGGCGCCTACCTGGGCGACATTGGCCACGCCATCCAGCAGCACGCCGAGAAGAACGGCTACAGTGTGGTGCGCGAATTCTGCGGCCACGGCATCGGCCGCGTCTTCCACGAGGAACCGCAGGTGCTGCACTACGGCAAGCCGGGCACCCTGGAAAAGCTGGAGCCGGGCATGATCTTCACCATCGAGCCAATGATCAATGCCGGCCGCCGCGAGATCAAGGAAATGCCGGACGGCTGGACCATCAAGACCAAGGACCGCAGCCTGTCGGCGCAGTGGGAGCACATGATCCTCGTGACCGAAACCGGCTACGAAGTGCTGACCACGTCCGCCGGCGCCCCGCCGCCGCCCGCCTTCATCAGCGCCGCCAAAGACGCCGTCCCGGCATAAGGAGCTGTGGTGTCCGCCGCCCTCCTGGACCAGGCCAGGCCCGAACTGAAAGCCCGGCTGAAAGCCGAGCGCCAGGCCCTGTTCCACGCCTTCCGCGAGGACGGCAAGCCGGAGAAGCTGCTGCGCGGCCTGCGCCAACTCGTCGACGACATCCTCGGCGAGGCCTGGCTGGCCGCGCGCCTGCCCGCCAATACGGCCCTGGTCGGCGTCGGCGGCTACGGCCGCGGCGAACTCTTCCCCCATTCCGACGTCGACCTCCTGATCCTGCTCGGCGCGCGGCCCGACGCCATCACCCAGGCCAAACTGGAAAGCCTGGTGCAGCTGCTGTGGGACCTCGGACTCGAGATCGGGCACAGCATCCGCACCGTCGACGAGTGCATGAGCGAATCCGCGGCCGACATCACGGTGCAAACGAGCCTGCTGGAAGCGCGCCTGGTCACCGGCGACGCCCAGCTCTTCGAGCAGCTCCAGCAGCGCTACCAGGAAGCGCTCGACCCGCGCGCCTTCTTCCAGGCCAAGACCGCCGAGATGCGCCTGCGCCATGCGAAATACGAATACACCGCCTTTTCGCTGGAGCCGAACTGCAAGGAAAGCCCGGGCGCGCTGCGCGACCTGCAGGTGATCCTGTGGGTGGCCAAGGCGGCGGGCCTCGCCAATTCCTGGGGCCAGTTCGCCACGCGCGAACTGATCACCCACGAGGAAGCGCGCCAGCTGATGGAAAAGGAGCGCGCCTTCAAGGACATCCGCGTGCGCCTGCACCTGCACACGGGCCGGCGCGAAGACCGCCTGCTGTTCGACGTGCAGACGGCGATTGCCGAATCCTTCGGCCTGACCAGCGACGCGCCGGGCGAAGGCGCACGCCGCGCTTCCGAATACCTGATGCAGCGCTACTACTGGGCGGCCAAGACCGTCACCCAGCTCAACACCATCCTGCTGCAGAACATCGAAGCGCGCCTGTTCCCGCAGCCGACGGTGCCCGTGCCCATCAACGCTTGCTTCAACGACGTCAACGGCTTCATCGACATCGCCCACGACGACACCTTCGAGAAAACGCCTTCGGCGCTGCTCGAGATCTTCGTGGCCATGACCGAGCGTCCCGACATCAAGGGCATGACCGCGCGCACCACGCGCGCGCTGTGGCATGCGCGTAACCTGATCGACGAGGCCTACCGGCGCGACCCGGTCAACCGCGCCCACTTCCTGCGTGTCTTGAAGGCCCCGGTCGGGCTGGTGCACGCGCTGCGCCGCATGAACGACATGGGCATCCTCGGGCGCTACCTGCCGAACTTCCGCCGCATCGTCGGCCAGATGCAGCACGACCTGTTCCACGTCTACACGGTCGACCAGCACATCATGATGGTGGTGCGTAACCTGCGCCGCTTCACGATGAGCGAGCACGCGCACGAATACCCCTTCTGCAGCCAGTTGATCGCCAACTTCCGCGACCGCTGGCTCTTGTATGTGGCCGCCCTCTTCCACGACATCGCCAAGGGCCGCGGCGGCGACCATTCCGAACTGGGACAGGAAGACGCGCGCGAATTCTGCCGCGACCACGGCCTGTCCGACGCCGACACCGAACTGGTCGTGTTCCTGGTCGCGCAGCACCTGACCATGTCGCAGGTCGCGCAGAAGCAGGACCTGTCCGACCCGGACGTGGTCCAGGCCTTCGCCGCGCTGGTGAAGGACGAGCGCCACCTGACCGCCCTCTACCTGCTCACGGTCGCCGACATCCGCGGCACCAGCCCCAAGGTGTGGAACGCGTGGAAGGCGAAGCTGCTCGAGGACCTGTACCGCATCACGCTGCGCGTGCTGGGCGGCGAGCCGCATTCGGCCGACCGCGAGCTGCGCATGCGCCAGCAGGAAGCCCTGGCCACGCTGCGCCTGTTCGGCCTGCCCGCCAACGCGCACGAAGCGCTCTGGAACCAGCTCGACGTGGTCTACTTCCTGCGCCACGACGCTTCCGACATCGCCTGGCAGACGCGCTTCCTGCACGACAAGCTGCAAAGCGCCAGGCCGGTCGTCAAGGCGCGCCTGGCGCCCATCGGCGAAGGCCTGCAGGTGGCCGTCTACGTGAAGGACCAGCCCGACCTGTTCGCGCGCATCTGCAGCTATTTCGACCGCAAGAACTTCAGCATCCTCGACGCCAAGATCCATACCACGCGCGACGGCTATGCGCTCGACAGCTTCCTCGTCACCGAGGAAAACTTCGCGCGCCACTACCGCGACATCATCAGCCTGATCGAGCACGAACTGACCGGCCTGCTGGAGGCCCAGGCGCCGCTGCCGCCAGCGTCGCGTGCGCGCCTGTCGCGCCTGTCGCGCCACTTCCCGGTCGCGCCCAGCGTCGAGCTGCGGCCCGACGAGCGCGGCCAGCACTACCTGCTGTCGATCGCCGCCAACGACCGCACCGGCCTGCTGTATGCGATCGCCAGCGTCCTGGCGCGCTACCGCATCAACGTGCACACGGCGAAGATCATGACCCTGGGCGAGCGCGTCGAAGACGTCTTCCTCGTCGAGGGGTCCAGCCTCAACAACCCGCGCACGCTGGTGCAGCTCGAGACCGAGCTGCTCGATGCGCTGGCAATCTGAAACACATCGTCTTATTTCCTGAATTCCTATGACCGAACCGCTCCGCCTCTCCAAACGTATGTCCGAACTCGGCCTGTGCTCGCGCCGCGAAGCCGATGAATGGATCGCCCGCGGCTGGGTGCGCGTCGACGGCAAGGTCGTCTCCGAACTGGGCAGCAAGGTGCTGCCGACCCAGCGCATCACGGTCGAGCGCCAGGCCGCGGCCGAGCAGAGCAAGCGCGTGACCATCCTCATCAACAAGCCGATGGGCTATGTGTCGGGCCAGGCCGAGGACGGCTATACGCCCGCGGTGGCCCTGATCAAGCCCGAAAACCGCTGGGCCGAAGACCCCTCGCCCGAACACTTCCACCCGACCCAGCTGCGCTCGCTGGTCCCGGCCGGCCGCCTCGACATCGACTCGGTGGGCCTGCTGGTGCTGACCCAGGACGGGCGCGTCGCCAAGCAGCTGATCGGCGAAACCACCGACGTCGACAAGGAATACCTGGTGCGGGTGCAGTACACCAAGCCGGGCAAGCTGCCCGACAGCGACCTGAAGAAGCTGAACCACGGCCTCTGGATGGACGGCAAGCCCCTGCTGCCGGCCAAGGTGCGCTGGCAGAACGAGGATCAGCTCAGCTTTACCCTGAAGGAAGGCAAGAAGCGCCAGATCCGCCGCATGTGCGACATGGTCGGCTTGAAGGTGATCGGCCTCAAGCGCGTGCGCATCGGGCGCGTGAAGCTGGGCGACCTGCCGGTGGGGCAGTGGCGGTATTTGGCGGCGGACGAGCAGTTCTGATCGCGCGTCCGCCCTACGACAGCCCTCCCTTGGCAAAAGGTAAACTTTCTCTGAGGAATTGTTTTACATTTATTATGTTATAGTTGCATTCCCTGCGCTTATACCGCGCCTCCGCTCGCCTCCAACAACATGCGTTCGACCATCCGGGCCGGCCTTGCCCTGCTCCTTGCCCTGTCATGGGCTTCTCCAGCATCGGCGTCTGGCCCGGTCTACCAGTTTTCGCCCGTCAACCAGTACAACCTGAAGGTGACGGCGGGCTACTGGAACCCCATCCTGGCGTACGTGTCGCAAAAAAGCGGCGTGCGCCTGAACCTCAAGATCGGCCGCACCTCGGCCGATACGACCGGCTTCATCCTCGCCAACCAGGTCGATTTCGCCTTCACCAACCACCTGTTCGGACCGGACCGCGTGAAACTCGGCTGGAGCGTCTTCGCGCGCCGCGACGGCGCCCCGGTGCACGCCCAGATCGTGGTGCCGGCCGACTCCACGGTCACCAGTCTCGACCAGCTGGCCGGCGCCACCTTCGCCTTCCCCGGCCGGGAAGCCCTGCTTTCCTACCTGGTCCCCTACGCCGAACTGCAGCGCCGACGCCAGCCGGTCAAGGCCGTCTTCGCCGGCAACATGGACGCCGCCTTCACCCAGCTCTTCAGCGGGCGGGCGCAGGCGGCGGGCGCGCATTCGCAGCTGGTGGAGCATTACGCCGGGCGCGAGAACAAGCGCTTCCGCGTGCTGTGGAGTTCGCCCCCGTTCAACGACCTGCCGCTGATGGCGTCGAGCCGCGTGCCGCGCGCCCAGCTGCAGGCGGTGGCCGACGCCTTCCTCGGCATGCACCGCGATCCGCAGGGACGCAAGGTACTGGCCGAGGCCGCGGCGCTGGTGCATGCACGCACGCCGCTGTCGTTCGTGGCCGCCGGCGAGGCCGACTACGACGACTACCGCCGCTTCTACAGCGCGCAATCCGCGCAATCCGCGCACGGGCGCGCGGCGCTCGCCCAGCGCTGAGCCTGTTCGCATGCCCAGCCTCTGCCCCCGCCTGCGCCTGATCCCGCGTACGCTTGCCGGCCGGGTGAGCGCCCTGTTCGGCCTGTCCATCCTCGTGTTCGCCTGCGCCGGCCTGGGCATGTTCTACCGCCTGCAATTCATGCAGCACGTCGCCGACACCCAGGACAATGCGACCACCCTGGTCGAGGTGGCCTCGCAGGCGGTCGACGACGGCGCCCTGATCGGCGACTACGACACCGTCGAGCGCACGCTGGCGAAGATGATGATCCGCTCGCCCTTCAAGCGCGCCACCTTCACCGACCTCAATGGCGGCGTGATCGGCGTCGACGCCGAGCCGGAAGCCGGCCAGAGCGCGCCGGAATGGCTGGTGCGCCGCGTCGGCAGCGAGCTCGAAGACATCAGGCGGCCGGTCGCCGCCGGCGGCAAGGACTACGGCGTGCTGCGCCTGGCCTTCGACGAGCGCAAGCTGGCCGCCGAGCTGTGGGGGCTCGCGCTGCAGACGTCCAGCCTGGCCGCCATCGCGGTGGTGCTGGCCCTGGCCCTGTCGCGCTGGCTGCTGGCGCGCTGGCTGCACAGGCTCGACAGCCTGCGCTTCTACACGGCGGGCGCGCTCGAGGACGGCGCCGACGTCGTCGGCAGGGACACCCCGCTCGAGATCCGCGAGGCGATCCTGGCCGTCAACCGCAGCGCGGCCAGCATGCGCGACCAGTACGGCCAGCGCATCGACACCCTGATGCATTCCCTGGTCCAGCACAAGCGCGCGCTGGACCAGGCCGCGATCGTCTGCGAGCTCGACCGCGACGGCCGCGTGACCGCCGTCAACGAGCAGTTCGTGCGCCGCTCCGGCTACCCGCGCGAGCAGCTGGTCGGCCGTACGCTGGCCCGCCTCGGCGGCGGCTGGAGCCCGAGCAGCACGGTCTGGCGCGGCGAGGTGGCGCTGCCGGCCGCCGCCGGCGAGTGCCAGTGGTACCGCACCATCGTGCCCATCGTCGACCACGCGGGCGGGGTCGAGAAATACATCTGCATCGATTTCGATATCAGCGAACGCAAGCAGTTCGAGGACGCCATCGTGCGCAACGCCATGCGCCAGGGCCTGCTCGCCCGCCTCGGGCGCAAGGCCCTGGAAGCCGGCCCGCTGGAAGAGCTGTTCGCGATGGCCGCCCGCCTCGCCTGCGACGGCCTGGGCGTGTACTACGCCGCGCTGTTCGGCTTCGACCTCGCAACCGGCAGCGCGACGCCGCACGCGGCCGTCGGCTTCCCGGCCAGCGCCGTCGGCGTCCCCTTCGCCCATGCCGCCGGCCCGGCCTCGGGCGACCGCCTCGGCGCCTGGAGCGCGCGCGTGCTCGGCGCCACCCGGGCCGGCAGCGGCATCGAGGCCTTCGTCGTCTGCAGCGACCGCCTCTACGGCGCCCTCGGCGTCTACGCGCCGGCCCAACGCACCTTCCAGGAAGACGAGGAAGCCTTCCTCAACAGCCTGGCCAACATCCTGGCCAGCGCCGTCGAGCGCGAGGACGCCAGGAGCCGCCTGACCTGGCTGGCCCAGTTCGACACCCTGACCGGGCTGCCGAACCGGCGCCGCCTGGCGGGCTGCCTGGAAGACGCGATCGCCGGCGCCGCGGACCGCGACGCCCGCGCCGGCGTCATGTTCATCGACCTCGACCGCTTCAAGAGCGTCAACGACATGCTCGGCCACAGCGCCGGCGACCAGCTGCTGGTCGAGGCCGGGCGCCGCCTGCAGGCCTGCGTCGGCGCGCACGACGTGGTGGCGCGCCTGGGCGGCGACGAATTCGCGGTGGTGCTGCCCTGCCTTGGCGCGCAGCCGGACTACCGCCTCGAGGCCGAACCGGTCGCCCGGCGCATCGTCGACGCCCTGGCCCAGCCCTTCACGCTGCAGGGCCAGCAGCTGTTCGTCTCGGCCAGCGTCGGCATCGCCGCCTGGCCCGACGACGGCATGGATGCCGACGCCCTGCTGAAAAGCGCCGACACGGCCATGTACAGCGCCAAGAACAGCGGCCGCAACAACTACCAGTTCTACGTGCCGGCGATGAACGCCGACGCCGCGCTGCGCCTGCAGACCGAGCACCAGCTGCACCTCGCGCTCAAGCGCGGCGAATTCGAGCTGCACTACCAGCCGAAGCTGCGCCTGACCTGCCGGGCCGTGACGGGCTTCGAGGCGCTGCTGCGCTGGCGCCATCCCCAGCGCGGCCTGGTGGCGCCGGCGGAATTCATCTCGATCCTGGAGGAGACGGGGATGATCCTGGCGGTCGGCGAATGGGTCATCGGCGAAGTCTGCCGCCAGCTGCGCGCCTGGTCGGCCGAGGCAGGCGGCGAGCTCGCCGTGCCGCCGGTGGCGATCAACCTGTCGGCGCGCCAGCTGGGCCAGGCGGGGTTTGCCGAGACGGTGCGTGCGATCGTGCAGGGCGCCGGCGTCGACCCCGGCCTGCTGGAATTCGAACTGACCGAATCGATGCTGATGGCGGACCCGGAAGCGGCGGTGACGATCCTGCGCAGCCTGAAGGCGCAGGGCATGCGCCTGTCCGTCGACGATTTCGGCACCGGCTACTCGAGCCTGGCCTACCTCAAGCGCTTCCCGCTCGACGCCCTCAAGATCGACCGCACGTTTGTCCGCGACCTGCCGGCCGACAGCGAGGACGCGGCCATCACCAAGGCCGTGATCAGCCTGGCGCACAGCCTGAACCTGAAGGTGGTCGCCGAGGGCGTCGAAACGGCCGGCCACCTGCGCGCGCTCGAAGCCTACGGCTGCGACGAGATCCAGGGCTACTACATCAGCAGGCCGCTGCCGGCCGATGCGTGCATGGCGCTGCTGGCGCAGGGCGTGACGGCGGTCGCGGCCGCCTGAGCTTCGTAGGGTGGACGGCTCCGCCGTCCACGCGTTCAACCATTCTATGAAAATCCATGGTTTCGAATAGCACACGTGCGTCGTACGCGTGGACGGGAAACCCGTCCACCCTACCCCCTCCGGTCAGGCCGGCGCGCCCTCGCGCTTCACCGCCGGCTTCGACGCCTTGGGCTTCTTTTTCGGTTTGCGCCGGAACTTCAGCCACACCACGATCCCGGTGACGAAGAAGGCCAGCGGCGTGATGCCCATGAAGCTGATGAAGACCTTGCCGGCCACCCCGAAGGCCTCGCCGCTGTGCAGCGGGAACAGCGCCGCGAGGAAGCGGTCGCCGCCCGGACCGCGCAGCGGGTCGGCCACGCGCAGGATGCGGCCGTCGCGCGCGTCGATGCTGATGCGGGTGGCGCCCGGTCCCTGGCGCAGCTCGCCCGGCTGGCGCACCCGTACTTCCCAGGGCTGGTTCGCGCCGGCCGGGAAATTCACGCGGCCGATCCTGGCCTCGGGGAAGCGCGCCTGGGCTGCCGCCATGGCCCCGGCCAGCGACAGCGGCGCCAGGCCGGCCTCGCTCAGGTTGACGGGTTTCACATTCGGCGTGACGGGTGCCACCGTCCCGACCAGCGGCGTGGTCCAGGTGGGTATGTTGAAGTGCACGCCCGAGAAGCCGAGGAAGAGCAGCACCGGCGCGCACAGGGCGCCGCTTGACCGGTGCAGCTGGAAGCTGAAGCGCGGCCAGTTGCCGCCGAAGCGCACCGAGAGCGCGTTCGCGATCGCCGACCGCGTCATGCGCGGCCACCAGATCACGATGCCCGTGAGCGTCATCAGGACCAGGGCCACGCCCTGCACCGCGATCACCACCTTGCCCGTCTCGCCTGCCAGCAGGTAGCGGTGGAAGTGGAACAGGGTCGGCATCAGCAGCGGGCGCGACAGCCCCGCCTCGCCCCAGTTGCGCTCGCCCAACACGGCCAGTGTGGCCGGATCGACCATCACCTGGCGCGTTACCGCCTGTTCCCAGCCGGACGACGGTTTGCCCGGCCGGTACCAGGCCACGTACACGTCGCCAGCCCGTTCGGGCAGCATCAGCATCGAGGGCTTGCCGTAGCGCCGGTCGCTGGCAAGCAGGTCGTGCACGGCCTGGGCATCGGCGGCTTGCACGCGCAGCGGTTCGCCGGCGCGCATGGCGGGCGGCGGCGCCACGTGCAGCAGGCCGGGATTAAGCAGCGCGTCGAGTTCGTGCACCCAGCTCAAGGCAGCGCCGGTGAGGCCTTGCAGGACGAGGATGGTGCCGAAGACCAGGCCGGTCCAGAGGTGGACGGTGCGTAAAAGTGGTTTCATGGAGCAAGTGACCAGATGAGAATCGTTCGCAACAACTTGTATTTGCGAATGTTAATCGTTATCATTTGCGATTGTACATTGCAAACTAGCAAATCGCTGCATCCCTGGACGAAAATCACTGGAACAATAATGACAAACCTGAAGCCGCTGCCCCTTGCCGTCGCCCTCGCCTGCTCCCTGATGGCCCTGCCCGCATTCGCACAACAAGCCGAATCGACCACCGAAGCCGAAGCCGATAACGTCGCGTCGGTGGTCGTCACCGCCACCCGCGGTGCCAAGGCGGTCGACAAGATCCCGGGCGCGGTGACGGTGATCGGCCAGAAGGACCTCTCGACCCAGTACCAGATCGCCGACGATCCGTCGGCCGCGCTGGCCACCTTCGTGCCCGGCTACGCGCCCAGCCGCCAGAAGATGAGTTCGACCGGCGAATCGCTGCGCGGGCGCCAGCCGCTGATCCTGCTCGACGGCATTCCGCAGTCGAACCCGCTGCGCGCCGGCATGCGCGAAGGCTATTTTGCCGACAGCGCCATCATCGAGCGCATCGAAGTCATCAGCGGCGCTTCGGCCGTCCAGGGCATGGGCGCGACCGGCGGCATCATCAACTACATCACCAAGTCGCCCAAGGCGAACGGCACCCAGGTCGGCGTCAACGCGCGCGCCTCGACCCAGTTCCGGTCCGATAACCTCGACTGGAAGACCGGCGTCTCGGTCACCCACAAGAACGACAGCTTCGACATGCTCGGCTACGCCAGCGTGCAGCGCCGCGGCATGAGCTACGACGGCCGCGGGCGCCGCCTGGGCATCGACAACGTCCAGGGCGACACCCTCGACACCCGCGGCCACGACCTGTTCGTCAAGCTGGGCAAGAACTTCGGCGAAGGGCAACACCAGCGCATCCAGCTGACCCTGAACCGCTTCAATATGGAAGGCAACGGCGACTACCGGAACGCGCCGGGCGTCGTGGTCGAAGGGGTGCCGACCAGCTCCGTACCCGGCACGCCGGAAGGCCTGCCGCCGGAGAACAAGGTGACCAGCGCCAGCCTCGATTACCGCCATGCCGACCTGGCCGGCGGCGCCTTCACCGCCCAGTTCTTCAAGCAGGACTTCGAAGCCCTGTACGGCTCGACCAGCGTCGCCACCTTCCAGGACAAGCGCATTTCGCCCGGCACGCTCTGGGACCAGTCGCACATCGTCGCCGACAAGCTCGGCTCGCGCATTACCTACGTGCGCCCGGACACCCTGGTGCCCGGCCTCGAGGTGACCGTCGGCCTCGACCTGCTGCGCGACCACACGCTGCAGCGCCTCGCGACCACCAACCGTACCTGGGTGCCGGAACTGAAGTTCGAGTCGCAAGCGCCCTTCGCCCAGCTCGAATACGAATTCGGCCCGGTGACGGTGCGCGGCGGCGTGCGCCACGAGAACGCCAAGCTCGAGGTCGATACCTACACCACCCTGGCCGCCTACAACGGCGGACAGCTGGTCCAGGGCGGCTCGACCGAGTTCTCGAAGGCGGTCAAGAACATCGGCGCCGTCTGGCGCCTCGCCCCCGAATGGTCGGTGTTTGCCGGCAGCTCGGAAGGCTTCGGCCTGCCCGACGCCGGCCTGGTGCTGCGCGGCGTGAACGTCCCGAACCAGTCGGTCGCGAGCCTGATCAGCCTGCAGCCCATCGTCACCCGCAACAACGAAATCGGCATCAACTGGCGCGGCCAGCGCGGCCAGCTCGGCCTGTCGCGCTACGACTCCCGCTCCAAGCTCGGCAGCGTGCTGCGCGTCACGGCGGGCATCGGCCGGGTCGAGCGCCTGCCGACCGTCGTCAAGGGCTGGGAAGTGAGCGGCGACTGGCGTCCGGCGAAGGACTGGTCGGTGTTCGGCAACTACGCGCGCACGGACGGCAAGACGGCCGCCACCCAGGGCGCCCCGCTCGACCTCGCGCTCGGCGCGCGTGCGCAGGGCCCGAACAAGGCCGTCCTCGGCACCGACTGGCGCCCGCTCGCCGGCACCCAGTTGCGCCTGCAGGCCACCCACCTGTTCGACCGCGACATCAACATCGGGCGCGACGTGGGCGCCACCAAGCTCGAGGAGCACTTCCAAGGGTACACCCTGGTCGACCTGGCATCGAGCATGGACACCGCGTACGGCCGCGTGGGCGTGAGCATCGAGAACCTGTTCGACAAGCAGTATGTCGGCTATTACTCGCAATCGGCGGCGGCGACGGATGCAGGTAATACGTATGCGGGCCGCGGGCGTACCCTGGCCGTGACGTGGAGCCGGGTGTTCTAAGGACGGCGAACGCGTGGAGTCGGGACTCCACGCGTTTTGAAACGTTGATACGGAGGTACTGTCCGGCTCAGCCCGGCGCAGGCAGCACGTGCATCGCAATGTCCGCAAACAGGTGCGCAGCCATCGCATGTTCGAGTCCGTAACGCCAGTACAGGATGCCGAAAACGATGCCGCCGATGGCGTTGAGCAGCAAGGCGCGCGAGACCACCACCGGGGTCAGGGGCCAGACCTGGGCCGTCGCCGGCAGGTGCAACAGGCCGAACAGCAGCGCGGCGGCGAGCACGCCGAGCAGGATGATGCCGATACCCGGCGCACCCCGGCGCCCGGACAGCTTCAGGGCCGCCCAGACCACCAGCGTCATCAGGAACAAGCGGCAGATCAGTTCTTCCGAGACCGCCCCATACAGAGTCGCGAGCGCCCGCTTCCAGGAAGCGATCGCCTCGGGCGCCGGCACGGCCGAAGGCGGCAGGTAATCCTGGAATCCCAGGTCGAGCACCCTGATCAGCGCACCCGCCAGCAGGCCGGCGGCGCAGGCGAGCAGCCAGGTGCGCGCCCTGAAGGCGGGCATCGCGGTGCGGCAGGCCAGGGCCCGGAAGACCGGCGCATCGAGGCCGGCGGCGCTCCCGCAGCGCAGGCCGATCCAGGACAGCAGAATGAGCAAGGCGCCGCCCTGCACGAACTGCGCGAGCGCGAAGACCGGCAGCGGCACCGGGATGCGCGACGCCAGCGCCGGCTGCATCGCGAACAGGTAGGGCAGCACGGCCAGGGTGGCCAGCGCGCCGCACAGCGCCAGCAGCAGCGCTACGCGCAGCTGGGGCCGGGTGTCAAGGATCGGCTCACTCACCGGCAGCCTCCAGGCGCTTGTAGCAGGCCAGCGAATACAGGGCCGGCACCAGCGGTCCCGCAATCAGCACGGCCGTGACCAGTTCCAGCGGCGCGCCGATCGGCAACAGCAGCAGCACCAGGGCCAGCGCCGACGCGCCGACGATCGTCTTGCCGGCCAGCCGGTGGGTCAGGTACCAGACCTTGTCGCTGGCCAGCGTCCAGGGCGTGCGGATGCCGATCCAGAAGTTCTTGCGCACCTTGCCCATCAGGTTGCCGATGAGCGCCAGCGCGAGCGCCACGCCTCCGAGCACCGCTCGCGGCACATCGATCGCCATGCCGCCGGCGGTCAGCAGCACCAGGGCGTTCGCGTAACCGGTGATCCCGACCACCACCACCGCAATGTGGCCGTAGCTGCCCCGGAAGGCCGTCACGTTCGTCCCCCTGGGCGAGAGCCAGGGCAGCGCCGCGAACAGGGCAAGCATGCCCGCCATCAGGCCGGGACCGAGCAGCCAGGCCATCCAGCGGGGCCCATGGCCGTCGACATTGCCGGCGGCATCCCAGTGAATCGGGATGGTCGGCGGCAGCCCCTGGTACAGCACTGCGGTGAGGCCGAGCGAGGCGAGCACCAGCGCGCCGCAGACGAGATAGGTGGATCGATTCAAGTCACGTTTCCTTTCCGGGTCCCTGGGTGAGGTCGATGGCCCATGCCACGAGGTCCTGCAGCACGGAGGTATTCAGGCCGTACCAGATGGTCTGACCTTCGCGCCGGCTGCTGACGAGATCGGCCGCCTTGAGCACGGCGAAATGGTGCGACATGGTCGGCTTGCTCATCGCAAACGCCTCCGCCAGCTCGCCGGCCGTCATCTCGCCCTGGCGCAGCAGGCGCAGGATCTCGCGCCGGGTCGGATCGGACAGGGCCTTGAAGGCGCTGTTGGTGCTTTCCATGTTTGATGCTTCTCTAATTAGATGTTTATCGAAATACTAGCGCGGACGTATTGACGAGTCAACAAGTCGTTGAGCCAGCGCTAGAGCGGCACGTTGGCGACCGCCACCGTTTTCGTCATCGCGCACTCCTGTTCCCGGGTCCTCGCGACAGTCCAGGGAGGCGGATCAGGCTACCGGTACGGGCACGCACATTCCAGCGAAACGGGGCGTATTGACACGTCCTTTCGTGATTGCATGTTCTGTTGGCGTGGCGTAGCATGTGCCGGCTTGCCGCTGGTCACGAGCCGGCGCGCGATTATTAACAAGGGAGACAAATTGAAAACGGAAATCCTGCCGTACAGCCAGACACGCTCGTTCGTGACCGTCTGGATGATCGAATTGTGGGAGCGCTTCGGCTATTACGGCATGCAGGCGCTGATCGTGTACTTCATGGTGCAGCGCATGGGCTTCGAGGACAGCCGCGCCAACCTGGTCTGGGGCGCCGCCGCGGCCCTGATCTACGTCTCGCCGGCCATCGGCGGCTGGATCGGCGACAAGGTGCTCGGCACCCGCCGCTGCATGGCGCTGGGCGCCATGATTCTGGCCCTCGGCTACGCGCTGATGGCGGTACCGAGCACCAATACCTGGTTCCTGTTCTCCGCCCTCGGCGTGATCGTGGTCGGCAATGGCCTGTTCAAGCCGAACACCGCCAACCTGGTGCGCAAGATCTACGAAGGCGACGATTCGAAAATCGACAGCGCCTTCACCATGTACTACATGGCGGTGAACGTCGGCTCGACCTTCTCGATGCTGGCCACGCCCTGGATCAAGGACCATGTCAACGCCACCTACGGCAATGAGCTGGGCTGGCACGTGGCCTACGCGGTGTGCAGCGTCGGCCTGATGATCGGCCTGCTGACCCTGTTCATGATGCGCGCGACCATCCGCCACATCGGATCGAGCCCCGACGCGCGCCCGCTCGACATGGGCAAGCTGGCCATGGTGCTGGGCGGCGGCGTGCTCGCGGTGGCCCTGTCGGCCGTCATCCTGCAATACCAGAGCCTGGCGCGCGTCTTCGTCTACCTGGCCGGCGTCGTCGTGCTCGGGATTTTCGTGCACCTGATCAGGAAGAGCGAGCCGAGCGAGCGCGCCGGCCTGATCGCGGCCCTGGTGCTGACCCTGCAGACCGTGTTCTTCTTCATTTTCTACCAGCAGATGTCGACCTCGCTGGCGCTGTTCGCGCTGCGTAACGTCGACCTCGAATTCACGGTGCTCGGCGCCCACCTGTGGACCTGGTCGCCGGCCCAGTTCCAGGCCCTGAACGCGATCTGGATCATGGTGCTGTCCCCGGTCCTGGCCTGGTGGTACACCCGTGCCGGCCGCACCGGCTCGGACCTGTCGATTGCCGGCAAGTTCGCGCTCGGCTTCACGGTGGTCGCCGCCGGCTTCTTCACCTATGGCTTCGCCGGCCAGTTCGCCGTCAACGGCCTGACCTCGTCGTGGATCATGATCATCGGCTACGGCCTGTACTCGCTGGGCGAACTGCTGGTGAGCGGCCTCGGTCTCGCCATGGTGGCGCGCTACGTACCGGCCCGCATGGGCGGCTTCATGATGGGCGCCTATTTTGTGGCGACCGGCATCTCGCAATACCTGGGCGGTGTCGTGGCCAACCTGGCCAGCGTCCCGCAAGGCATGACCGATCCGCTGCAGACCCTGCCGATCTACACCAGCCTGTTCAACAAGCTGGGCATCGCCGCCGTGATCTGCACCCTGGTCGCGCTGGCCGTGCTGCCGATGATGCGCAAGCTCACCGCTACCCACAACGCGCACCAGTAAGCCTGGTCGCCACCACAAGGGCCGGTTCGCCGGCCCTTTTTCATGGAGCATGCCGATGACGATCCTGAGCACCGCCCGGCTGCGGCTCGAGCCGATCGACGACCACCACTTCGACGGCCTGCAGGCGATGAACCGCCAGCCTGACGTGATGCGTTTCATCAGCGGCGAGCCCGAGACGCCGGAGCAGACGCGCGCCATGATCGCGCTCGTCAAGGAGCGCTGGGCCAGCTATGGCTTTTCGTGGTGGGCCTTCATCGACCGCGAGAACGAAGAACTGGTCGGCGCCGGCTGCATCCAGTACCTGGGGCGCGATCCGGCCAACCCGCACGAAATCGGCTGGCGTCTGGTGCCCGGGCGCTGGGGACAGGGGCTGGCATCGGAAGCAGCGCGGGCGATGGCCGGCTGGGCCTTCGAGACGCTGGAGGCGCCCCTCCTGTGCGCGGTGCGGCATCCGGACAACGCGGATTCGGCGAAGGTGATGGAGCGGCTGGGGATGCGCTATCGCGGGGTGGAGGAGTGGTATGGGAAGCCGCTTGCCGTGCATGCGATGACGCGGGACGCGTGGCTGGCGAGGATGTAGGGTGGAGTCCCGACTCCACGCGTTACATCATTTATTCATTAACGAAGCTGAGCGGAGCCTAGAAATTTAGCGTCCCAATCGATAGAAATGTTCGCGTCCCGCAAGCGCAGTAAACGCGTGGACTCGTAATCGAGGCCCCCGGCCTCGATTACTCCACCCTACGATCGCGGGGCCACCAGCGCCAATAAGGCATCCGGGCTGACCGGTTTCACGAGGTAGTGGTCGAACCCGGCAGCCTGCGCCCGGGCGCGGTCCTCGGCCTGGCCGTAGCCCGACAGCCCGATCGCCACCGGCGCAGCACCGTCCTGCTCTGCGCGCAGGCGGCTCACCACTTCCAGCCCGTCCATGCCGGGCAGGCCGACGTCGCAGACGACGACGTCGAAGCGTTCCGAGAGCAGCCGCGCCAGCCCTTCCTGCCCGTCGTGGACGACGCTCGTGTCGTGCCCTTCCATGTCGAGGAAGGCCTTCAGGGTGTCGGCGGCGTCCGGATTGTCTTCGATGATGAGCACCCGGCAAGGCGCCAGGGCCGCGCTGTGCTGCGCGGGCGCCTCGCCCTGGGGCAGCTCGCAGGCGGGCAGGCGCAGGATGAAGCGGCTGCCCTGGCCCACGCCCGGGCTCTCGGCGTGGATGGTCCCGCCGTGCATCGCCACCAGGTTGCGCACCACGTTCAGGCCCACGCCCAGGCCGCCCTCCGAGCGCGCCAGCGAGCGCGGCCCCTGGGTGAACAGGTCGAAGATATGCGGCAGCACCTCGGGCGCGATGCCGGTGCCGTTGTCGGCCACGGTGGCGACCACCTCGTCGGCCAGCCCGGTGACGTGCAGGGTGATGGTGCCGCCGTCGCCGGTGTACTTCGAGGCATTCCCGAGCAGGTTGGTGAACACCTGGGCCAGGCGCACTCGGTCGCCGCAGGTGCCCAGCGGCTCCGGCGGCAGCTGCACCTCGAGGTGCTGGTTGCGCTCGCGCACGCGCGGCATGACCGTCTCGACGGCCTGGTCGATGACTTCGGCCAGTGCCAGCGCTTCGCGGCTGATGGTGATCTTGCCGCTGCTGATGCGGGCGGCGTCGAGCAGGTCGTCGAGCAGGCTGGCCATGTGGTCGACCTGGCGCCGGATGACCTTCGAAAAATTCAGTACCTGGGGCGAGGCGTTGGCCGAGCGTTCCAGCAGCATCGACGACATGCTGATCGGCACCAGCGGATTGCGCAGTTCGTGCGCCAGCATGGCGAGGAACTCGTTCTGGCGGCGGTTGGTGGCCTCGGCCTCGTCGCGCAGGCTCTGCTCGTTGATGGCGGCCACCACCAGGTGTTCGTTGGCTTCGCGCAGGCGGGCCACGCTGCGCTCGAGTTCTTCCTTGTCGCGCAGGGCCGCGCGCAGGCGCGCGACCTCGCTCTCGAGGCCGCCGATGTGGCGCAGCAGCGCGCCTGTGTAGGCGTCGGGCTGGGGCCCGGCCGAATCAAGGGAACGCTGCATCGAGCCGGACTCTTCTTCCTGAAACATTCCCCAATCTCCTCATTTCGGTGCGAAACCCGATGCCGCACCACCGCCGAGGACGCCTGCAACTTCGGTGGGAAGCTCGTCCACCTCCAGGCCCTGGTCGGTGATCCGGTACTCGCGCAGGTCGGTACTGTGCGCGCTGCCGCGCACCTTGATCACGGACATGAACTTGTGCAGCCTGCCGTCGACCTCGGCGTAGCGCAGGGCCACGACCGCATCGGTCAGGTAGGAAATATTGGCCTGGCTGAAGCGCAATTCGTTGAACATGTCGTCCTGCCCGATCGTCACGATGGCCGTCACGCCATGCTTCGCGACAGTCGACAGCAGGCGGAACACCGCCAGGCGCAGGTCGGCATGGAATTCGGGCGCCATGTAGAGCCCGAATTCGGACAGCGAATCGATCACCAGGCGGGTGGCGCCGGTGCGTTCCAGCGTGTGCATCAGCTCGTCGATCAGCTCGTCGACGGTCAGGTCGAGCAGGCGGCTCTCGACCACCGTGACGGCGCCGCTTTGCACCAGCTCGGCCAGCTCGGCATTGCGCAGGCGCGGCGTGCCTTTCTCGAAGTAGACGGCGACGCCCTTCTCGCCCTGGCGCGCGCCCTCCTGCAGGAAGCGCGTCGCGGTAATGGTCTTGCCCGAACCGGTCGGCCCCACCACCAGCATCGTGTGCCCTTGCGGCAGGCCGCCGTGCATGAGGGCGTCGAGACCGGGCACGCCGGTCGAGACGCGGCGCGGCTCGCGGTCGATCGTCCCCCCTGGCAGGCGGTCGTCGGCGAGCTCCGGGAGGATGCGCGGATAGGCGCGCAGGCCGTCGTCGGTGATGCGGAAGTTGTGCGAGCCGGCCAGGTGGGCGCGGCCGCGCATCTTCACGACGCGCATCTTGCGCACCACGGTGCTGTGCTCATGCACCTGGGTCAGCGACAGCATGCCGTCGGCCACGGTCACGATGGGATTGGCTTCCGGATCGGCATTCATGTATTCGCCGATCAGGAAGGTCGTCGCCTGCCAGCTCGTCATGCGCGTGCCCAGCTCCTGCACGAAATACTGCAGGTCCGCCACGCCCTGGTTGCCGGGCTTGGCCGTCTGCACCACGGAACGGAAGGAGTCGACGAACACGAGCGAAGGCGAGAATGCCTCGACCTCGGCCATGATGCGGTCGAGTACGCCGCTGAAGTCGCCCGTGCGCAGGCTTTCGCCCAGGTTCACGTAGCGGATCGCGGAGCCGACCTTGGTGAGGTCGAAGAACGAGAACTGCTGCTGGTAGCGCAGCATCTTCAGCGGCGGTTCGCCCAGCACGGTGAAGAACAGCGCGCGCCGCTCGGGCGTCGCCAGGGCAAACATGATCTGGTGGGCCAGCGTGGTCTTGCCGCTGCCCGGGGGGCCGGCAATCAGGTTGAACGAGAACTCGGGAAGACCTCCGCCCAGGAGGATGTCGAGTCCCGGCACCCCGGTTTTCAGGAGGCCCAATGATACTTTGTCGGTCATTTACTTCTGCTCCTGTCCATGCTTCTGCCCGTCCGCGGCTGGCTGTGCGACGTGTAACAGCTGTTTCGTTAATGCTTCGCCGATCAAGTTGCCCAGCAGCGTGGTGAAAGTCTCGAGCAAGGCGCCATTGGCGGCGCCCGCATGCTCGGGTCCGATCTCGTTCAGGGTTCTGGTCAGGGACGTCATCAAATCGGCCAGCGGCCTTGCGCTGTCGCAGGTGGACAGGCGCTCGAAGCGCACTGCCGACAGGCGCAGCGCGCGCCCGAAGAGCGCGCAAAAGCCGCTTTCGCCGATCAGGGGCGTGAGCTGTTCGCTCAGGTGCAGCCAGGGCTGCACCAGTGCCGCTGTTCCGGAAGCATGGATGCCGGAGGCTCCCGGCTCGCGGGGCCGGTTCATCGTGTCGGCAATGTCTGTCGACCGTGGCCGCTGGCCTTCTCTGTGGTCCATGCTTGCTGTTCAGCTGTCGTTTGTTATGGTGTTCGGCCGGCCTTCCAGCGGGCTGAAAAGCGATTATAAGGGTAAAGTCGGCAATTTTTATTATTTAACATGCGGACGCGCCAAATTCCTACGCGGGCTCTGCTGTAAGAAAAAAACTTGGGGCTGTTCGCGTTAAGTGTGGGGAACGGCGCTACGCCCGGCGCCAAGCGCTGCGCGCAACAGCCCCTCGGGTGTGCCGATGCGCCCGCCATCGATCGCCCAGCGCCAGCCCAGGTAATTGCTCAGGTAGCGGCTGGCCACGCCACGAAACGCCTGCAGCTCGCGCTGGCGCCGCGTGAGCGTTTTCAGTTGGGCAAGAAAATGCTCGAACTTGCGTGTCTGCATGGCAGTCTCCGGCATTGGTATGGATGAGATAGACCTCAGCCGTTCCGGAAGATTCCACACTCAACGTGAACAGCGCCAAAAACTTTCTGCCGCACGTGCCAAGGCTGCGACATAATGCCAAGCAGCAAATTTCTGCGTGTGAACGAAAGTGGAAGACATGATGAAACAGAAATCCCGCGACCTGCTGCGCGCCACCCTGTGCGCGGCCGGCCTCCTGGCGCTGACCGCCCACGCGGCGCCCCCTCCTGCGGCAGCGAATGCGACGGCTGCGAGCCGCGCGCCGGCACAGGCCATGGCGGCCGACCGCCGCTTCGCCGCCATCCACCAGGCCGAATGGAAGTGGCGCATTGGGCAGCGCCTGGCCAGCGACGAAGGCGCGCGCGGCCGGGTCCGCCCAGAGCTGCCGCGCGTCGACGGCGCCACCCAGGTCGCGCGTCTGGCCCACTGGCAGGGCGTGCTGCGCCAGCTCGACGCCATCCAAGCCTCTGCCCTGTCCGCGCCCGAGCGCATCAACTACCAGGTCTACCGCGCCCAGATCGCTGCCTTCGTCGAGGAACTGCGCTTCCGCGAATACGAAGCCCCGGTCAACGCCGACAGCGCCTTCTGGACCGACGTCACCTACGGCGCGCGCCAGCCCTTCGCCCAGCCCGACGACTACCGCAACTACCTGAAGCAGCTGGCCAGCATGCCGCGCTATTTCGACGAGCAGCTCGCCAACATGCGCGCCGGCCTCGCGCGCGGCTTCACGCCGCCGAAGGTGACGCTCAAGGGCCGCGACGCCGCCCTCGCCTCGGTGGCCGGCGCCAAGCCCGAGGACACCGTCTTCTTCACGCCCTTCAAGACCATGCCGGCGACGATCCCGGCCGCCGAGCAGGCCGCGCTGCGCGCCCAGGCCGTGGCGGCCATCCGCGAGCAGGTACAGCCGGCCTATGCGAAGGTCCTGGCCTTCATGCGCGAGCAGTACATGCCGGGCGCGCGCGAGGCGCTGGCGGCCGAGAGCCTGCCCGACGGCAAAGCCTACTACCAGTCGAAGATCGTCGAATACACGACGACGGACATGAGCGCCGACGAGATCCACCGCATCGGCCTGGCCGAGATGGCGAAGATCCGCGCCGAGATGGCGGCCATCATTGCGCAGACGGGCTTCAAGGGCAACCTGCCGGCATTCTTGCAGTTCCTGCGCACCGATCCGCGCTTCTACGCCAAGACCCCGGAAGAGCTGCTGATGCGTGCTGCCTGGACGTCCAAGAAATTCGACGCCAAGGCCGGCCAGTACTTCGGCTACCTGCCGCGCCAGCGCTTCGCCATCAAGCCGGTCCCCGACGACCAGGCGCCCTACTACACGGCCGGCCGCGGCGGCCCTGGCGTCTATCTCGTCAACACCTACAACCTGCCCGCGCGCGCCCTCTACAGCCTGCCGGCCCTGACCCTGCACGAGTCGGCCCCTGGCCACGCCTTCCAGATGCCGGTCGCGCTCGAGCAGAAAGGCGTGCCGCCGTTCCGCAGGGCGTACATCTCGGCCTTCGGCGAAGGCTGGGCCCTGTACACCGAGCGCCTCGGCGTCGAGATGGACATCTACGAGACGCCTTACGAGGTCTTCGGCATGCTGAGCTACCAGGCCTGGCGCGCCTCGCGCCTGGTGGTCGACACCGGCATCCACGCCAAGGGCTGGACCCGCGAGCAGGCGCAAGCCTACCTGGCCGGGAACACGGCCCTGTCGAGCCACGAAGTGGAAACGGAAGTCGACCGCTACATCTCCTGGCCAGGCCAGGCGCTGTCCTATTACCTGGGGCAGATGGCGATCATGAAAGCGCGCGCGAAGGCGGAGAAGGCGCTGGGATCGAAGTTCGATATCAGGAACTTCCACGACACCGTGCTGCAGCTGGGGTCGGTGCCGTTGCCGGTGCTGGCGGCGCGGATCGACCGCTTCATTGCGGAGGGCGGGCCGAGTCCGTATCCGAAGGAAGGTTGAGGACAGGCGCTGGGGTCTGCGATCGCGCAGCGCCCCTAGCGCCTCCCCGTAGGGTGGGCACTTGTGCCCACGCGGACCGGAGGCGCCACGAACGGCTCAGGCAACAGCCCCGCGATCTTCAAACGCCCGGTCTTAAACGGACGCTTCCGGTACGCAAACTCCGCACCGCGTGGGCTCAAGAGCCCACCCTACGTTACGGCGCCGCCCTCAGCCAGGCCAGGGCCGCCTCGATGTCGTCATAGAACACACGATCGTCGCCTTCGGAGAAGGCAATGCGCGCCAGGTAGGCGATCTTTGTTCCGGGCACGAGGATCGCGCGCCGCAGCTTGATCGCCCCGAGCTGGTCGTCGAGCTTTTGCTGCATCAGCGCGATGTCCGCGCCCGGGGCGATCATTGTGCGCGCGTCGTACAGCACGCGGCGCAAGCCCGTCTCGTGCGCCAACTCCAGGACCCGCTCCTGGCACAGGCGCAGCGTTGCTTCATCCATCACGCCCAGCTGCTCGACGAGCAGGATGTCGCCGCTGACGCGCACGTCCAGCTTCGATGTTGCGCTGCCCGACGCCAGGGCGCCGACCTTCGTGCCGGCAGCTTCCGCTGCCTGCGGGCGGCCTGGTGTCTCGGGCGCGTCATCGTCCGCGTTCGGATCGAGCCCGGGGAACATCACTTCGGTAAACCCGAAGCGCGAAAAATCCCGGATCCGCATCGGATACAGGATGCCCAGCAGGTGGTCCACCTCGTGCTGCACCACGCGCGCATGGAAGCCGTCCACCTCGCGCCGGATAGGGTTGCCGTGCTGGTCCACGCCCTCGTAGCGCAGGCGGGTATGGCGCGGCACGCTGCCGCGCAGGCCGGGCACCGACAGGCAGCCCTCGAAGCCCTCTTCCATCTCGTCGGACAGCGGGGTGAGGACGGGGTTGAGCAGCACCGTTTCCGGCACCTGGGGCGCGTCCGGATAGCGCGCGTTGTGCTGGAAGCCGAAGATCACCAGCTGCAGGTTGACGCCGATCTGGGGCGCGGCCAGGCCGGCGCCGTTGGCGGCGTGCATGGTGTCGAACATGTCGGCCACCAGCGCGTCGAGTTCGGGCGTGCCGAACTCGCGCACGGGTTCAGCCACGCGCAGGAGGCGCGGGTCGCCCATCCGCAATATCTCACGTACCGCCATGGTCGTTTTCCTTCTTCGTTTGCTGCGCCAGCTGCGCCAGGAAGGCGCGGAAGCCCTCGGCGGTTTCCGGGTGCTTCAGGCCCATCGCGGCGGTCGCTTCCAGGTAGCCGAGCTTGGAGCCGCAATCGTAACGCCGTCCCGCATAGCGGTGCGCCAGCACGCGCTCGGCGCGCATCAGGGAGGCGATGCCGTCGGTCAGCTGGATCTCGCCGCCGGCGCCCTTGCCCAGGTTTTCCAGGTGGTCGAAGATTGCGCCGCTCAGCACGTAGCGGCCGACCACGGCCAGGGTCGAAGGCGCGTCTTCCGGCTGCGGTTTTTCGACGATGCCAGAGACCAGCTCCAGGTTCGGCCGGTAGGGACTGGCCGAAACGATGCCGTACTGGCGCGTCTGCGCGCGCGGCACGTCCTGCACCGCCAGCACGCTGCATTTTTCGTAGCCGTAGACTTCGGTCATCTGGGCCAGCACCGGGCGGGTGCCGGCTTCGGTGTCCATGAAATCGTCGGCCAGCAGCACGGCGAAAGGATCGGTGCCGACCACCGGGCGCGCACACAGCACCGCGTGGCCCAGGCCCAGCGGGGCCGACTGGCGGATGTAGATGCAGGTGACGTTCTTCGGGATCACCTGGCGCACCAGGTCGAGCAGCGCCTGCTTGTTGTGGGCTTCGAGCTCGGCCTCGAGCTCATAGGCCTTGTCGAAATGGTCTTCGATGGCGCGCTTGTTGCGGCCGGTGATGAAGATCATCTCGGTGATCCCCGCGGCCACCGCTTCCTCGACCGCGTACTGGATCAGCGGTTTGTCGACGATCGGCAGCATTTCCTTCGGCTGGGCCTTGGTGGCCGGCAGGAAGCGGCTGCCCAGGCCCGCCACCGGGAAGACGGCTTTGCAAATCTTGGTCATCGTGTAGTCCTCCGTATCAGTTGGCGCCAGCCTGCGCGCTCGCGAGCAGCGCCAGCAGCCCCGCCTCGTCGAGCACGGTCACCCCGAGCGACTCGGCCTTCGCCAGCTTGCTGCCGGCCTCGGCGCCGGCCACCACGTAGGAGGTCTTCTTCGACACCGAACCGGACACTTTACCGCCGGCCGCCTCGATCAGGGCGCCCGCTTCGTCGCGCGACATGGTCGGCAAGGTCCCGGTCAGCACAAACGTTTGCCCCGCCAGGCCGCCCTGGGCCGCATCAAGCGCTTCTTCGGGCAGCTGCTCGAGCAGTTCACGGCGCAGGTCCGACAGGCCGGCGAGCGTCTCGCGCTTGCCCGGCTCCGCCATCCAGCCCTCCAGCGCCTCGACCACGTTCTGCGGCAGTCCGAACACGCTGAACACGCGCAGGTGCGCTAGGTCTTCGAGTGTACGGCCGGCCAGCAGCTGGCGCGCGCGCGGCTCGGTCAGCCTGGGGATGCCCAGCGCGGCCAGCAGCGCGACCTCGTCCAGGCGCTCGCGCAGGGCGGCTTTCGGCGCATGTTCGCCGGCCGGCGCCACACCGGTTTCCAGCAGCGCGTCGAGCGCGGCCTGGTTCTTCGGCTCGGCGAAGAAGTCGGCGATCGATTCGGCCACGGTGCCGCCGATGTCCGGCAGCACGCGCAGCAGGGCCGCCGGGGCGCGCCGCACCAGGGCCAGGGAACCGAGCCAGTCGGCCAGGGTCTTGGCGGTCGATTCGCCGACATGGCGGATGCCGAGCGCGAACAGCAGGCGTTCGAGCGGCGGCTGCTTGCTGGCGGCGATCGCGTTCAGGAGGTTGTCGGCCCATTTGGTGGCCACTTTCCCGCCCTTGACGGTGTCCGGAGTGGTCCCGTCGCGCTCGTCGGCCAGGCGCTTCATGGTCAGCAGGTCGTCCAGCGTCAGCCGGTACAGGTCGGCCACGCCGTGGATCAGGTTGCACTCGACCAGGCTGTCGATGTAGCGGTCGCCCAGGCCTTCGATGTCCATCATGCGGCGGCCCGCGAAGTGGCGGATCGCTTCCTTGCGCTGGGCCGCGCAGGACAGGCCGCCGGAGCAGCGCGCCACCGCCTCGCCTTCTTCGCGCACGACGTGCGAGCCGCAGACCGGGCAGGTCTTCGGCAGTTCGTAGACGGCGGGTTCCGGCGCCGGGCGGCGCTCCAGCACCACGGCCAGCACTTCGGGAATCACGTCGCCCGCGCGGCGCACGATCACCGTATCGCCGACGCGCACGTCTTTTCTCCGCACTTCGTCTTCGTTGTGCAGGGTCGCATTGGTGACGGTAACGCCGCCGACCGAGACCGGCACCAGGCGCGCCACCGGGGTGATCGCGCCGGTGCGTCCGACCTGGACGTCGATCGCGGACACCGTCGTCAGCGCTTCCTCGGCCGGGAACTTGTGAGCCAGCGCGAAACGCGGCGCGCGCGACACGAAGCCCAGCTGGCGCTGGTCGGCCAGGCGGTCGACCTTGTAGACGACACCGTCAATCTCATACGGGAGGGAGCCGCGTTTTTCACCGATATTGCGGTAGTAGCCCAGCAGGCCTTCGCGGCCGGCGACGACGGCGCGCTCTTTCGAGACCGGCAGGCCGAGGCGGTCGAACCAGTCGAGCACCTGCGAATGCGACTCGGGCATGGCCGCGCCTTCCAGCTGGCCGATGCCGTAGGCGAAGAAACGCAGCTTGCGCTGGGCCGTGATGCGCGCGTCGAGCTGGCGCAGGCTGCCGGCGGCGGCGTTGCGTGGATTGGCGAATTCCTTCTGGCCGGCTTCGCGCTGGCGCGCATTGAGTTTCGCGAAATCGTCCTTGAACATCAGGACTTCGCCGCGCACTTCCAGCACCTCGGGAATGTCAGGGCCATGCAGGCGCAGCGGAATCACGCGCACGGTGCGGATGTTGGCCGTCACGTCTTCGCCGGTGTAGCCGTCGCCGCGGGTGGCGGCCTGTTTGAGGACGCCGTTCTCGTAGCGCAGGCTCATCGCCAGGCCGTCGAACTTCAGCTCGGCCGCGTAGGCGACCTCGCTCGCGTTGGGGTGCAGGTCCAGTCCCTCGCGCACGCGGCGGTCGAAATTGTCGACGTCCTCGTCCTGAAAGCCGTTGTTCAGCGAGAGCATCGGCACCGCGTGGGTCACCTGTTTGAACTCGGGGATGGGCGCGGCGCCCACGCGCGAGGTCGGCGTGTCCGGCGAGACCGCTTCCGGGTACATGCTCTCGAGCTCCTGCAGCTCGCGGAACATGCGGTCGTACTCGGCGTCGGGGATGGTCGGCGCGTCGAGCACGTGATAGTTGTAGATGTGGCGGTTGAGTTCCTCGACCAGCGCCGCCATGCGTGCGAGATAGTCCTGTGCTTCGCTCATGCAGGCCTCAGCTGAACAGGCGCAGCGCGCGGGTCGAACCGGCCGGGATGTCTGCCGCTTCCATCTCGGCGTAGAACTCCTTGACCTGGCCGGCGATCTCGTCGAGCGTCGCGTCGAGCAGCGGCTGTTCGTAGTCGTCGACCACGGTGGCGTCCAGGCGCAGCGCGAGTTCCTTGGCGCAGCGGACCATGGCGGCGAAACCGTCGCGGGAAGGCGCCACGCAAGGCACGTCCAGCAACAGGGTCAGGCGGTCGGTGGTGTCGGCGCCGAGGGTGACGTTGGTCGAGAGCGTGAACAGCACGCCGCCGGCGCCGTCGGGCATGGCGAAGCGGCCGCTTGGCCCCACGTCGAAGCCGGCGTTTTCGAGCGCGCCGATCAGGGTCGAGATCGCCCATGGCGCGCTGTTCGATTTGAGATTGACGCCGAGCTGGGCGTCGTGGCCGGCGACGAACTTGTGCAGGGTGCGCGCTTCGCTCATCACTTCCATCATGTCCGGCACTTCCGGCTCGGCGCCGATCTCGTCGGCCACGGCGCGCAGGCGCGTCACCAGTTCCGAGTACTCGATCTCGTTGAGGGCCGTGGTGCGGGTGGCCATCTGCACGCCGGCCTGGAGTTTCGTGTAGACGCCGCCGTGCACGATCGGCTCCCAGTCGCCGTTCACGGCCAGGCCGATGTAGTGGATCGGCTTGCTGCCCACGCGGCGCAGCTTGGCCAGGGCCGGCAGGATCTTGTCGCCGCGCGCAGCGCCTTCCAGCGCCAAAGGCACCATGCAGTCGATCAGCGGGTCGACCAGGTTCTCGGCCACTTCGGCCGGCGGCGCCGAGGGCATCATGCCCGGCAGCGGCGCGGCTGGCGCCGCACCGTCGGCAGCATCTCCGCCACCACCAGCGGCACCGGCAGCAGGGGCGCCGAAGCTCGGCTCCGTCGTTTCCATGCCGGGCGCGCCGCCGATGTCGAGCACCGGTTCGCTGCGTTCGATAGTCGTGCCGTCCGAGCGCATCAGGACGTCGTCATGGTCCGAGGCGAAGGCGCGCTCGACGCTTTTGCGCGCCTTGTGCTCCTGCCACTTGTTGTAGGTGATGACGCCGACGACGAATACGCCGCCTGCCGCGATCAGGCTCATCTGGAAGTCTGTCATGCTGCTTGTGCCTCTTGTGCGAAATGGGCGGCGGACTCCATGTCCACCGCCACGATGCGCGATACGCCCTGCTCCTGCATCGTCACACCGATCAGTTGATTGGCCATTTCCATCGCAATCTTATTGTGCGAAATGAAAAGGAATTGGGTATGTTCGGACATGCGCTTGACCATGCGGCAGAAGCGCTCGGTATTGGCGTCGTCCAGGGGCGCGTCGACCTCGTCCAGCAGGCAGAACGGCGCCGGGTTCAGGCGGAACATCGAAAACACCAGCGCCGTAGCGGTCAGCGCCTTCTCCCCGCCCGAGAGCAGGTGGATGGTCGCGTTCTTCTTGCCCGGCGGCTGCGCCATCACCTGCACACCGGAGTCGAGGATTTCGTCGCCCGTCATCACGAGTTTCGCGTTGCCGCCCCCGAACAGGATCGGGAACAGCTCGGAAAACTGCAGGTTGACCCGGTCGAAGGTGTCCTGCAGCAGGTCGCGCGTTTCCTTGTCGATGCGGCGGATCGCGTCTTCCAGCGTGGCGATCGCCTCGTTCAGGTCGGCGTTCTGCGAATCGAGGAAGCGCTTCCTTTCGGTGGCCGTGGCCAGCTCCTCGACCGCCGCCAGGTTGACCGCGCCGAGCGATGCGATCGCATTCGTCAGGCGCGTCACCTCGCCCTGCAGGTACTGGGGTTTCAGTTCGGGGTCGAGCTTGTGCGCGAGCGCCGCCTCGTCCGCGCCGGTGGCGGCCAGGGCTTCCGCGAACTGCTCCTGGTTCAGGCGCGCGGCCTGCTCCTTGAGCTGCATTTCCGTGATGCGGTCACGCTGCGGCTGCAGCGAACGCTCGGTGCCCATGCGCCCTTCCTCGGCATGGCGCAGCTGCTGCGCCACCTGGTCGAGTTCATGGCGGGCGTCGGACAGGGCTTTTTCCTGGTTGGTGCGGCGCTCCAGCAGTTCCTGCAAGCCTTCGTGGGCGGTCCCGCTTTCCAGCGCCGACAGTTCGCTCTGGCCAGAGGCGAGCGCTTGGGCCACCTGGGCCGCCTGCTGGGTCGCGGTGGCGATGCTGCGCCGCAGTTCCTCGATGCGGGCGCGCGCCGTCTTCTCGGCGAACAGCGCTTCCTGGGCGCCGCGTTCCAGCTCGCGCAACTTGTCGCGCGCCTCGGCCAGCGCGCTCTCCCGCTGCAGGAACAGGGTCTGGCCATCCTCGAAGCTGCCCTGCAGTTCGGCCAGCTCCATGTCGAGCTGCTCGAACTGCTGTTCAGCCTCTTGCTGAACCATGCGCTGCTCTTCTTCCTGGGCGGCGATCTCGGCGAGGTCGACGTCGATCTGGCTGCTTCTCTGGTTGAAGCGCGACTCGACCTCGTTCTGGCGCACGACCTCGATCTGCAGCGCATGGGTTTCGCGCTGCAGGGTGGCGATGCGGGCGCGCGCATCCTGCAGGCGGCGCGTCAGTTCGGAAACAGCCGCATCGGCGCGCACGGCGCGGGTGCGCGCATCATCAAGCAGCAAGGCCTGGGCGCGCAGCTGCGTGCTCGTGTGGTCGATGTCGTGCTGGCGCTGCAGCATGCCGTCCTGCTCGGCGTCGGCCGCGTAGAAGCGCACGCTCGATGCGGTGATCACGTGGCCCTGGCGCGTCACGAAAGAGCCGCCCTGGGGCAGGCGCGCGCGTTCGGCAAAGGCTTCCGTCGCCGTCTCGGCCACGAACACCAGGTGCAGCCAGTCGTTCAGGACGCCGCGCACGCCCGGGTCGTTCAGCTTCAGGAGCGTGGCGAAGGACTTCAGGCCGACGAAGTCCGGCGCCGGCGGCGCGCTCGGGGCCGGGGCATACAGGGCCAGGCGTGCCGGCGGCGCATCGCCGGCAAAGGCCTTGGCCCACTCGATGTTCGACAGCTCCAGCGCGCCGGCGCGTTCGCGCAGCACCGCTTCCAGCGCGGTCTCCCAGCCCTCCTCGACCTGTACCTTCTGCCACAGGCGCGGCAGGGTGTCGAGTTCGTGTTTTTTCAGCCAGGGCGCGACCTTGCCCTGGGTTTGCACGCGCTCCTGCATCTGCTTCAGCGCGGACAGGCGCGCTTCCAGCTGGGCGTTCTTGGCCGCCTCCGATTGCGCCGCGGCCTGGGCTTCGCGGCGCTCGGTCTCGGCGGCATCCTGGCCGGCCGCCGCTTCTTCCTGCAGCAGGGTCTGTTCTTCCAGCGCTTCCTGCTTTTCCTCGAGCTGCAGGCGCAGGTTGGCGAGGTGGGCGCTGTCCGGCGGCGCCAAGTCCTTTTTCTCCGCCTGCAGGCGTTCGCGGCGCGTGGCCAGGCCGTTCAGGATGTTGCCGGCGTTACGGCCGTGGGCGGCGGCCAGCTCGATGCGCTGGCGCACTTCGCCGATGCGCGCGCGCGCCTCGTCGCCGCGGCGCTGGGCCTCGCGCCAGGCGGCGTCGAGTTCCGGCAGGCGTTCGTTCTGCGCTTCGACCGCGATCTGGGCGCCTTCCGCGCGCGCGGCCAGTTCCTCGACCTTGAAGGTGGCCTCCTCGATCTGCTCCTCGTATTCGGCGGCCTGCGCCAGCCACTGATCCCGCTGGGCGGCGAGCGTGCCGAGCTGGTTCTGCAGGCGGGTGCGCGACTCGATCACGAACTTGATCTGCGCTTCCAGGCTGCCGATCTCCGAATTGGTCTGGTAGAGGGCGCCCTGGGCCGTGTGCAGGCGGTCGCCCACCGCGAAGTGGTGCTGGCGCAGGTGTTCGAGTTCCAGCTCGACGTTGCGCAGCTTGGCCGTCTGTTCTTCCAGGCTGTTCTGCGCTTCTTCCATCTCGCGGAAGTAGCGGGTCTGCTCGGCCTGGGCCTCGTTCTTGCGCATCAGCCAGAGCAGCTTCTGCTTTTCTTCCTGGTCGGCCTGCAACTGGTGGAAGCGGTTGGCCACGGCCGCCTGGGCCTCGAGCTTGTCCAGGTTGGCGTTCAGTTCGCGCAGGATGTCTTCGACGCGCAGCAAATTTTCGCGGGTGTCGGACAAACGATTCTCGGTTTCCCTGCGGCGCTCCTTGTACTTCGAGACGCCCGCCGCCTCCTCCAAGAACACGCGCAGCTCTTCCGGGCGCGATTCGATGATGCGTGCGATCATGCCCTGGCCGATAATCGCGTAGGCGCGCGGGCCGAGGCCGGTGCCGAGGAAGATGTCCTGGATGTCGCGCCGGCGCACCGGCTGGCTGTTGATGTAGTAGGTCGAGGTGCCGTCGCGCGTGAGCGTACGTTTCACTGCGATTTCGGCGTACTGCCCCCACTGGCCGGAAGCCTTGCCATCGCTGTTGTCGAACACGAGTTCGACCGAGGCGCGGCCCGAGGGCTTGCGGTGGGTCGAGCCGTTGAAAATCACGTCCTGCATCGACTCGCCGCGCAGCTCCGACGCTTTCGATTCGCCCAGCACCCAGCGTACGGCGTCGATGATGTTCGACTTGCCGCATCCGTTCGGGCCGACCACGCCGACCAGTTGCCCAGGCACCTGGAAATTGGTGGGATCGACGAAAGACTTAAACCCCGACAATTTGATGGAGGATAGTCGCACGTTGCTTGGATTACCAGGGAAACGTTAAAGGCGCCATCATACCATCTGTTGCTTGCATTTCGGCCAAGTTTGGAGACAGGCGGCCTGCGGCGTGGACGCGGACACGCCCTATGGGGGCAGCGGCATTTTACAGAAGATAATCCGGACGAGAACCCGGCTCAGCGGGCGGCCCGGACCGGGGAGGCGTCGCCCGGCCCGGCGGCGTCGTTCACGGCGCCCTGCATGGCCTCGGTCAGCACGCGGCCGACCACGCCCTCGAGCGCCTCGACTGCGATGCTGCCGGCCTGGAAGCCTGCCAGCAGCTTCTCGGCCGGCAGCGAAAAGGCTTCCTGGCGCGCGCCGGCGGAGAAAATGAACAGCGTGCGCAGCGGGCTGACCCAGGCGAGTTTCACCTTGCGCATGCTGCCGTCCGGTTGACGGAAGGCGAGGCGCATGCCGCGTTCCAGCTCGTCGACGGGGCTGGCCTGCGCTTCCTGGTCCTCGGCTGGTGCCGCCGCCTGCTCGTGGGCGATGCGGCGCAGGGCGTCCTGCCGGGCGGCGTCGACCGCCAGTTCCAGCTGGCGCTCGGGGGACACGTCGAGCGGCGCGCGCACGATGGACAGGTGGCATTTCGCCAGCTCGGCAAAGAACTGCAGGCGCTCGGCGTCCTGCCATTTGATGGCGTCGAGCCATTTGTTCAGGGCCGTCAGCAGCCCGGGCAGCTTCGCGATGAGGGCGCGCCGCTGTTCCTGGGTCGCCTTCGGCTTCACCGTCCAGACCAGCTCGTCCATGACCCCGGTGGCGTTCTCGACCGCGCCGGGGCGCTCGTCCTCGATCATCCAGGCGAAGGTCAGCACGTCGGCCCAGCGCTGTTCCAGGAACTGCGAGACGACAGCCACCAGCTCGCCGTCGGCCACGCGCAGCGCGATCGCCTGGCGCGCCGAGCGGCCGGCCGCCGCCTGCTTTTCGATTTTCGTCGCGCGCGCGATCGGTGCGGCGATCGCTTCCTCGGCCGCCCGTTCTTCTGCCGCCAGCTCGGCTTCGAGCTCGGCCACGGCCTCGGCAAAGGCGGCGGGCGCCGCCTCGGGCTGGTCTTGCGGGTGCTCCCTGAGGCGGTCGACGCCGCGCCGCATGGCCTGCACCACCGGGTCCTGCTGGTCGCTGCGCTGCTCCCAGCCGATGCGCGAGACGAGGTCGATCATCTTGCGCGCCGGGTGGGCTTCCTCGAAGAAGAAATCCTGGTCCAGCAGCGCCGCCTTCAGCACCGGCACCTGCAGGAAGCGCAGCAGCTCGCGCGTCTCAACGGGGATGCTGTCGTCGAGCAACACCGTTTCGAACACGCGCGACAGCAGGTCGAGGGTGTGCTCCTCGCCGCGCGACAGGCTGCCTTGGGGCAGGCTGGCCTTCAGGCGCGGCAGGTAGAAGACGTTGTGCGGGATGGCGGCCGGGGCGCAGGCAGCGGCGGCGCCTGCCGGCACTCCCTGCGCGCCCTGCAGGCTGGCGAGCAGATCGAGTAGCGATGCCGGCACGGCGGCATGGCCGGCCGCGGCCTGGACTGGCTGAACAGTCCCAGCCAGGCCAGGAACGCCAGTGGACGAGACCTTGACCGGCTGCGCCGCCTCGCCGGCCACGGCCACGCCGAACCCGGACGCGGCGCTCGGTCGCCAGCCCTGCCCCTGCGGCATATTCGGCAGGTCCGGCACCAGCGCGCCATTGCCTTCCTTGCCCTCCTCTCCGTTCAGCAGGCTGCGCAGCTGCCGGGCCAGCGCGGCATCCATGCCGGCGCGCCGGGTGCGGCCGGCGGTGTCGCTGCTTTTGCCGATGTGGGAGCGCCTGTCCCTGGGCTTGCCGTGGGCACGCAGGGCGGCGTCGAGCGCGGCGAGCAGCGGCGCCAGGTCGAGGAAGAGTTCGGGCCGCAGCAGGGGCATCAACAGCGGATGCGCTTCCGGCTCCGGCTCGAATGCCTGCCAGGCCTGGTGCACGGCGGCGAGGAAGACTTCGGGCCGGAAGGGGTTTTGCGCCGGCCGCAGCAGGTCGCGCCCGAGCAGCATCCCGAGGCGCACGCACAGGCTGGCCAGCACTTCGGAATGGGCGATGTCGAAGGGGCGGCAGAGCGCGCCGAAGGCCACCTTGTTGTCCATCACGTCGATCGGCACCAGGCTGAGCGAGGCAAGGGCAGCCGGACTGCTCCGGGGCAGCAGCTCGTCGACCTCGGCGCGCAGGTTGCGCTCGATCGCCTCGGTTGCCAGGTGGATGAAGGCGTAGGCGTTGTTTTTCAGGAGGTTGCCGGCCCTGGCGCGCAGGTAGGCCGCTTTCGGGTCGGGGCCGGCGCTGGTCATGTCGAGCATGGCGGAAGCGAACCGGTTGACCATCGCCGTCAACTGCTCGCCGCTCGCCGCCAGCGCCGTCCGGACGAGTTCCGCCAGCACCTCGCGCGGGGACACGGGTGTGGCGGAAGGATCGAGGGTCTCTGGTGCGGCGTGGGCCATGGTGCAGTTCGTCTTGGGCGCGGAAGCGACGGCTCCTACATTGTGGCACATTCTTTCCAGAAAGCAAGAGTTACAAGCGGGAATAACCGTCGCGCGCAGTTGCTCGTTTCACTGGGCATAAATGTCCTACTGGCATCTTTTCCCTTGCGCTGCCACAAACGCCGGCTATTTCCTTTCCCTAACATTACACGGTCCCCTCCTCCATTCGCCCCAGGAAGCTTCCATGAAATCGATTCGACAGCTCGACACCAGGCTCAAGATCCTTGGCGCCTTCGCCCTGCTTTTCGTCCTGTCCGCAGGCTACAATCTGTGGCTGCTGGCCCGCCTCGGCGAGGCCGCGGCGCCGGTGCGGGGCATTGCCCTGCTCTTCCTCGGCCTCGGGCTGGCGCTCAGCGCCATGTTCGCCGCCTGGGTGGCGCAGGAGGCGGCGCGGCCGCTGAACGGCGTGCTCAAGCTGGCCGAGCGCCTGGCCGAAGGCGACCTGCGTGTGCGCCTCGACACCCCGCAGTCGGAAGGCGCCAACGCCCTGACCGCGGCCCTGGCGGCGCTGGCCGGCAAGCTGGCCGCGACCATCGCCGAGGCGCGCGTCGGGGCCGGCCAGATCGCCACCGGCAGCACCGAGATCGCGGCCGGCAACATGGACCTGTCCAGCCGCACCGAGCAGCAGGCCGCCTCCCTGGAGGAGACCGCTTCCTCCATGGAAGAGCTGACGGCGACCGTGCGCCAGAACGCCGAGCACGCCCACCAGGCCAGGGAACTGGCGCTGTCGGCCTCGAACGTGGCGGTCAAGGGCGGCGAAGTGGTCGGCGACGTGGTCGGCACGATGGCGTCGATCAACGACTCCTCGAAACGCATCGCGGAAATCATCGGCGTCATCGACGGCATCGCCTTCCAGACCAATATCCTGGCCCTGAACGCGGCCGTGGAAGCGGCGCGGGCCGGCGAACAGGGGCGCGGCTTCGCCGTCGTCGCCTCCGAGGTGCGCAGCCTGGCCCAGCGCTCGGCGGCGGCGGCCAAGGAAATCAAGGTGCTGATCGACGACTCGGTGGCCAAGGTCGACGCCGGCACCACCCTGGTCGACAAGGCCGGGCGCACCATGGAAGAAGTGGTCACCAGCGTCAAGCGCGTGACCGACATCATCGGCGAAATTGCCGAGGCCAGCGCGGAGCAGACCGCCGGCATCGAGCAGGTGAACAAGGCAATCGCCGCGATGGACCAGTCGACCCAGCAGAACGCGGCCCTGGTCGAGCAGTCGGCGGCGGCGGCGGGCTCGGTGCGCGACCAGGCCGCCGCCCTGACGCGGGCCCTCGAGGGTTTCGTGCTGGCCACGGACAAGGCGCCGGCCAAGGCGGCCGTCACGCCGGCGGTTCCAGCAACCCCGGCGCGCGCCGGCGGCGTGCCGAAACTGGCGGCCGTGCCGAAGAGCGCCGCGGCGCCGCGCAAGCCTGCCGCTGCGCCGGCCCCGAAAACGGCGGGCGCAGCGCCGGTCCGCCGCGCGACGGCTAAATCGGAATCGGATTGGGAAGAATTTTAAAATGCGCCGACAAATAGATTGACGATTCGGGATTATCGATTATTTTCAATATGTAGGCGGCTATCCTACACGGGCTCAGGTGGTCATCCGATACCCTTAAAACTGCTCGGCTCGCATGATTGCAACACCGCAAACCACTGATGAAAAAACTCAGTAGTTCGGTAAGTAGCTATTAGTTTCTCTACATTGAAAGGAAATAATCATGGCCACGAATCAAAAGCGCACGCAAGGCGGCACCCCTGAGCAACATGCTGAAGCCGGTCGTCAAAGCCACAAGAACGACGGCAACAAGCAGTCCGGTTCGGGTTCCGGCTCGCGTTCGGGTTCCAGCTCGGGCTCGCGCGGCGGCGCCCAGGAGAAGAACCTCGACATGGGCCGCCAGGACAGCAAGCAGTCCGGTTCGGGCTCGGGTTCGCGGTCGGGCTCCGGTTCGGGCACCCGCGGCGGCACGCCGGAACAGCATGCCGCAGCCGGCCGTCAAAGCCACAAGAACGACAAGCGCTGATTCGCAGCGTTCATCCCGGATACCGGTACGCTGGCGCGACGGTATTCGATCAAAGCCCGGTCCGCATTGCGTGCCGGGCTTTTTGATTTTCTACTATCCCAGGCACGCCGATTTAATTCGCTGATACCCAAATTTATACGAATCGCATATTACCCAGTTATTGCCAGGTTATTTGAACATCAATAAAATCACCGGCAGCGGATTATATTGATGAGATAATCATGTGCACAAGCTATTTGCACTGCAAGCCCGATTTGCAAATAATATTTGCACGGCGCGCAAATAGGCCGAATGCATTCGGATAAATGAAAAAGGCCGCAGCCTGCCTCCATCGCCAGCGATGAGGACGGGTGCGGCCAGGGTGTCCGGCGGCTCAGATATTGCGCAGGACAAAACCCTTCGGCGGAGCGAAGTCGACGATGTCGTTGATCATGCCGGCGCTCTTGGCGTCGCGCGAATTGAGGTGCAGGTCGGAATACTGGTGGATCGCCCACTGCTCGGGCGTGAGCTCGATGTGCTTGCGCAAAATCGACTCGGTACGCGCATCGTCGGCGCGCAGGCCTTCGACGATGATGTTGAGGGCGTCCGGACGCGAGCCGGGCGAGGCCGTCGCGTGCGACTTGTGCACCATGAAGCGTGCCGTCTCGCTGGCGTAGCGGCGCGTGCCGGCCAGGTACATGATGACCGCGATCGAGGCGACCGCCCCGCCGTTGTACATCACGAATTCGATCGGCGACTTCGACATGAAGTTGTACAGGCACAAGCCGTCGCTGACATAGCCGCCGTTCGACTGGACCAGCACGTGCGCGGTCTCGATGCCGTCTTCGGTCATGTGGCCGACCGCCTCGAATACCCGGTGCACCATGTCGCTGTTCACGTCGCCCGACAAGGTAAACCAGGCTTCCTTGCTTTGTTTCACTCCGTCTTCGCTCATATTCTTTTGCCCCGCAAAGTGTGGGCTCCAGTGTAACAAATCGAGGAAAAAAGCCGTTTCCCATGCCCTCCAACAGTGCGCAGGCACCCGATACGGCTCGGACAGGGTCTCGGATGGGCTTTATCGGCCCTGCGAGATTGACATGGATTGGATGCTCGCCTACCATCCACAGTCTTGATCGGGAGAGTGCAGCCGCGAGCTGCCGCCGAAGGGGCATCACCCAAAAACTCTCAGGCAAAAGGACCGGTCAGGGGACGTCGCGCGTGCGAATTGCACATCGCGCCGATCCAACTCTGGAGAGCGGCCCGGACAACCGTGGCCCACCGAAGGGGCAGGCGCGCAGTCGTGAACTGTGCCGCTATCTCTCAGGTACCAAGGACAGAGGGGCGCGCGGCCCACGCATGGCACCCTGCCGGCGTGGATGCACCCTTATTCACTGCCCTTTCTGCCCTGAGGATTCCATGACGCTCAAAGCGACCCCGCTCAATTCCGCACACCGCGCCCTCGGCGCCAAGATGGTCGACTTCGGCGGCTGGGACATGCCGGTCAACTACGGTTCGCAGATCGAAGAACACCATGCCGTGCGCACCGACGCCGGCATGTTCGACGTCTCGCACATGTGCGTCGTCGACCTCGAAGGCGCCAACGCCCGCGGTTTCCTGCGCGGCCTGCTGGCCAACAACGTCGACAAGCTGCAGGTGCCGGGCAAGGCGCTCTACTCGTGCATGCTCAATCCCGAGGGCGGCGTCATCGACGACCTGATCGTCTACTTCTTCCGCGAAGACTGGTTCCGCCTGGTCGTCAACGCCGGCACCGCCGAGAAGGACGTGGCGTGGATGCAGCAGCAGAACGAGGCCACCAACAGCGGCCTCGCCATCACCCAGCGCCGCGATGGCGACAATGCGATCGCTCTGGTCGCCGTGCAGGGCCCGAACGCCCGCGCCAAGGTCTGGGAAGTGCTGCCGACCGCCAAGGCCGCGTCGCAGGACATGAAACCGTTCAACGTCGTGATCGTGCCCCACACCGCCTTCGGCGAAGCGATGGTCGCGCGCACCGGCTACACTGGCGAAGACGGTTTCGAAATCGGCGTGCCGGCCACCCAGGTCGAGGCGCTGTGGAATGCCCTGGTGGCAGCGGGCGTCAAGCCGGCCGGCCTGGGCGCGCGCGATACCTTGCGCCTGGAAGCCGGCATGAATCTCTACGGCCAGGACATGGACGAGACCGTCAACCCGCTCGACGCCGGCCTGGCCTGGACCATCGACCTGGTGTCGGAACGCGACTTCATCGGCAAGTCCGCCCTGCAGGCCAAGGGTCAGCAAGCCAACTTCGCGGGCCTGATCCTGCGCGAAAAAGGCGGCATCCTGCGCGCCCACCAGAAAGTGATCTCCGCCTCCGGCAACGTCGGCGAAATCACCAGCGGCACCTTCAGCCCGTCGATGCAGCAGGCGATCGCGCTGGCGCGCGTGCCGCTCGACGTGGCCGTCGGCGACACCGTGCACGTCGAGATCCGCGACAAGAAGCTGGCGGCGACCGTCGTCAAGCTGCCTTTCGTGCGCAACGGCAAAGTGCTGGCTGCTTAATCAATCGAATTTATAATAACGCGTCAAACCAACCTGGAGCCCTTTACATGAACATCCCGACCGACCTGAAATACACCGAGTCCCACGAGTGGGTCCGCCTCGAGGCCGACGGCACGCTGACCGTCGGCATCACCGAGTATGCGCAGGACGCACTGGGCGATATCGTGTTCGTCGAATTGCCGCAGGTCGGCAAGAGCTTCACGGCCGGCGACGACGCCGCCGTGGTCGAGTCGGTGAAGGCCGCCAGCGACATCTACGCCCCGGTCGGCGGCACCGTGACCGAAGTCAACCAGTCGGTCGCCGACGCGCCTGACTCGATCAACGCCGACGCCTTCGGCGCCTGGCTGTTCAAGCTCAAGCCGACCGACGCGAACGCGATCAACGGCCTGCTCGACGCCGACGCCTACGGCAAGACCACCGGCGAAGGCTAAATGCATGACTGGCGCGCCTTCGGGCGCGCTTGTGCATTGGGGCGCTTGGCTTACGCTACCCCGCCCCCATATCCCGTTTTACAGTTCGTCCGAATTCCAATCACCGACCGGCCGGCCCGCCCGCGCCAACGTCCCTCTTTTTGGCCATCACCATGACCCGCACCAGCCTCACCCAACTTGAAGCACGCGATTCCTTCATCCCGCGCCACATCGGCCCTTCGCAATCCGAAGAAGCCGCCATGCTGGCTACCCTCGGCTACGCCTCGCGCGCGGACCTGATCGACGCGGTCGTACCCGCCAACATCCGCCGCAAGGACAAGCTCGACCTGGGCGAATTCTTCGAGCCGCTGCCGGAGCAAGGCGCGCTCGCCAAGCTCAAGAGCATCGCCTCGAAGAACAAGGTGATGAAGTCGGTCATCGGCCAGGGCTACTACGGCACCCACACGCCGCCCGTCATCCTGCGCAACATCTTCGAGAACCCGGCCTGGTACACCGCCTACACGCCTTACCAGCCGGAGATTTCGCAGGGCCGCCTGGAAGCGATCCTGAACTTCCAGCAGATGATCACCGACATGACCGGCATGGGCATCGCCAACTCGTCGATGCTCGACGAAGGCACCGCCGCCGCCGAAGCGATGACGCTGATCCAGCGCGTTGGCAAGTCGGCCTCGAAGGTGTTCTACGTGGCCGACGACGTGCTGCCGCAGACCCTCGAAGTGATCCGTACCCGCGCCGAGCCGATCGGCGTCGAAGTGCGCACCATCGCGGCCGCCGACATCGAATCGCTGGAAGAGACCTGCTTCGGCGTGCTGGTGCAATACCCGGGCGCGAACGGCGAAGTGCGCGACTACCGCGCCGCCTGCGAGAAGCTGCACGCCGCCGGCGCGATGGTGATCGCCGCCGCCGACCTGCTGGCCCTGACCCTGCTCACGCCGCCGGGCGAATGGGGCGCGGACGTGGTCGTCGGTAACAGCCAGCGCTTCGGCGTGCCGCTCGGTTTCGGCGGCCCGCACGCCGGCTACCTGGCCACCCGCGACGAATACAAGCGCTCGATGGCAGGCCGCCTGGTCGGCGTCACCGTCGACGCCCAGGGCAATTCGGCCCTGCGCCTGGCCCTGCAGACCCGCGAACAGCACATCCGCCGCGAGAAGGCGACCTCGAACATCTGTACCGCCCAGGTGCTGCTGGCCGTGATGGCCGGCATGTATGCGGTCTACCACGGCCCGCAAGGATTGATGCGCATCGCGCGCCGCGTGCACCGCATGACCGGCATCCTGGCGACCGGCCTGCAGCAGCTCGGCTTCAAACTGGCCAACGCGAGCTACTTCGACACCCTGACCGTCGCGACCGACCGCGCGGCCGAGCTGCATGCCGCCGCCAACGCCCAGGGCGTGAACCTGCGCCGCGTGGATGATGCGCACGTCGGCCTGTCGCTGGACGAAACCACGACCCGCGAAGACCTGGCTGTCCTGTTCGCCATCTTCGGCGGCGACGCTGCGGCCCTGGACCTGGACACGCTCGACAAGGACGCGGTCGAGGCCTTCCCGCAAGCCCTGGCCCGCACCAGTGCCTTCCTGACCCACCCGACCTTCAACCGCTACCACGCCGAGCACGAGATGCTGCGCTACCTGCGCTCGCTGGCCGACAAGGACCTGGCACTCGACCGCACCATGATCCCGCTCGGTTCGTGCACGATGAAGCTGAACTCGACCTCGGAAATGATCCCGGTCACCTGGCCCGAGTTCTCGAACATCCACCCGTTCGCACCGGACGACCAGACCGTCGGCTACCGCGAAATGATCGGCCAGCTCGAAGCGATGCTGTGCGCCGTCACCGGCTACGCCGCGATCTCGCTGCAGCCGAACGCCGGCTCGCAGGGCGAATACGCGGGCCTGCTGGTGATCCAGAAGTACCACCAGTCGCGCGGCGAAGGCCACCGCAACATCTGCCTGATCCCTTCGTCGGCCCACGGCACCAACCCGGCATCGGCCAACATGGTCGGCATGCAGGTGGTCGTCACGGCCTGCGACGAGAACGGCAACGTCGACCTCGCGGACCTGAAGAAGAAGGCCGAGCTGCACAGCAAGAACCTGGCCTGCGTGATGGTCACCTACCCGTCGACCCACGGCGTGTTCGAGGAAGGCATCCAGGAACTGTGCGAGATCATCCACTCGCACGGCGGCCAGGTCTACATCGACGGCGCCAACATGAACGCGCTGGTCGGCGTGGCCGCGCCGGGTGCTTTTGGGGGCGACGTCAGCCACCTGAACCTGCACAAGACCTTCTGCATCCCGCACGGCGGCGGCGGCCCCGGCGTCGGCCCGATCGGCGTCGGCGCCCACCTGGCCCCGTTCCTGCCGAACCAGCTCTCGACCGGCTACGTCCGCGACGAACAGGGCATCGGCGCGGTCAGCGCCGCGGCCTACGGCTCGGCTTCCATCCTGCCGATCTCGTGGATGTACATCGCGATGATGGGCGCCGAAGGCCTGACCAACGCGACCGAAACCGCGATCCTGAACGCGAACTACATCGCCCGCCGCCTGGCGCCGCACTACCCGGTGCTGTACACCGGCCACGACGGCCTGGTCGCGCACGAGTGCATCATCGACCTGCGCCCGCTGCAGGACAAGACCGGCATCAGCAACGAGGACGTCGCCAAGCGCCTGATGGACTTCGGCTTCCACGCCCCGACCATGAGCTTCCCGGTGCCGGGCACGCTGATGATCGAGCCGACCGAGTCCGAGTCGAAGATCGAGATCGACCGCTTCATCGAGGCGATGATCACGATCCACGCGGAGATCGTGAAGGTCGAGCGCGGCGAGTACGACAAGATGGACAACCCGCTCAAGGGCGCCCCGCACACGGCCGAAGTGGTGACCGCCGACGACTGGCAGCACACCTACACCCGTGAGGTGGCCGCCTTCCCGGTGGCCTCGCTGCGCAAGAAGAAGTACTGGCCGCCGGTTGGCCGTGCGGACAACGTGTATGGCGACCGTAACCTGTTCTGCGGTTGCGCGCCGATCAGCGATTACGAATAATCGTTAGTCGTTGAATGGCTTGCGGCGGCGTTGGGGTCCTCCCCTTCGCCGCCGCAGTCGTTTTGGGCATGCCGTGCGGCTGCGGAGCCGTACGACCGCGTGGACACAAGTGTCCACCCTACGGGGCAGCTCAACGTAGGGTGGGCACTTGTGCCCACGCGGTACCACCGTCGATGGTCGAAACGCTTCCCTAATCCCTGCGCGACGCGAGGTGTAAATGCGGCCTCGGCGTCTTGCGCCTGTCGCGCATCGTCCCGTTCGCATCCCGCATCTCGCCGATGGTCGCCTCCCGCGGCGGCGCCGGTTTCGGCGCCGGCTCCGCGGCATCGCCCTGCACCGCCTCGTCGAGCCGGAAGGCCGCCACCGCGCGCGACAGGGTCAGGGCCTGCATCTGCAGCGTCCGCGCCGAGGCGGCCGCCTCCTCCACCAGCGAGGAATTGCGCTGCGTGACCTGGTCCATCTGGACGATCGCCTGGTTCACCTCCGACAGCCCGCTGGCCTGCTCCGCGCTGGCCGAACTGATCTGGCTGATGATGTCGCCCACCTGCTGCACCGACACCGAAATCAAGGCCATGCTGCTGCCGGCCTGCGCCGCCCATGCCGTGCCGCCTTCGATCTCCGATACCGAGCGCGCGACCAGTTCGCGGATCTCGCGTGCGGCGGCGCCCGTACGCAGCGCCAGCGAGCGCACCTCGGCGGCGACCAGGGCAAACTGCTGCCCGGGTGGGTGGCCAAAAGCGCGCCCGCCCTCGCCCACGCGCGCCGCTTCCAATGCCGCGTTCAGCGCCAGCGTGCCGGTCTCGTTGGCGATGGCGTCGATCTCGCCGACGATCTCGTCCACGCGGCGCGCGCTGCCCTTCACCGATTCCAGGGTTGTCACCAGCCGGTCCACCACGCTCTCGCCCTGCAGGGCCACGTTCGAGGCCGATTCGGCCAGGCGATTCGCGGCCTGGGCGCCCTCGGCGGTCTGGTGCATGGTGGCGGCCAGTTCCTGCATCGAGGACGCCGTATGCTCGAGCGAGCTGGCGCGGAAGCTGGCGCGCGTCGTCAGGTTCAGGTTGCCCAGCGCCAGGTCGCGCGAGGCCGAGCCGATCGAGCGCGCCGACTCGAGGATGGTGCGCAGGGTCAGGTTCAGGTTGCGGATGCTGGCGTTGAGCGCGCGCGAGGTTTCCGCGATCTCGTCGTCGCCGTCGATGGGTTCCTTGAGCGTCAGGTCGCCGCTGGCCAGGTCGGTCGCCGCCGCCCCGATGCCGCGGATCTCGGCCAGCAGCGCGCGCCGCACCGCCATGGTGATCGCCAGCGAGACGCCGATGGCTAGCGCGATCACGAGCGGCATCAGCCAGGTCATCGTGCGGAAATCGGCGGCGGCGCTGCTCGAGGCCTGCTCGGACAGGGTCTGCTCGAGCTGCGACAGCGCGTTCAGGCGCTGGGCGACGACCGTGAACGCGGCGTCAGCGCGGCTCATGGCGTTGGCGCTGATCGACTGGTCGTCGCGCGCGATTTCGATGACGTCGCGCACCGCGCGCACATACACCGCGTGCGCCGCCGCGGCCTGTTCGACCAGGCGCCGTTCCGGGCTGCCCGGCACCGTCAAGGCCGACAGGCGCTGGAAGCCCGCGCCGGTGAGCGCGTGCTGGGCGTGGATCTCGCGGATCAGCGGCTCGATCCGGCTCTTCGGGAAGCTGCCGCCGATCCAGGTATGCAACTGGTAGACCCCGGCATGGCCGCGTTGCGCAGTAAAGACAAGTTCGCTTGCCGCGCGCATCTGCACCGCACGCTGGCCGACGATGTCTTCCAGCGAAGCATTCTGGCGCACCATCGCATACCAGGCGCCGCAAGACAGGAATACCAGCAGCAGCAGCACGATGGCGGGCGCCAGCAGCAGTTTGGGACCGATCTTGAGGCGGGAGAGCATCGTTCAGCCCTCCGCGCAGAATGACGGCGACACGGCGCGTACGCGCGCGACTGGAGAGAGTTCGGGAGTCTGCATGATGGCCTCGGAAGTGGACAATGCGCGATATTTCCTTAACGCATTCGACCAATCTAAGCCAATCTTCGGGCACGCTATTGATGAGGATCAATGCCTTGCGGACCGGGGAGGCAGGATTCACTGCACCCAAAAACGTGATTCATCGGGCCAAAACGCGTGGAGTCAGGACTCCACGCGTTACAACGCCGGCAGAACCGCAATATGAAAAAAACGCCGCTCCGACACGATCGAAGCGGCGTTCTTACCTTAACGGACTGGCAGGCTTACTTTCCGCAACCCAGCGCCGCAATGCGGTCGTGCGCCGCCTTCGCCTGCACCAGGCCGAAGCCGTACTTGGTGTCGCGGCCGGCCGGGCCCAGGTCGAGCGCGCTGTTGTTCAGCGAGGTGCGCATCTGGGCGGCGGTACAGGTCGGGAAGTAGCTCCACACCAGGGCGGCCACGGCCGAGACGTGCGGGGTCGCCATCGAGGTGCCGTCGTAGTAGGCGTAGCTCGACGCCTTGACGCTGACGGTGGCGCTCTGGCCCAGCTGCTTCATCATCGCCGCGCCGTCGGTGTCGGTGGCGGTGACCGACGGGATGGCGGTCGTGGTCGTGCCCAGGGTGCCGCCGAAGGCGCCGGCCACGTTGTTGTACACGATGGCGCCGACGCCGCCGCTGCTCTGGCAATTCTGCACCTTCACCGCGAAGTCGATCGAGCCGCGCTGGATCAGGCAGACCTTGCCCGACACGGCGCTGTTGACCTTGTCGCCGATGCCGAAGTCGGCCAGCGGCGCCGTTGCGGTCTTGAGCGGCGAGCCTTCCATCGCGCCGGCCGCATAGGCCACGCCGCCGACGCTGATGGCCGCATCGATGCCGCCGCCGGCGGGGACGGTCGAGAGCACGCTCACGCCGGGGCCGGCCAGTTCGACGCTGCTGTTGTACTGCGAGAAGGTGGCCCACTGCTTGTTCTCGTCGACCGCGCCGATCATCATCACGCTGGCGTAGCCGGCCGGGTAGGAGACCACGCGGTTGCCGTCGTTGCCGGCGGCGGCCAGGCTCAGCACGCCCTTGGCGTACAGGCTGTCGAAGGCCTTCTGCTCGGTGGTGGTCTTGCGCCCGCCGCCCAGCGACATCGAGATCACGTTGGCGCCGGCCGCGCCGCACTTGTTGGCGGCCGAGGCCAGGGTCGAGGAATAGGCCCAGCCATCCTTGCCGAACACCTTCACGATGTGCAGTTTGAGCTGCCGGTTCGGGTTCACGCCGACCACGCCGACGCCGCTGTTGTTGATCGCGGCGACGGTGCCGGCCACGTGGGTGCCGTGGTGGTTTTCGTCGGTGTACCACCAGCCGGTGCCGGCGTCGTATTCGCCGGTCACGTTGTTGCCGGACAGGTCTTCGTGGCTGCGGTCATAGCCCGAGTCGATGATGCAGACCATGCGGTTGACCGCCTTCGCATCCGACAGCTGGTCGGCCTGGACCAGCTTGATGCCGTAGGGGACCTGCTGGCCAGTGGCGTACGGGGTGCCGGTCGACGGCGTGGTCAGGGCGAAGGGCTGGCGCAGCGCGTCTTCTTCGACGTATTCGACGTTCGGGTTGTTCTCGAGGCCCTTGAGGGCGACGTTCGGCACTTCGACGGCCATGGCGTTCATGCCAAAGATCTCGTGCTTGACCGCGCCCTTCGCGGCTTTCACCTGCGACTTGACGCTGGCCGCAGCGCCCGGCTTGAAGGCCACGATCACGCGGGTCGTGTCGGGCGGCGCCGCCTGGGCGCTGCCGAATACGCCAGCGGCGACCAGGGCGGCCAGGCAGAGGTTGAGGGGCTTGGATGCGCGGATTGCTTTGATTGCCATGGGTTTGTCTCCGTATTGATGCCGATAGTCATGCCCGTGCTGACCGCCGAATGCGCGCTACGGGCTTGTTGTCTCCACTCACACCGGAATGCATGTGCTCAGCCAGTGTATTGCAAAAATACATTTGCATACATATATCTCTGCAATTGTGTGAGCAAAAGCCGACTCGACAGGAACGCGGCGTTGATGCGAGGAAATTGAATATGCGCGGGCGAGCCCGACCCGGCAGCGCGGGCGCGCCGCCTTCCTGCAGTCGAAGGGCCGCCGACCGGCGGCCGGGCCGGCCTTCCTAGTCCCGAGGAGCGCGCACGATCTTCCGCACTACTCCCGTCGCACCGGCAGGGATACCGGTGACGTTACCCATGACATAGATTTCTCCCGCCGCATCCTGTCCGAAGCCCAGCACGAAAATATCGAGCCGGTCGCCGAGTTCCTCTATTTCATTGCCCCTTTGGGAAACGGGCGAGGTGAGGTGGAACAGCACGCCGCGCGGCTTGGAATCGTTTTTCGAATAATCGCCGAACACGTATTTCCCGCGCAATGCCGGAATGGCATTGCCGCGATAAACATATCCGGCGATGATGGCGGTGCCCTCGTTATGGCGATATTGGGCAATCGGATCTTGTGCAAAGCGTGGAAAACCGGGGCTTTCACGGAATGCACGGCCATCCGTTTGGAATCCCATGATATCGCAGCCGCGCGGATCGAAAAGGAAGGTGCCTTCTTTTACGCGCCAGCCGTAGTTTCCGCCCTTCCTGATGAGGTCGATTTCTTCGATATCGTCCTGGCCGACATCGCCTGCAATGAGCTGGGCGGTGGGCATATCGAAAGAAAACCGGAATGGATTACGCAGTCCCTTTGCCCACACTTCGGGAATCACGCTGGCCATGCCGGTGGCAAACCTGATCGAATAGGGATTATCCATTGGAATCCGGTATTGCCCGTTGGCCGACAATGCGCCCGCGCTCGCATTCGGATTGGGATCGATGCGCAGGATGGATGCCAGGATACTGCCCGGGTCCTGGCCCGTTCCCCTCGGACCATGCCCCAGCGTGACGGTGCCGTCCACGCCGATCTGGCAGTCCTGGTCGTCTTCGCCCCCGCCATCGCCCAGGGCGATATATAACATCCGGTCCGGGCCGAAAGCGATGGTGCCTCCGGTATGGTTGAACTGCGGGTTCGCCACCCTCAACACGACCCTCGACATTCCCGGAGCGCCGGCACGCCATTCACGGATGACGTTATCGTGGTCGACTGGCGTGCTCGGAAAATCCGCGGCGCCCGGCGGCTCGGTCGTAAAGGTATAGAACAAGCCATTGGCGGCAAAATCCGGGTGAAAAGCGAGTCCCAACAGGCCGCGCTCGTCATATCCTCCCAGGATCGGGAGTCCCAGCGGTACCAATAAATGCTGTACGTCCAGGAAGGTGCTCTTCGCTCCGCTAGCGAGCTCGACCTTGACAACCTTCCCGATCTGATCGACCACATACAGATGCCCGGCATCGCCCGGTGCGGCAACACCGCTGACCGGCGCCGTCAACCCCGACGCGACGTTTCGCAAGCCTATTTCAATGGATTTGCCGGCCTGCGCCGGCTGGACGGTCAACAGCAAAGCGGATGCGCAAACCATACCGGCGATAAAACTCCTTCCGCCAAAATGCCCGGATCCCATGATTATCTCCCCGATTATTATTTATTTCGGAATTGCTATCGCCAATCCAGCGGCAAGCAAATAATCCAATCGGCGAAGCAATCAACTGCACAGATACGACAGGCATTTCTGGAGCGAACTGTGCACTACCCAGAATAGGTAAGAACGGGTAAAAGTCAAGCGCCCTGTTTTGCTCGACCTGCCGTCACGGCATTTCATTATCCGCAGGAATATTCGTGAATCGCCAAAATGCAATTCGCGATGCGAAAGAGAAACGGCGAATCAAAAAAGGTTTTCGCAATTTCACAATTCGACAGGCCGAATACTACAATGCGCGAAAAAAAAGGGCCGGCATTGTACCGGCCCTTCCGCTGTAGCTGTGTCGCCTGAAACTTACGCCAGCTTCGCCGCGTGCTCGCGCGTCGCGTGGAAGGTCAGCTTCGGCCAGCGTTCCTGCGTCAGGCGCAGGTTGACGTTGGAGGTGGCCAGGTAGGCCAGGTTGCCGGCCGCGTCGTAGGCCACGTTGTGGCCGAGCTGGACTTCGAAGTCGGACAGCGACTTCTTGTCGTCCGAGGACACCCAGCGCGCGCTGCTGATGCTCGAACCCTCGAAGACGGCGTCGACGCCGTACTCGTTCAGCAGGCGGCTTGCCACCACCTCGAACTGCAACACGCCGACGGCGCCCAGGATCAGGTCCGAACCCAGCACCGGCTTGAAGACCTGCACCGCGCCCTCTTCGCCCAGCTGCTGCAGGCCCTTGTGGAGCTGCTTCATTTTGAGCGGGTTACGGATGCGCACCGTGCGGAACAGGTCCGGGGCGAAGTACGGGATGCCGGTAAAGGTCAGCATCTCGCCTTCGGAGAAGCTGTCGCCGATCTGCATGTTGCCGTGGTTCGGCAGGCCGATGATGTCGCCCGCGTAGGCTTCTTCCACCTGCTCGCGCGAGGAGGCCATGAAGGTCACCACCGACGACAGTTTGACTTCGCGTCCCAGGCGCAGGTGCTTGACCTTCATGCCCTTTTCGAAGCGTCCCGAGCACACGCGCAGGAAGGCGATGCGGTCGCGGTGGGCCGGGTCCATGTTGGCCTGGATTTTAAACACGAAGCCGCTGAACTTCGGCTCGCCCGGCTCGACGGCGCGCACGGTGGCGTCGCGCTCGCGCGGGCCCGGGGCCCAGTCGACCAGCGCCGACAGGATTTCGCGCACGCCGAAGTTGTTGATCGCGGAACCGAAGAAGACCGGGGTCTGGATGCCCGACAGGAAGCGCTCGAGGTCGAAGGGGTGCGAGGCGCCGTGCACCAGTTCCACTTCCATTTTCAGCTGCTCGATCTCGAGCGGGAACATCTCGGCCAGCTTCGGATTGTCGATGCCCTTGATGATCTCGAAGGCGCCGTCGGCCTTTTCCTCGCCGGCCTTGAACAGCATGATCTCGTCCTTCAGCAGGTGGTACACCCCGCGGAAGTTCTTGCCCATGCCGATCGGCCAGGTCACCGGCGCGCATTCGATCTTCAGCACCGATTCAAGCTCGTCGAGCAGCTCGAGCGGGTCGCGCGTTTCGCGGTCGAGCTTGTTCATGAAGGTGACGATCGGCGTGTTGCGCATGCGGCAGACGTCGAGCAGCTTGATCGTCTGCGCTTCCACGCCCTTGGCCGCGTCGATCACCATCAGCGCCGAGTCGACCGCCGTCAGCACGCGGTAGGTGTCTTCCGAGAAGTCCTGGTGGCCGGGCGTGTCGAGCAGGTTGATCACGTGGTCGCGGAACTCGAACTGCATCACCGAGGAGGCGACCGAAATGCCGCGCTGCTTCTCGATGTCCATCCAGTCGGACGTCGCATGGCGGCCGCTCTTGCGGCCCTTGACGGTACCGGCGAGCTGGATCGCGCCCGAGAACAGCAGCAGCTTCTCGGTCAGCGTGGTTTTACCGGCGTCCGGGTGGGAAATGATGCCGAAGGTGCGGCGGCGCGCCACTTCGCTGGCGATCACGGCGGACGACTTGACGGTTGGGGTAGTCTCGGTCGACTCGGGGATAGGTGCTGCGGTATCGGTTGCCATAGTCTCGGCCAAAGCGGTGGGTCCTTGCAAAACCCTCGATTTTACCGGGTCTCCCGCCCCTTGTGGGAATTCATTCCAGGCCGCGGCGCCCGCGGTGCCGAAAGCGCCTCCCCAGGCCACACTGTCAGGATTCCGTCAGGAAACTTTCAGGGAAATGACAGCTAAGTTGTTTATACTGGGCAACATTATTCAATCGAAGGAAACGCCATGCCACGATCCCCGACGCTGCACCGCCCGCGCGCACATGCCCCCGGCTTCAGCCTGATCGAACTGATGGTCACGGTCGCGATTATCGGCATCCTGGTTGCGGTCGCCTACCCTTCCTACGGCAAGTACATGGTCAAGAGCCACCGCGCCACCGCCCAGGTCTACCTGATGGAGCTGGCCCAGGCGCAGAGCCAGCGCATGGCCGACACCCGCAGCTACGCCTCCAGCGTGACCGACCTCGGGGTGCCGACGCCGGCCGCCGTGTCATCGAAATACACGATTTCGATCGCGACCGCGGAAGGCCCGCCCTCCTCCTTCATCATCACCGCCACCCCGGTGCCCGGCGGCTCCCAGGTGGCCGACCGTGCACTGACGATCAACAGCGCGGGCACCCGCACGCCGGCGGACAAATGGTAAGCGCCATTCCACCGCGTCGCCGTGCCGACGGCTTCACCATGCCGGAGCTGATGACGGTGGTCGCCATCCTCGCCATCCTCGCCTCGCTGGCCGCCCCCGCCTATACCAAGATGGTCGCCTCGATGCGTTCGCGCAGCGTCAGCAGCGACCTGCACGCGGCGCTGTCGCTGGCGCGCAGCGAGGCGATCAAGCGCAATGCCGAGGTGAGCCTGCTGCCCGTCAGCGCGCGCCAGTGGCAGTTCGGCTGGAGCATCGCCGACCCGAACAACGCCGCCCGCAAGCTCGACGACCATCCGCCGGTGCCCGGCGCCACCGTGACCGGCCCGGCGAGCGTGGTGTTCCTGCCGAACGGCCGCGTGAAGAACGCCACCCTGCCGGCCTTCGACATCGCCCTCAGCGGCAGCGACCAGCGCCGCTGCGTCAAGCTCGACCTGTCCGGCCGCCCGAACCAGAGCAAGACGACCTGCTGACGCCATGCGCCGACCTTCCCTCTTCACGATTCCTTCCCTCCCCGGCCGCCAGCGCGGCGTGAGCCTGGTCGAAGTGCTGGTCACGATGGTCGTGCTGGCCTTCGGCCTGCTCGGCCTGGCCGCCTTCCAGACCAAGGCGCAGGTCGGCTCGATCGAGTCCTACCAGCGCGCCCAGGCCGCCGTCCTGCTGCAGGACATGCAGTCCCGCCTGAGCGGCAACAGCGCCAACGCCGCCAGCTACCTGACCGCCATCCCGCTCGGCACCAACGACGGCCAAAGCACAGACTGCAGGCTGGAGGCAGCCGGCAGCGCGCGCGACAAGTGCGAGTGGGGCGCGGCCCTGAAGGGCGCGGCAGAGAAGCGCGACGGCGTCCTCGGCGGCGCCATGCAGGGCGCGCGCGGCTGCGTCACCCGGGTGCAGGTGGAGAACACGGCCGTCGGCGTGTGCACGCCCGCCATCTACCTGGTCAGCGTCTCGTGGCAGGGCCTGCACGCCACGCGTGCCCCGCTGCACGCCTGCGGCAAGGACCAGTACGGCGCCGAGACCCACCGCCGGACCATCTCGGCCCGCGTCGCGGTCGGCCTGCCCACCTGCATCTGAGGAAGCACATGAAACGGACCCTTCCCCCTGCCCGCAGCGCACGCGGCTTTTCGCTGGCCGAACTCCTGATCGCGGTGGCGATCGGCCTGGCCCTGCTGGCCGGCCTGTCCTCGATGTTCGTCAAGAACACGCAAGCCCAGGCGGAAATCGAAAAGGCCCACCGCCAGGTCGAGAACGGCCGCTACGCAATCGACCTGCTGGCGGTCGACCTGCGCAACGCCGGCTACTTCGGCGAATTCAACCCGGCGCAGCTGGCCACGCCCGCGGCGCTGCCGCCGGCCTGCGCCACCACCGTCGACGAACTGAAGGCCGGGCTGGCCATTGCGGTCCAGGGCCAGGACGGCACGGCGGCCGGATTGAGCTGCCTGGCGGACGTGCGCGCCGGCACCGACGTGCTGGTGGTGCGGCGCACCGCCACCTGCGTCGCCGGCCAGGCCGGCTGCGAGCCCACTGCCAGCGGCGGCCCCTTCTTCCAGGCCTCGCTGTGCAACAACGCGAGCGAACTGAATTCGGGCGACATCGACGACTTCTATGACCTGGCGCTGGCCACGGACGGGCTGACGCGCCACGGCCGCGACTGCACCGCGGTGGCGGAGAGCGGCACGCCGGCCGCGATCCGGCGCTACCGCACCCATATCTATTTTATCGCCAACAACAACGTCGCCGGCGACGGCATCCCGACCCTCAAGCGCGCCGAACTGGCCGGGGACGCCGCCGCCCTGCGCTGGGACATCGTGCCGCTGGCCGAGGGCATCGAGAACCTGCAGCTCGAATACGGCCTCGACCTGTTGCCTGCCGCCGGCGGCGACGGCGTGGCCGACCGGTTCACGGCCGCCCCAGGCGGCGCCGCAGGCTGCACCACCACCGCCTGCGCCGCCGCCAACTGGCGCAGCGCGGTCTCGGTCAAGCTGCACGTCCTGGCGCGCAATACCGTCGCCACGCCCGGCCACACCGACAGGAAGACCTATGTGCTCGGCCTGAAGGCCGATGGCGACATCAACGAGATCGCCGCCGCCGGGGACCGCTACAAGCGCCACGTCTTCCAGTCGCTGGTGGCGCTGCCCAACCCGGCCGGAAGAAGGCTGCCATGACCATGACCCTCCCCACTACTGCCCGCCGCCAGCGCGGCATCACCCTCGTCACCGCGCTGATCATGCTGGTGCTGCTGACCCTGGTCGCGCTGACCAGCTTCAACCTCGGCAAATCGAACCTGCAGATCGTCTCCAACATGCAGCAGCGCGACGAGGCCGCCGCCGCCGCGCGCGAGGTGATCGAGGAAACGATCAGCAATACCCGCTTCGTCACCACGCCGAACCACATCCTGGCCAATCCCTGCGACGGCACCCCGAACCAGCGCTGCGTCGACACCAATGGCGACGGCAAGACCGACGTCAAGGTGGAGATCCCCCGCAGGCCGAAGTGCGTGGTGGCCCCCTTGATCAGGAACTCGGCCCTGAACATGGCCAATCCGGAAGACGCCACCTGCAGCATGGGCAGCGGCCAGAATTTCGGCGTCGTCGGCGCCGTGGACGGCAACTCGGCCTGCGCCGACAGCGTCTGGGAAATCACCGCCGTCGCCAGCGACGTCGAAACCGAGGCCGAAGTCGAGGTCACCCAGGGCGTCGCGGTGCGCGTCGCCCGCGACGACGTGACCAACAACTGCCCCACCACGTGAAAGAATCGACCATGATCCGCAGCACCAAGATCCGCACTACCGTCGCCAGATCGCTTGCGGGCGCGCTTGCCTGCGCCCTCGCCGCCGCCCCCATGCAGGCCGGCGCCGACGACATCGACATCTTCCTCGGCACCTCGGCCGGCACGAACATCAATCCGCGCATCCTGATCGTGCTGGACAACACCTCGAACTGGTCGCGCCAGAGCCAGAAATGGCCGGCCAGCCAGGACCCGCTGTGGCCGGGCAACAGCCAGGGCCACTCCGAAGTGAACGCGATCAGGCGCGTCGTCGCCGAACTCGACGCCACCGTCAGCATCGGCTTGATGGAATACGTCACCGGCGGCAGCGCCACCGACGACGGCGGCTTCATCCGCTACGCGGTACGGCCGATGGACGACACCAACCGTGCCGCGTTCACGACACAGCTGACGGCAATCCACGGCGGCATCAACAGCCCGGACGAGAAGCGCAACTCGAACACGCCTTACGGCAACCTGATGTACGACGTGTACAACTACTTCACCGGCGCGAACTCGTACTCGCCGGGCGCCACGCTGGCCAGCAAGGCCGATGCCGGCGGCTACACCACGAAATATTCGAAATTCGCCACGCCGCTCACCGCCGACAACACCTGCGGCAAGAGCTACGTCATCTTCATCGGCAACCCGAATTCGAGCGGCCCCTCGTCCGACACCCCGGCCAATACCGCCTTGCTCAATGCGCTCAACGGCAGCGCGGCGCCCCAGCTCGGCCTGCCCAATTTCTCGAGCCAGAAGGTCAGCACGCCCACCAACGTCGGCGTCACCTCGGCCTGCTACAAGGATCCCGCTACGGCGGAGGCCGGCCTGACCGAATTCGCGGCTACCTGCGAGGGCTACACCGACGGCTGCAAGATCGGCGCGGTCGCGGCCAGCGAGCAAGGGGTCTGCACCGCGACCGGCACCAGCCGCTACAACGTAGTGGCCACCGACACCGTCATCACCAACGTCCCGACCGGCAGCTACAGCACCGACACCGGCCCGCTCAACGCCGACGAATGGGCACGCCTGCTGTTCGAGCGCGGCGTTCCCGTGGCCGGCAGCACGGTCCGCCCGTCCGTGTCGACCTACACCATCGACGTCTACAACGCCCAGCCGAACGCCGAGCACACCTCGCTGATGCTGGGCATGGCCAAGGCCGGCGGCGGCAAGTATTACGCGGCGAAGAACGAGGAATCCATCGTCGCGGCGCTCAAGGACATCCTGATCGAGATCCAGGCGGTGAACACCAGCTTCGCCTCGACCAGCCTGCCGGTGAACGCCACCAACCGCTCGCAGAACGAGAACAAGGTCTTCATCGGCATGTTCCGCCCCGACCAGGATGCCAGGCCGCGCTGGTTCGGCAACCTGAAGCGCTACCAGCTGATCAATACGGCAAACGGCCTCGACCTGGGTGACGCGAGCGGCAAGCCCGCCCTGAATACCGACACCGGTTTCGTCACGCCCTGCGCACAGAGCTACTGGACGACCGACACCACGAGCGCCGACGGCAAGAGCGGCTACTGGGCAGGCCTGGGCCTCAAACCCAATCCCGCCGGCGGCTGCAAGACTTCAGGCATGAACCCGTACTCGGACGCGCCGGACGGCCCCTTCGTGGAAAAAGGCGGCGCGGCCCAGGTCCTGCGCCAGGGGAACGCGGCCGGGGGCACCACGAACACGGTCAACCGCACCATGTACACCCAGGCAGCAGGCGCGCTGGTACCCTTTTCGTGGGCCAGCGCCTACCTGGACTCCTCGGTCGTCAAGTTCATCCGCGGAGAAGACGTGAACGGCGAGAAGGCTGCCGGCACCAACACTCGGCCTTCGATCCATGGCGACGTGATCCACTCGCGCCCGCTGCCGGTTAACTACGGCACCGGCGGCGTGACCGTGTTCTACGGCGCCAACGACGGCACCTTCCGTGCGCTCAACGCCGACACCGGGGTCGAACGCTGGGCCTTCGTGGCGCCGGAATTCCTGCCGCGCCTGTCGCGCCTGAAGAGCAATTCGCCGCTGGTGGCCTACCCCGGCATGGCCACCCCGGAAGGCCCCGCGCCCACGCCCAAGGACTACTTCTTCGACGGCTCCACCGGCATCTACCAGAATGCCGACAGCTCGAAAATCTGGGTCTACCCGACCATGCGCCGCGGCGGACGCATGATCTATGCGCTCGACGTCACCAAGGCAAACGAGCCGGTGTTCAAGTGGAAGGCCGGCTGTCCGAACCTGGGCAACGATACCGGCTGCACCGACGGCGTGAGCGGCATCGGCCAGACCTGGTCGACCCCGAGCGTCGCCTTCATCAAGGGCTATTCGACCACCAAGCCAGTGGTGGTAGTGGGCGGCGGCTACGACCGCTGCGAGGATGCCGACAGCACCGCGCCGAACTGCAGCGCGACCAAGGGCGGCGTCGTCTACATCCTCGACGCCGACGACGGCGAAGTACTCCGCAGCTTCGCCACCGAACGCTCGGTCGCGGCCGACGTGGCGATGGTCGACATCGACAACGACTCCATGCCCGACTACGCCTACGCGGCCGACACCGGCGGCAACCTGTACCGGATCGACTTCGTGAACGGCTCGACGACCCGCGTCGCCCTCGACAAGGACGGATGGACCAGCCGCAAAGTGGCGCGCACGAGCGGCGGCGGGCGCAAGTTCCTGTTCGCGCCGGCGCTGTTCGCAGCCCAGGGCCAGGTCTTCGTGGCGCTCGGCAGCGGCGACCGCGAGCATCCGCTGTACACGCACTACCCGTTCGACAATGTCGTCAACCGCTTCTACGTCTACAAGGACGACCTGGCGGCCGTCTCCTCGCCCGCCCAGGACCTCGACACCCTGGCCGACTACACCGGCCAGACCGCCTGCGATACGGCGCGCGTGCTGCCGAATAACGACCTGAAAGGCTGGTACATGAACCTGAACCAGAACGGCAAGGGCGAGCAGGTGGTGACCTCGGCGCTGATCGTCGGCGGCATGGTGACCTTCAGCACCAACCGCCCGATCGCCCCCAGCGCCGGCACCTGCGCCACTACCCTGGGCGAAGCCCGCGGCTACTGGGTCAACCTGCTGAACGCCTCCGGCGCCATCGGCACCCCCGGCGCCTGCGGCGGCACCCGTTCCTCGACCTTCGTCGGCGGCGGCCTGCCGCCGTCGCCGGTGCTGGCGAACGGCGTAATGGTCGGCAACCAGGCGACCACGGTGGTCATCGGCGCGGTGCAGAAGGGCTCCGAAAAAGCCGCCGGCGCCAGCGTGTCCATCGCCCCGCAGAGCATCCGTCCGGCGATCACGTCCAAGCGCAGGCGTACGTATTCGTATACGTCGGAAGCGAAGTAAGGAAAGGCGGGCGCCGCTCCACGCAAAAGCCGCTTCGATTGGCGTCGGAGCGGCTTTTTTATGTGCGGTTGTTGTCGATGGCCGTAAACGCTACATCTGGCGCGATGCGTAGGGCGGAGTCCTGACTCCACGCGTTTCTGAAGCTAAGGAAACGCGACGGTGAACACGGCCCCGCCCTGTGCTGCGTCGGTCAGCAAAATCTCCGCCCCATGCAAATTCGCGATGTCGCGCACGATCGCCAGTCCCAGGCCGCTGCCCAGCGTCCCCCTGCCCTCGTCCAGCCGCACGAAACGCTCGAACACCTGGCCACGCATGGCGGCCGGGATCCCCGGCCCGTTGTCCTCGACCCGCAACAGCGTCCCGCCTCCGCCTTCCACCACGCCGCAGCTGACCGTCACGCGCCCGCCGCGCGGCGTGTAGCGCAGGGCGTTGTCGACCAGGTTGTCGACCAGGTCGCGCAGCAGGAAGCGGTCGCCCTCGACCGGCGCCGCTTCGAGCTCGAAACCGAGGTCGATGTCCTTGCCGGCAGCCTGCTCGACGAAGGCCTGGATGCTTTCCGCCACCAGTTCCGCGAGGTCGAGCGGGGCCAGGCGCAGGCGGTCGAAGCGGTTCGGCTCGGCGCGTTCGAGCGAGAGCAGCTGGTTGGTCTGGCGGATCATGCGCTCGTTCGCGTCCAGCATCAGTTCGACCGAGCGGCGCGTTTCAGGATCGCCCGCATGGCGCGCCGCCAGCCATTCGAGCTGCAGGCGCAGGCCGGCCAGCGGCGTGCGCAGCTGGTGCGCCACGTTGGCGCGGAACTCGTCCTGGGCGCGGGCGCCGGCGGCGATCCGCCCCAGCAGCGCATTGAAGGCGTCGACCACCGGCGCCAGTTCGCGCGGCATGCCGGCCGTTTCCAGCGGCGCCAGGTCGGCGCTGCCGCGGGCGTCGAGCCGGGCGCGCAGGCGGGCCAGCGGCGCCAGGCCGTTCCCGACCGAAAACCAGACCAGGCCGACCAGCGCCAGGCTGAACACGACTTCCAGCAGCACCAGCGAACGGACAATGGCGGCGCGCACCTGCTGGCGGGCCCGCACCGTGCGCGCCACGCTGATGCGCTGCACGAGTGCGCCTTCCCTGACCTCGGCCACGGCGATGCGCACCGGTTCGCCGTGCAGGGTGGCGTCGTGCATGCCCGGGCGCGCGAAGGCCGGCAGCGCGGCGGTGCCCGCCAGCAGGACGCCGCCCGGCCCGTGCAGGGCGGTCCAGGTGGCTTCACCGGCGTTGTCGTCGAAGTTCCCGTTGGCCAGCGCGGCCGCCCCCGCCGTGCGCACGCGTGCGGCAAGGCCGGCGGCGGCCGTGCGCAGGCCATCGTCGAAGGCGAGCTGGGCCGGCGTCCAGGCCAGCAGGTAGGTCAGGGCCGCGGCGCCCAGGTTGACGACGAGAATGGGGCCGACCAGCCATTTGAGCAGGCGCAGCCGGATGCTGCCGATACCGCCCTTCCTGCTCATGCAGCCGCTTCGAGCAGGTAGCCGAAACCGCGGATGGTGCGCAGGGAGAGGCCGGCGCCATCGAGCTTGAGGCGCAGGCGCGACACGTAGACTTCGACGGCGTTCAGGGTCAGGTCTTCGCCCCAGGGCGCGATGGTGTCGATGATTTGCTGTTTCGAGACGACTCTTCCCGCCTGCTGCAGCAGGTATTCGAGCACGGCCCATTCGCGCGCCGACAGCTCCAGCGGCCGTTCTCCGATGCGGGCCCGGCGCGCGCTTGAGTCCAGCACCAGGTTGCCGAGCGCCAGAACCGAGGCTTTCGGGGCGTTGCGGCGCGCCAAGGCGCGGATGCGGGCGACGAGCTCGGGGGTGGCGAAGGGCTTGACCAGGTAATCGTCGGCCCCGGTCTCCAGCCCGCGCACGCGGTCCTCGACGGCGTCGCGCGCGGTCAGCAGCAGCACGGGCGTGGTATCGCCGCGTGCGCGCAGGCGGCGCACCACTTCGAAGCCGTCGATGCCGGGCAGGCCGATGTCGAGTACCGCCACCAGCGGCGGATTACGCTGCAGCAGCAGGTCGGCCTGGAGGCCGTCGCGCGCCAGCTCGACCTGCATGCCGTGGCCCTGCAGGGTACGGATCAGGCCATCGGCAAGGACGGCATCGTCTTCGACAAGTAGGACAAACATGCGCGCAAAGGTCGGTCGGGGGTCGATTGGGGAAAATTCGGCGTGGCCGAGGCCGCCATTATGCGCCGAAACCTTGCGCTGGATAAATAAAAAGCCTGATTTAGGGCATCTTTCCCAGTAGGACTGGACTGACAAGACACCATGCATACTGCCTACATGGGGGCAACCCCTAATCTTATGTTCGGCAACAGACTATAGCTTTAATGTACACACATCGCGATGAGGCAGTGTCAACAGTCTCCAGAAGTCGCCCTTGATGCAATAAGTGAAGATAAGAGGACAGAAAATGAACAACGCTCAACTTGGTGGTGTTACGCAAAAAACGCAATCCGTCTCCCGGATTCCTGCCAGCAAAGAGGATATCAAGCCTGCGTCCCGTCCAGTTGTCAGTGTCAGCGGCACCCAGCAAAACGAACTGCTGGCCGCTCTCCCCCGCCAAGACCTGGAAACCCTGTTCGAGCACCTGGAACTGGTTCCAATGCCGTTCGGCAAAGAATTGTTTGAGTATGGCAGCAAACTGGAATACGTGTATTTCCCGACGACCGCAATCGTGTCGCTGCTGTATGTGATGGAAGACGGCGCCACCACCGAGATCGCCGTCGTTGGACACGAAGGTGTGGTCGGCGTGTCGCTCTTCATGGGTGAGCGCGCCATGTGCAGCGCCGTCGTCCAGAGCGCCGGCTACGGCTACCGCCTCAAGACCCAGTACCTGCGCGATGCCTTCATGAAGGGCGGCGCCCTGCCCCAGCTGCTGATGCGCTACACCAACGCCCTGTTTGCCCAGATGGCCCAGAACGCCGTCGGCGGCCGCCACAGCTCGATCGAACAGAAGCTGTGCCGCTGGCTGCTGGACCGCCTGGACCGTTCGCCAGGCAACGAGCTGAAGGTGACCCAGGAACTGATCTCGATCATGCTGGGCGTGCGCCGCGAAAGCATCACCGCCGCTGCCGGCAAGCTGCAGGACGAAGGCCTGATCCAGTACCGCCGCGGCAACATCACCGTCCTCGACCGCGCCGGCCTCGAAGAATACGCAGGCGAATGCTACAAGGTTGCGAAGACCGAATACGACCGCCTGCTGATGGACGTCGCCCGCTAAGCCGTCCGGATTTCGCCCCCGGGTTCATTCTCCTCCATCGCCGGCATGTCCGGCGATGTGTTTTTTGGCTCCCGCATGTGCGCCGCCCCCGCTTCGCCGGGGCCTACCGTCAGCGGAATGCGCGCCCGCACGCAGGTGCCGACGTCGTTGACGCCGCGTCCTACTTCCAGTTTCCCTCCCAGCAGCAAGGCCCGCTCGCGCATGCCCAGCAAGCCGTGCGATTTCGAGCGCGCGAAGGCGTCCGGCGCGATGCCGACGCCGTCGTCGCTGACCTCCAATGCCAGCGCCGTGCCGTCGTGCTCGAGATGGACGATGACGTTGCGCGCACCAGCATACTTGGCGATGTTGTTCAGGGATTCCTGGACGATGCGGAACAGCGCGATGGCATGCATCGGTCCGGCGCTGTCGATCTCGCCCTCCACCAGCACGTCGCAATCCAGGCCCGTGACCCGGGCGTAATCGGCGCAATAGCTTTGCAGGGCGGCGGACAGGCCCAGGTTGTCGAGCAGGCTCGGGCGCAGGTCTTCGACGATGCGGCGCTTGAGCTGCACGGTGTCGACCAGGGTGGCGCGTGCGCGCGACAGCATGGCGGCCAGGTCCGGACGGCTGGTGCGCAGCTGTTCCGCTACGCTGTTCAGGTCCATGCCGATCGCCGTCAGGTTGGCGCCCATTTCGTCGTGGAGCTCGCGCGCCAGGCGCGCTTTTTCTTCTTCGGACACATGGATCAGGTGGCGCGACAGCACCGATAGCTGCTCGGTACGCTTAGCCACGGTGGATTCGAGCTGCTCGTTAACCGTTTGCAAGGCGTGCTCCGCTTCGGCGCGCGCGGCGAAACTGCGCTGCACCGAGCGGTAGAACAGGAGCAGCACCGCAATCGCGGCGGCATTGATACCCAGGCCCAGCAACATCGCATGGCGATACTGCTTGTAGAACGTCGCGCTATGCGCGCCGAGCAATTCGTTCTGCTCGCTCAGCATGATGACCACTTGCAGGCGGATCTCGTCGCTGTCGCCATCGGTTGGCGCACCGGTAATGGTCAGGATTTCCTTCAGGCCACCGTCGCGGTAGATGGTGAGCGCCTGGTTCATCATGTCGAGCTGGCGCTCGACCAGGGTGCGCAATTGCGCGAGGTTCTTTTGCTGCGAGGGATTGTCGGCCAGCAGGTTGCCCAATGTGCGCAGCTGGTTCTCGATCTGGGCCGGGGCGCCCTGCACCGCACCCAGGTAGGTCGAATTACCCGATAGGAAATAGCCGCGCATATTGCTTTCGGCATCGGTGACGAGTAGGTTCAAGTGCTGCAACTCGTCGGTGACGCGCGCGGTCTGGTCTTGCAGGCTATTCGCCGCTTTCAGCCCGTCGAGGTTGCGCAGCAGGCTGAAACCGTTCGCCAGCAGGATCAACACGCATACCGCACACAGCAGGGTTTTATAAAGCGGCAGACTGCGTGCCCGCATGGGGGCCGGATCGCTCGTGAAATACATGTGTCGACTTCCTTTCGCGCAACTTACCGAACAGCACTAGATTATAGTCCTGTCCGCACGGAAATGCTGCATAGCGGCAATCGAGCAGGCGGGGATGAGACAGATGCGACGCGGTCGCGCCGGCGCTCGGCGGCGGGACGCCAGCCTCGGCGCGCGGTGGCGCACGCTATTGCGTTGACTTGCGCGCGGCCGGATGACCGCAGTGCCGGCTCGTAGCGCCGGCCAGGGCGGACGCCGGGAGGCGTCCGCGGACTGCCCTAGTCGAGCAGGTTGTTTTTCATGGCGTAGTAAGTCAGGTCGCTGTTCGACTGCAAGCCCATCTTTTCCATGATGCGGGTACGGTAAGTGGACACGGTCTTGATCGACAGCGACAGGGCGTTGCCGATATCCGACACCGTGGCCCCCTTTGCAAGGCGCAGGAAGACCTGGAACTCGCGGTCCGACAGCTCGGTATGCAGCGCCGTGTTCGGATCGCGGTCGAAGCTCTGCGCCAGCAGTTCGCCGACGGTCGAGCTGACGTAGCGGCGGCCCTGGAACACGGTGCGAACCGCCGTCTTGAGCTCGTCGGCGTCGCATTCCTTGTTCAGGTAGCCGTTGGCGCCCATCTTGAACAGGTTCAGCGCGTACTGTTGTGCCGGGTAGCCGGAGAGAATCAGCACCGGCAGGTTCGGCTGGCCCTGACGGATGGTGCGCAGAATGTCGATCCCGCTCTGGTCGGGCATGGCGATGTCGAGCAGGAGCACGTCGCAAATCTCGCGACGGGCAATATCCAGCGCTTCACGGCCGGTGGCGCCTTCGGCCACGACTTCGAAGTCGCCAGACGACGAGAAAATCTGTTTGAAACCGGCTCGAACTATCTGGTGATCGTCACAAATGGCAACGCGTATCATTGTCTTCCCTTAAATTTTCCTGGCACAGGAAAGAGCCGGGATTATCTGCCCGGCTGTCATGCGTTGATTTAAAGCACCTAACATAAGCTCCATGACAGCGTCGCATCGTCTTGCCGTACCTCGGTACTGTCTTCGACGAAGTGCTGCGCCCTTGGGCCGCGCCCTTGGGCATCGTCCTGAAGGCTATGTCAGGCGCTTTTAGCTATATCGCATGTAACATTTTAGCACTCTCCCGCCCATCTACAACAGAGCGCACGAATGCTGGGTTATCTGGACCGTTCGCTGCGCCCCGCCGAGTCAGGCCGGCCGCACGCTCTGCTTCAGAAACGCAAGAATATCGACCAGTTCTTCGCGCAGCCGGGCCGTGTCGACGACCGGCGTTTCCTCGACCTGCACGGGCTCGACGCCGCCGGCCAGGGCGCTGGCGCGGTTGTCGAGCCGGTTGCGGGCGCCGCTGATCGTGAAGCCCTGCTCGTAGAGCAATTCGCGGATGCGCCGGATCAGCAGCACCTCGTGGTGCTGGTAGTAGCGGCGATTACCACGGCGTTTGACAGGCTTGAGCTGAGTAAATTCCTGCTCCCAGTAGCGCAGCACGTGCGGCTTGACGCCGCACAATTCGCTGACTTCGCCGATCGTGAAGTAGCGCTTGGCCGGGATCGGCGGCAGCGCGGTCAATTCAGTCTTGTTGGGGCGATCGTTCATGGCTCACTTATCATGGACGCGCTCAGGCGGCGCGCGCCAGCGACGACGGCGGCGGGCTGGTTTCTTCGACCATGCCCTTCAGCTTCTGGCTGGCGTGGAAGGTCACGACGCGGCGCGCCGTGATCGGGATCTCTTCCCCGGTTTTCGGATTGCGGCCCGGCCGCTGGGGCTTGTCGCGCAACTGGAAGTTGCCGAAGCCCGACAGCTTGACCGCCTCGCCGCGCTCGAGCGCGTTGCGGATCTCGTCGAAGAAAGTTTCGACCATGTCCTTGGCTTCGCGCTTGTTCAGCCCGACCTGCTCGAACAGCAGCTCGGCCAGCTCGGCCTTGGTGAGGGTCGGCAGGTCCCGCTCGGCTTCCTTGCGGACCCGCGCCACCTGCATCGCGCGATGCAGGTCGGCCGCCAGTGCCTCCTGGAACACGGCCGAATCAACGTCGTTGTTATTAATTTTGAAGCCCTGCCTTCATTCAGATGGACACGTTTTGGACTGTAGAGCCCCCTGACCCCATCCCCATGGCTGCGACGCAGCGTCTTGCCTGGGGACTGTTGTCGGGCGCTCTTAACCGCGCAATTTTGCGCTATGTTTTTCTCTTGCGGCCTCGGCCACGGCAGCCATCACGGCCTCCACGGCATCGTCCTGCAAGGTCGATTGAGTATCTTGCAAGCCAAAGCGGAAAGCAAGCGATTTTTCGTCCGCCTCCAGGCCCTTGCCGCGGTATTCGTCAAATAAAACAATGGCTTGCACGATCTTACCCAACGGGTGAGCGGCAACGGCCGCCTGGAAGGCATCGATCACGGCCTGGGCCGGAACGTCCGCCTTCACCACCAACGCGAGGTCGCGCGTGGCGCCCGGGAATTTCGAAATCTCGGTGTAGCTCGGCACCACACGCTCCTGCAGGGCAGCCGCATCGACCTCGAACAGCACCGGCGCCTGCGGCAGGTCGTACTTCTGCAGCCAGCGCGGGTGCAGTTCGCCGATGAAGCCGACCACGCGGCCATCGAGCTCGACATTGGCGCAGCGGCCCGGGTGCAGCGCGGGGTGCTCAGCCTTAACGAAGCGTACCACACGCGGCGAAAACAGCGCTTCCAGATCGGCTTTCACGTCGAAGTAGTCGACCGCACGGGTCGGTTGCCCCCACTGCTCGTCGAAGGCCGGGCCGTAGGCCATGGCGCCGACGCGCTTGGGCTGGTCGAAACCGGCCACCGACAGCGGACCGTCGACGGTGGTGTCGGCGCGATGGAACACGGGGCCCGCCTCGAACACGCGCACGCGCCCTGCCTTGCGGTTCAGGTTGTAGCGCACGTTGGCCAGCAGGCCGCCGATCAGCGAGGAACGCATCACGCTCATCTGGCTGGCGATCGGGTTCTGCAGCTTGATCGGGTCGCTGTTGCCGGCGAAATCCTGCTCCCAAGTGGATTCCACGAAGCTCATGTTGACCACTTCCTGGTAGCCGAGGTCGGCCAGCACGTGGCGTATTGCGAACAGCGAGCGAGTGGCTTCCGGCTCGATCAGCATCGCGGATGGCGCCACCGGCGGATTGGCCGGGATGTTTTCGAAGCCGTAGACGCGCGCCACTTCCTCGATCAGGTCTTCCTCGATCTCGATGTCGAAACGGTAGGACGGCGCGGTGACGGCGAACTCGCCCGGCTGGTGCGTGAACGGCAGGTGCAGGCGGGTGAAGATGTCGGCCACCATCTCGTCGGTGATGGTCACGCCGATTACCTTCTGGGCGCGCGCGGTGCGCATCACGACCGGCTTGCGCTCGGGCAGGTTCGCGACCTGGTCGTCGATCGGGCCAACTTTGGTTGCGTCGGTGCCGCAGATCTGGACGATCAGCGCGGTGATGCGCTCGATGTGTTCGACGGTCGTCGCGTAGTCGACGCCGCGCTCGAAGCGGTGGGCCGCATCGGTCGAGAAATTGTACTTGCGGGCACGGCCCTGGATGGCGTTCGGCCACCAGAAGGCCGCTTCCAGGTAGATGTCGGTCGTGTCCAGGGTGACGGCGGTCGAGTCGCCGCCCATGATGCCGGCCAGCGATTCGATTTCCTTGTCGTCGGCGATCACGCCGACCCACTCGTCGACCTCGACGGTGTTGCCGTTCAGGAGCTTGAGCTGTTCGCCCTTCTTGCCCCAGCGCACGTCGATGGAACCGTGGATCTTGTCCAGGTCGAACACGTGCGAGGGACGGCCGACTTCCAGCATGACGTAGTTCGAGATGTCGACCAGGGCCGAGACCGAGCGCTGGCCCGAGCGTTCCAGGCGCTGCTTCATCCAGTCGGGCGTCGCCGCCTTCGCGTTCAGGCCGCGGATCACGCGGCCGGTGAAGCGGCCGCACAGGTCCGGCGCGGAAATCTTTGCCGGCAGGACTTCGTCCGTGGTGACCGGCACCGGCACCGTCGTCGGCAGGTGCAGCGGCGCGCCGGTGAGCGCGGACACTTCGCGCGCCACGCCCAGCACCGACAGGCAGTCCGCCTTGTTCGGGGTCAGCTTGATGGTGAACTTCAGGTCATCCAGGCCCAGGTAATCGCGGATGCTCAGTCCCACTGGCGCATCGACCGGGAGTTCCATCAGGCCGCTGCTCTCTTCCGAAATCTTCAGTTCCTTGGCCGAGCACATCATGCCCTGCGACTCGACGCCGCGCAGCTTGCCGACCTTGATCTCGAAGGGCTTGCCGTCGCTGCCCGGCGGCAGCACGGCGCCGGCCTTGGCGCAGATCGCCTTCATGCCCGCGCGCACGTTCGGCGCGCCGCAGACGATGTTCAGGAGCTCGCCGGTGCCGACGTTCACCTGGCACACGTTCAGGCGATCGGCGTTCGGGTGCTTGGCGACTTCGACGACTTCGGCCACGACCACGTTCGAGAACGGCGGCGCGACGGCTTCCACTTCCTCGACTTCGAGGCCGGACATCGTCAGCAGGTGGGACAGCTCATCCGAAGTCATCTTCGGATCGACCATGGAACGGAGCCAGTTTTCGGAGAATTGCATAATCTTTTACCTTGTCCTGCGTATTTTATGGAATTAGCACCAATTAAATTGGCCTCAGAAACCGTAGCGAGCGGCCGCAGATTCGGTTGAGAAGCGCAGCTGTACTTTAGTACAGCGAGCTATCGCCTTGGCGGCGCAAACCGAAGCTGCAACGCGCAGTAGGTTTATGAGGTCAATTTTTAATTAAATTGCTTTAGGAATCGTAGGTCGCCTTCATAGAACAGGCGCAGGTCGTTGATTCCATAACGCAGCATCGTCAGGCGCTCGAGGCCGGAGCCGAACGCGAAGCCGACGAACTTTTCCGGATCGAGGCCGAAGTTGCGCACGACGGTCGGATGCACCTGGCCGGCGCCCGAGACTTCGAGCCAGCGGCCTTTCAGCGGACCCGAACCGAAGGCGATGTCGATCTCGGCCGACGGTTCCGTGAACGGGAAGTAGGAAGGACGGAAGCGCACCTGCAGGTCGTCGGTCTCGAAGAAGGCCTTGACGAAGTTCAGGTAGACGCCCTTCAGGTCGGCGAAGGAAATGTCTTCGCCGATCCACAAGCCTTCCACCTGGTGGAACATCGGCGAGTGGGTGGCGTCGCTGTCGACGCGGTAGGTGCGGCCCGGCGCGATGACCTTGATCGGCGGCGTGTGGGTGCGCGCATAACGCACCTGCATCGGGCTGGTGTGGGTGCGCAGCAGCAGCGGCTTGCCGGTGGTGTCCTGGCCTTCGATGTAGAAGGTGTCCTGCATCGAACGGGCCGGGTGGTTTTCCGGGCTGTTCAGGGCCGTGAAATTGGTCCAGTCGTTTTCGATTTCCGGGCCGTCGGCCACGTCGAAACCGATCGAGCGGAAGATCTGCTCGACGCGTTCCCAGCTGCGCATCACCGGGTGGATGCCGCCCAGCGAGCGGCCGCGGCCCGGCAGGGTGACGTCGATGGCCTCGGCGTTCAGGCGCGCCTCCAGTTGGGCGTTCGCCAGCGCTTCGCGACGCTTGGTCAGTGCCTGTTCGATTTTTTCTTTGGCGGCATTGATCAGGGCGCCCTGCGCCTTGCGCGCGTCGGGGTCGAGCTTGCCGAGTCCCTTCATCAGTTCGGTCACCTGGCCGGTCTTGCCCAGGTATTTCGCTTTTGCGTTTTCCAGCGCGGCCGCATCCGGCGCGGCGCCAAAGTCCGCCCCTGCTGCGACGACGAGTTCTTCGAGCGAGTTCATGCTTTGTTCTTTTCCTGTATTCGGGTGGCAGGAGCCACGGGTGACCTGTAATTGTAGCGCTTATGCAACGCATGCACCAATTTACGCGGACCCATAATCAAAAACGGGGCACAGGTAATAAACCGTGCCCCGCTCTTTTTGCGCTACGTTGCCGCAGCGCTAGGTACTAGCAAACTGCTATCAGGCAGCCAGCTTGGCCTGGACGGCGCTGACAATCGCGGCGAATGCCGGCTTGTCGTGCACTGCCATGTCGGCCAGGACTTTACGGTCCAGTTCAATCGCGGCTTTCTTCAGGCCGTTCATGAACGCGCTGTAGGTCATGCCGTGCGAACGCGATGCTGCGTTGATACGGGTGATCCACAGTGCGCGGAAGACGCGCTTCTTGTTGCGGCGGTCGCGGTATGCGTACTGGCCAGCGCGCATGACTGCTTGCTTGGCAATACGGAATACTTTGCTGCGACGGCCACGGTAGCCTTTTGCAAGCTCAAGAACTTTTTTATGACGGGCACGTGCAGTAACCCCACGTTTTACTCGAGGCATATTCGCTCCTTAGTGTGAGATTAAGCAGATGGCATCATGCGGTAGACGCTGGTCACGTCCGACGCATTGATGTTACGGGTGCCGCGCAGCTGGCGCTTGTTCTTGGTGGTCTTCTTGGTCAGGATGTGACGCTTGAACGCCATACCCGATTTGACGGTACCGCCCGGACGCACGCGAAAACGCTTCTTCGCGCTGCTTTTGGTTTTCATTTTTGGCATAGTCATCTGTCCTTGCGGACAGCCTCATATGTGACAGGATTGCAGGTGGCAGCAACGCTGCTCTTGGATGCCTACTTTCACTTGTCTTGCAGCGCAAGCGAGTGCGCTACAACCTGCTTCGAAAAACAGGAACCGCAGATTCTAGCACAGGTTGGACTGGAAAGTGTTGCTGTAGGGTGGGCATTTATGCCCACCCTACGACACCTATGAACGAAACAAGGCCGGCCCGGTGCGGCAGCAAACGCTGCCACACCGGGCCGACCCTTTTCGAACCATCCGAACGAAGAATTACTTCTTCTTTTTCGGCGCGATAATCATGATCATCTGGCGGCCTTCCATCTTCGGGAACTGCTCGACCTGGCCGAACGGCTCGAGGTCTCCCTTCAGACGCTCCAGCATGCGGAAGCCGATGTCCTGGTGGGCCATTTCGCGGCCGCGGAAGCGCAGCGTGATCTTGGTCTTGTCGCCGTCTTCCAGGAACTTGATGAGGTTGCGCAGCTTGATGCTGTAGTCGCCTTCATCGGTGCCCGGACGGAACTTGACTTCCTTGACCTGGATGATCTTCTGCTTCAGCTTGGCTTCGTGGGCCTTCTTCTGCTCGGAGTACTTGAACTTGCCGTAATCCATGAGGCGGCAGACCGGCGGAACCGCGTTGGGCGCGATCTCGACCAGGTCCACATTCTTTTCCTCGGCCAGACGAAATGCCTCAGCCAGGCTCACAATGCCCAGCGGCTCGTTGTCCACCCCGGACAAACGCATTTCCGGGTAAGTGATTTCGCCATTGATGCGATGCGACTTGTCAGTAGCTATGTTGTTTCCTTTTAATGTCTGAATAACCGGCCGGCGTGTGGTTTATTTGGCCTTGGAGGCCACTTCACCAACGAGGCGCTCGATCAGGGCATCGACGGACATCACGCCCAGGTCGACATTGCCCCGTGCGCGCACGGCCACGGTGTGTGCTTCACGTTCCTTGTCGCCAACAACTAGAATATATGGCAATTTTTGGACGGAATGTTCACGTATTTTATAGGTAATCTTCTCGTTCCGCAAATCAGCGTGAACGCGCAGCCCGGCCTTCTTCAGCTTGGCTTCCACCTCTTTCACATACGTTGCCTGGGCGTCAGAAATGTTGAGTACAGCCACTTGCACCGGAGCGAGCCACAGCGGCAGCGCGCCCGCGTAGTTCTCGATCAGAATGCCGATGAAGCGCTCCATCGAGCCGACGATCGCGCGGTGCAGCATGACCGGCACCTTGCGGGTGTTGTCTTCCGCAACATATTCCGCGCCGAGGCGGCCCGGCATCGAGAAGTCGACCTGCATGGTGCCGACCTGCCATGGGCGGCCCAGGCTGTCCTTCAGGTGGTACTCGATCTTCGGGCCGTAGAAGGCGCCCTCGCCCGGCAATTCGGTCCACTCGACGCCGCAGGCGCGCAGCGCCGAACGCAGCGCCTCTTCCGCCTCGTCCCAGATGGCGTCGGAACCGATGCGGCTGTCCGGACGCAGGGCCAGCTTGACGTCGATGTTGTTGAAACCGAAGTCGTCGTAGACTTCCATCGCCTGCGCGTGGAAGGCGGTCACTTCCGCTTCGATCTGCTCTTCGGTGCAGAACACGTGGCCGTCGTCCTGGGTGAAGCCGCGCACGCGCATGATGCCATGCAGCGCGCCCGAGGACTCGTTGCGGTGGCACTGGCCGAACTCGCCGTAGCGCAGCGGCAGGTCGCGGTAGCTCTTCATGCCCGAGTTATAGATCTGCACGTGGCCCGGGCAGTTCATCGGTTTCAGCGCATACGAGCGGTTCTCCGACTCGGTGGTGAACATGTTCTCGCGATAATTGTCCCAGTGACCGGTCTTCTGCCACAGGGTGACGTCGAGGATCTGCGGCGCCTTCACTTCGTCGTAGCCGTTGACCTGGTATTTATGGCGCATGTACTGCTCGACCTGCTGCCAGATGGTCCAGCCTTTCGGATGCCAGAAGATCAGGCCGGGCGCTTCTTCCTGGAAGTGGAACAGGTCCAGCGCCTTGCCCAGCTTGCGGTGGTCGCGCTTTTCCGCCTCTTCCAGCATGTGCAGGTACTGCTCCTGGTCTTCCTTCCTGGTCCAGGCGGTGCCGTAGACGCGCTGCAGCATCTCGTTGTTCGAGTCGCCGCGCCAGTAGGCGCCGGCCAGCTTCATCAGCTTGAAGACCTTGATCTTGCCGGTCGAGGGCACGTGCGGGCCGCGGCAGAGGTCGGTGAAACCGCCTTCCGAATACAGCGACACGTCCTCGTTCGCCGGGATCGAGGCGATGATCTCGGCCTTGTAGTCTTCGCCGATCGACTTGAAGTAGGCCACGGCCTCGTCGCGCGGCAGCACCTTGCGGGTGACCGGCTCGTCCTTCTTGGCCAATTCCTGCATCTTCTTTTCGATTTTCGCCAGGTCGTCCGGGGTGAACGGACGCTTGTACGAGAAGTCGTAGTAGAAGCCATTCTCGATGACCGGGCCGATGGTGACCTGGGCTTCCGGGAACAGTTCCTTGACCGCATAGGCCAGCAGGTGGGCGGTCGAGTGGCGGATGACGTCCAGGCCTTCCGGATCCTTGTCGGTGACGATGGCCAGGTCCGCATCCTGCTCGATCAGGAAGGAGGTATCGACCACCTTGCCGTCCACCTTGCCGGCGAGCGCCGCCTTGGCGAGGCTAGGGGCAATCGAGGTCGCCACCTGGGCGACCGTCACGGGGCCGTCGAACTGACGGCTGGAGCCATCGGGAAGTCGCACGTTAAGCATTAGTGATCTCCTGGGCGCTCGGCGCCGATAAATTAGCTAAAGATTAAGATAAAAATTCGAGACGAAAAAAAACGCGCACCAGGCGCGTTGTTTTCAGTGTGTTGAGCAAAAGAACACCATACCGCGTCTAGCGATTCCCCCACAACAGAGTCGTAGTTCGCGGTGTCATAACCGTCGGTGCCTTTCTCGCTCTTACAAGTAGTGAGCGAAGAAACTTCGCTGCACTGGATATTCTGGTGGGCGGTGCAGAATTCGAATCTGCGACCCCTTGGATGTCGACCAAGTATTCTAACCAGCTGAACTAACCGCCCAATGAGGAGCATTATAGGGGCTGCGCCGGTCGCGCGCAAGGGTTGATCAAAATTAACTAACAGCGCGGCAAAGTTGCGCCTACGTCACAGTCTGACCCGTAATACTTATCCATTACACTGCGGGTTCCGCCATTTTGCCGAACTACCCATGTCCGATCACGCCGCACCGACCTCCGAACACCTGCACGCCCACCTCGACGGCGACGCCCAGCACGGGCACTTCATCGAGGCGCGCAGCCAGAAGGCGCTGGCCGGCGCGCTGGCGCTCACCCTGCTGTTCGCGGTCATCGAGGTGGTCACGGGCTTCATCTCGAACTCGTTGGCCCTGATCTCGGACGCCGGCCACATGGTGACCGACGCCGCCGCCCTCGGGCTGGCCCTGCTGGCGCAACTGATCGCCAAGCGCCCGCCCTCGAGCCGCCACTCTTTCGGCTTCGTGCGCGCCGAGGCGCTGGCCGCCTTCGTCAACTGCCTGGCGATGCTGGCCCTGGTCGCCTGGATCGGCTGGGAAGCGGTGCAGCGCCTGATCCATCCGGAACCGGTGCAGGGCGGCGTGGTGCTGGTCGTAGCCGCCATCGGCGCCGGCATCAACATCCTGGTTGCCTGGCTGCTCTCGCGCGACAACCACAGCATCAACACCCGCGCCGCCCTGGTCAACGTGCTGGGCGACCTGCTCGGTTCGGTCGCGGCGATCGCCGCCGGCGGCATCATCTATTTCACCGGCTGGGTGCGGATCGACCCGATCCTGTCGATCTTCGTCGCCCTGCTGATCCTGCGTTCGACCTGGGGCATCCTGCGCGAGTCCTACCACTTCCTGATGGAAGGCGTGCCGCACGGAATCGACTACCTGCAGGTCGGCGCCGACGTGGCCGAGGTCGACGGCGTGCTGTCCGTGCACGACCTGCACGTGTGGGACATGTCGCCCGGCCACCCTGCCCTCATCGGCCACCTGGAAATCCGCAGCCTGGCCGAATGGCCGACGGTGCTGCGCGCCGTGAAGGAGATGCTGCTCGAGAAGCACGGCATCGACCACGTGACCCTGCAGCCCGAAGGGCCCGATGGTCACCCGCTGGACGCGAGCATTTGTAAGCCGGCTCTTACCCGGCCTGGGCACGCACGCCGATAGAACGGCCCGCAGCGATCCATGACAATCGGGGCATGGACGACAAGACCGCGCAGATCACCGAAGGCCTCAGCGAAGAGGTCACCGAGCACGTATTCGACACCCTCGTCATCGGCGGCGGCCCCGGCGGGCTGACGGCGGCGATCTACCTGCGCCGCTTCACGCGCAACATCGTCGTCGTCGACAAGGGCAACAGCCGCCTGTGCCTGATCCCGGTGTCGCACAACTATCCCGGTTTTCCCGAGGGCGTGCCCGGCTCGCAGCTGCTGGCCAACCTCACCGAGCAGCTGAAGAACTACGGCGGCAGCGTGCTGCCCGGCGAGATCACGGCCCTGCGCCTGGACGACGGCACCTTCGTGGCCGACTATCTCGACGACGCCGGCGACACGCGCCAGATCCGCGCGCTGACCGTGCTGCTGGCCACCGGCGTGGCCGATGCCGGGCTGCCGATCGAGAACTGGAACGAAGCGGTGCAGGCCGGCGCCGTGCGCCTGTGCCCGGTGTGCGACGGCTACGACGTGATGGACAGGCGCATCGCCGTCGTCACCAACGAAACCAATCCGGTCGGGCACGCGCTCTTCATGCGCTCCTTCAGCGCCGACGTCACCCTGTTCGACCGCGGCAAGGAATCGATGCTGACCGAGGACGAGCGGCGCCAGATCGAGGTGGCCGGGGTGCGTTACATCGAGTCGCCGCTGCTCGGCGTGACCATGAGCCCGGACATGAAGCCCATCCTCAACACGGCGGACGGCGAAAGCCGCGAGTTCGACGTCTTCTATCCAATGCTGGGCGAGTCGGCCCGTTCGAAACTGGCCTGCGAACTGGGCGCCGAGACCGCCGAGTGCGACAAGCTGGTCGTGGACGACCACCAGCGCACCAGCGTGCCCGGCCTGTATGCGATCGGCGACGTGGTGCGGGGCCTGAACCAGATCGCGGTGGCGGCCGGCCAGGCGGCGATTGCGGCCACGACGATTCACAATGCGTTGCCGTGGGCGTTAAGGCCGAAGGTGAAGGCTCAGAAAGCGGCGTGACACCGCTGTTGCGGGCGCGCTCAGTCCACAGGCGCCCTTGCGCTTACTTTTTCCCCGAGGCCAGCGCGATGCGGCGCCGGATGCGCTCGAGGGCCGCGGCGTCGCCCGCCGCCTGGGCCCGCTGCTCCTGCACGCCCAGCCACGTCAAGAGCGGCCGGCGCCAGCCCTGTTGCGAGGCGGTCTCGGTCGCGAGAAGGATGTCGTCGGGACGGATGCGCCCGGCCTTGAACAGCGCGCCGGCAGCGACCAGCCGGGCGAGCGGATCGGCCACGCCGGCCAAACTGCCGCTGGCGACCACCGGCCGGTGCTGCTCCGGCAAGGCCGCCACGGCCAACCCATCCCAGCGTCCGGCGATGTACGCCGCATACGCGCGCTGCCCGGCGTTGGCATCCGGCGCCAGGGCGGCAAATCCCGGGCAATCGTCGAATTCGAGGCTGGCCGCCAGCGTCGCGCAGCGCACCAGCTCGACCTGGGCCACGAGGTCGGCGCGGCCGGTGCTGGTGGTCTCGCGCCGCGCCCGCGCGAATTCGGCGTTGGCGGCGGCCGTGTTGCCGCGCAGGTAGTCGTCGGTGAAGCCGTCGAGCGCCTGCTTGGCGTCGGGCTGCCAGGCCGGCACCGGCGCCTTGCTGGCGCAGCCGGCCAGCAGCAGCACACCTATCGTCAGGGCAAATTTCATGGCAGCTTGATCTCCTCGTTCTTGCCGGCGAAGGGCCATTTCTTGTTGACCTGGTCGACCAGGCGGTTCACCTTGCGCAGGCTGGCGTCGACCTCGCCGCGCAGCGCGCCCAGGTCTTCGGTGGCCACGCGCGCGTTGGCGCCCACGGCCTGGGCCTCGACCAGCACCGCGTCCATGCGTTTGAGGGTGCCGCGCGCATCCTGCAGCGCGCCCTTGAGTTCGACCACGGTGGCCTGGACGTCGTCGACCACGCCGTCCTTGCCGTAGAGGCGCTGATCGGTGCGGGCCAGCAGCGCGTCCAGGCGCTGCAGGGTGCCGATGAATTTCTTCGCCTCGTCGTCGCCCAGGGCGCCGCTCAGGAGACCGTACTTGCCGGACAGGCGCCCGGTCAGGGTCTCCACGTTTTCCAGGCTGGCGCTGACCGAGGAACCGTCCGCGGTGAGGCTTTCCAGGTTGTTCAGCAGCGAGCGCGCGGTGGCCACCAGGCCCGGGATCTCGGCCGTCACGTCGCCGCGCAGCACCGGGCGGATCGCGCCGTTCGGCAGCGGCGCGTCGTCGAGCACGCCGGTGAAGGCGCGCAGCCGGGTCTCGCCCACCACGCTCCTCTCCAGGGTGAAGACGCTGGACGCGCGCAGCCAGCGGGCATCGCTCTTCGACACGTCGACCACGATCTGCACCTTGCCGTCCTTGGCCAGGTCGACCAGGCGCACACGCCCGATCGGGAAACCGGCGAAGGTCAGGTCCATGCCGGGGATAACGCCTTCCGAATTCTCGGTGACGAGCACCAGGCGCTGGGTCGGCTCGAACACGCCGCGCGCATACATCACGTACAGGACGAAGGCGACGATCAGAGCGGCGATCAGGGCCAGCAGGATGATCGCCTTGGTTTCGACATGGGCTGGTTCGTCGGGAGTGGTATCGGTCATGGTTATCAGATGGATGTACTCAGATGTACTTCAAGGCCAGCGAGGAGCCTTCGATCAGCAGCAGCACGAACAGGAGGCGCAGCGCGCCGGGCTGCACGCTCGACGCCAGCCGGCGCGGATAGCGTTGCAGCTCGAGGATGGCGGCGGTCGGGATCACCGCGACGGCCAGCCCGAACAGCACGGTTTTCAGCACGAAGCCGGTCGCCACGACCGGTGCGAACACCCGCCCCACCGTGCGCGTGTAGTCCTCCAGCCCGAACGGGGACAGGCCGTAGACGTTCACGTAGGCCAGCAGCAGCACGACGGTGCTGCTCACCATCGCCAGGCTGAGCACCGAAAAGGCGTTCGCGAACAGCTGCGGCACCAGGTCGCGGCGCAGCCGGCGCAGAGCTTCGGCATTGACTTCGGCCGTCGGCAGGCCGGCGCGCGCCAGGCCCAGCGCCGAGGCGTCGAAGGCCATGCCGGAGCGCAGCGCGGCGAACAGCGCCGCCGACAGCGGGATCAGTTCCAGCACCAGCACCCGCACCACCATCTCCAGCGCATAGCGCGACAGCCCGTAGCTGAGCGCCGTGACCAGCACGATGCGGATGACGACAAGACTGATCAGGGCGGAGAGCACCGTGAACCAGGGCAGCACCTGCCAGGTACTGGCGTGGATGTAGCGCGCGGTGGCGAGGCGGTTGGCGCGGTTGTAGGTCGACGGCGACAGCGCCGTGACGAGCGCGACCGCGCCCAGGTGGAACATGTACCACCAGCTGCGCAGGTAGCGGGCGAACGCCAGTCCCCAGAGGCTGGGACGGGCGAGGAGGCGTAGGCGTTGGGGCATGGGTTACATGATACGGTTTCGGGCGGTATGCATGGGTTTGCGTATCATGTTTGCGTCCATTCCACGAACCCGGCGCGATGCCGCGGCCGGCGTTCGCGGTTGGCCTGTCTGAGCCGCAGGTGGCCGAGCGTCCGTTCGCGTGGGCACGGGGTGCCCACCCTACGATCTCCGGGCTTCTTGCACGCCGGGGACTTCGGCGATCGCCGACAGCGCCTTCTGCAGCTGGGCGGTCGAGCCGATTTCGGCAGTGAAGACCATGCGCGCCTGGCCTTTCGCGCTTTGCGTGTTGACGCCGATGACGTTGATCTTCTCGCGCAGGAAAGCGTCCGAGATGTCGCGCAGCAGGCCCTGGCGGTCGCCGGCCAGGATGAAGATGTCGACCGGGTAGACCGTCTCCGTGAATCCCTTGCCCCACTCGGTCTGGATCACCCGTTCGGGCGCCTTGCTGCGCATCTCGGCGAAGTTCTTGCACGAGAGGCGGTGGATCGAGACGCCCTTGCCGCGCGTGACGAAGCCGACGATGGGGTCCGGCGGCGCCGGCTTGCAGCACTTGGCCAGCATCGTCATCAGGCCCTCGGTGCCGACCACCAGCACGCCCGATTTCGCGCCCTGCTCCACGCTCGACGCGCGGCTCTTGTTGACCACGGCCGCGTCGTCCGGCGGCGGCGCCTCCACGGTTTCGTGCAGGGCCGCTTCCACGTGGCGCAGGCTGAACTTCTCCTTGCCCACGGCGACGAACAGCTCGTCCACCTTGGCGAAGCCCAGCTTGTGCGCCAGCGCTTCCAGGTTGACCGCCGTCTTGCCCTCGCGCTGCAGGGATTTTTCGACCAGCGCCCTGCCCTGGGCCAGCGTTTCCTCCAGTTCGAGGGCATGGAACCAGGCTCGAATTTTCGACCGCGTGCGGCTGCTGACCGTATAGCCCGGGCTGAGCCAGTCGCGCGAAGGACCGGCGCTGCCGGCCGGGCCCTTGGCCGTGATGATCTCGCAGGTCTGGCCGTTCCTCAGCGGAGTATTCAGGGGCACCATCACGCCGTCGATCTTGGCGCCGCGGCAGCGGTGGCCGACCTCGCTGTGCAGGTGGTAGGCGAAGTCGATGGGGGTCGCGCCCACAGGGAGCTCCAGCACGCGCGCCTGCGGCGTCAGCACGAAAATGCGGTCGTCCAGCGTCGCCGCTTTCAGTTTCTCGACCCACTCCTTCTGGTCTTCCTCGCCCGCTACGCTGTCCACGCTGTCGGCGACGTCGCTCTTCCAGGCCAGCAGCTGGCGCAGCCAGGCGATCTTCTCGTCGTATTTCTGGCTCTTGAAGTTCGAGCCGCCCTCTTCCTTGTAGCGCCAGTGCGCGGCCACGCCGTATTCGGCGAAGTTGTGCATCTCCTGGGTGCGCACCTGCACTTCGAGCGGGCGCCCGTCCTCGGCGGTGACGACCGTGTGCAGCGAGCGGTAGCCGTTCGGCTTGGGGCGGGCGATGTAGTCGTCGAATTCGGCCGGGATCGGGGTCCAGATGTTGTGCACCAGGCCCAGCACCGTGTAGCAGGTCTTTTCGTCCTGGACGATCACGCGGAAGGCGCGCACGTCGTACAGCGAGGAGAAGTCCAGGTCCTTGCCGCGCATCTTGTTGTAGATGCTGTAGATGTGCTTCGGGCGCCCGCTCACCTCGGCCTTGATGCCGGCCGCGCGCAGCTCCTGCTGCAGGCGTTCGATCGCCGAGGCCACGAAGCCTTCGCGCGCCATGCGCTTTTCTTCGAGCAGCCTGGCGATGCGCTTGTAGGTGTCGGGTTGCAGGAAGCGGAAGGCCAGGTCTTCCAGCTCCCATTTGAGCTGCCAGATCCCGAGGCGATTGGCCAGCGGCGCGTACAGGTCCATCACCTCGCGCCCGTAGTCGTGGGTCAGCTCGTCGAAGCGCTTCTGGTCAGCGAACCAGCGCAAGGTGGTGACGCAGGACGCCAGGCGCACCAGCACCACGCGCATGTCGGTCGCCATGGCGAGCAGCATCTTGCGCAGGGTCTCGACATGGGCGGCGGCCTGCTGGGCCGCGTTCTTGCCGCGCCCGACCGCGGCGGCCTGGGGGCCGACGGTGAGGTCGCGCAGGCGGATCAGCTGCTGCACGCCGCGCACCAGGCTCGCGACCTCGGGCCCGAACAGGCGCTCGAGGGTCTCGACCAAGGGCGGCTCGAACATCGCCAGCTCGAACAGGAGGCCGGCGATGCGCGTCTCGACGTCGCTGCGCAGGTAGGCCAGCGTGCCGGCCACGCCCAGCGAAAACTCGAAGGCGTTCTGGCCGGACGCGCAGGCGCGCTCGCCATAGGCCACCGCGGCATAGTCGAGCGCGTCCTGCACGCGCACGCATTCCTCGGGGCTGAGGCCCTGGACCAGCTGGGTGGTGGCGTCGCCGAGCGCGGCGGTGGAAACCATCGACCGGTCGACCGCTTAGCGCAGAGCGGCGGTGACGACGATCTCCACCAGGCAGGCCGGGTTGGCAAGCTTCGCTTCGACGGTGGCGCGCGGCGGCGTGTGGCCCTGGGCGACCCATTCGTCGTAGACGGCGTTCATGCCGGCGAAGTGGGCCATGTCGGCGATGTAGATCTGGCACATCAGGATGCAGGTCTTGTCGCTGCCGGCTTCGTTGAGCAGGCGGTCGACGTGGCCCAGCACTTCGCGTGTCTGGCCTTCGATGTCCTGGGTGGTGTCTTCGGCGATCTGGCCGGCCAGGTAGACGGTGCCGTTGTGGACGGCGATTTCGGACAGGCGCTTGCCTACATGGTGACGTTGGATTTCCATATTCTCTTTCAAAAACTCAGTTCAATAAAAAGTCGCGTGCAATCGCGATCTGGTCCGGCTGCACGAAGGTCGGCGCATGGCCGACACCGGGGATCTCGACCAGGCGCGGGCGCGGCCCGCGGCGTGTCATTTCCTCGGCCGTCTCGTGCGAGAGCAGGTCGGACTCCGCGCCGCGCACCAGCAGCGTCGGGCAGGCGATCGCGTCGAAGGCCCGCCACAGCGCGGCCTGGTCGCGCTGCGCGCGTTCTTCGCTCATGGCCTTGAAAGGCACGGCCAGCGCCAGGTCGTAATGGCGCACCCAGGCGCCGTCCGTTTCCTGGCGCAGCACGTCGCCGGCCAGCTTGTTCCATTGCTCCTCCGTGTGCGGGCCGAAGGAGTTCGAGACCTCGCGGATGAAGCGCGCGCCCGTCTCGTAGTCCGGGAAGCGCAGGTCCTGGCCGATGTAGTCGGCGATCCGCGCCATCGCCGCGCCGTCGAGGGTCGGGCCGATATCGTTGAGCACCAGCTTCGTGACCGGCGTGCCCGGCAGGGAGGCCAGCGCCATGCCGATCAGGCCGCCCATCGAGGTGCCGAACCAGTGCACCTGGTCCGGCCCGCCGGCGGTGGCGCGCGCCACCAGGGTCACCATGTCGGCCACATACTGCGGCAGCACGTACAGCTGCGGGTCGGGCAGGCGCTCCGAGCGCCCGCGCCCGGCCACGTCCGGGCAGACCACGCGGTAGTGGTCGCACAGGGCAGCGGCCAGGGCATCGAAATCGTCGGCGACGCGCGTCACGCCGTGCACGCAGACCAGCACCCGCGGGTTGGCCGGGTCGCCCCATTCCTTGTAGGCCATGCGATGCAGGCCGGCGGGCGAGCTGCACTGCACGCTGTTCCATCTCGCTGTCGTCATCGCCTGCCCCTTGCCTTTCCCGAACCCTGACAATATTGTCGGTTGCATCAGCCCCGGCCGACATTTTAACTGGCCGTGCGATTAGAATTCTACCAATTCCGAGGAAGACTTCAGCACACCCCTAACTTACAGAGGAAACAATGAAATCCAATATGTTGAGTGGTAAAACCGCGCTCGTCACCGGATCGACCTCGGGCATCGGGCTCGGCATCGCCCGTGCGCTGGCCGAACAGGGCGCCAACATCGTCTTCAACGGCTTCGGCGACGCCCAGCAGATCGAGAAGCTGTACACCGACATCGGCCAGGAATTCGGCGTCCAGACCGCCTACCACAACGCCGACATGTCGCAGCCCGCGCAGATCGAGGCGATGATGCGTTTCGCTACCGATAAGTTCGGCGGCGTCGACATCCTTGTCAACAACGCCGGCATCCAGCACGTGGCCGCAGTCGAGGATTTCCCGGTCGAGAAGTGGGACGCGATCATCGCCATCAACCTCACCTCGGCCTTCCACACCACGCGCCTGGCCCTGCCCGGCATGAAGCAGAAAAACTGGGGCCGCATCATCAACCTGGCCTCGGTCCACGGCCTGGTCGGATCAAGCCAGAAGTCGGCCTATGTCGCTGCCAAGCACGGTCTGGTCGGCTTCACCAAAGTCACCGCGCTGGAAACGGCCCAGACCGGCGTCACCTGCAACGCCATCTGCCCGGGCTGGGTGCTGACCCCGCTGGTGCAGAAGCAGGTCGACGACCGCGCCGCGCGCGAGAACCTGTCGAACGACGAAGCCCGCCGCGCGCTGCTGGCCGAAAAACAGCCGTCGGGCGAATTCGTCACGCCCGACGAACTGGGCGCGCTGGCCGTGTTCTTCTGCTCGCCGGCAGGTTCGCAGGTGCGCGGCGTGGCCTGGAACATGGATGGGGGTTGGGCGGCGCAATAAAGCCGGGCCACGGTCGGGGCGGCATCCACGCATTGACATGTGGATACCGCACCCGGCATGTTGCGCCATGCGACAATCCGGGCTCCGCAGTAACCAGCCCACATCCGCATGCAACACTTTGAACGGCGGCGCGACCGCTTCGACCTCTTCGACCGCATGGACAGTCCTGCGGTCAACCTCTGCTTCACGCTCGACCTGCCCGACTACCGCCCCTGGTGCAAGCAGCAGGGCCTGGCGCCCTTCCACGTGCTGCTGTGCGCGGTGCTGCGCGCGACGCTGAAGATCGAGAATTTCCGCTACCGCGTGTTCGAGGGCGAGGTGATCCGCATCGACCGCCTGCTGCCCTCGTTCACGGTGGTGAACCAGCACGATGACCTGAATTTCGCCTTGTTCGACTGGTCCGACGACCTGCGCGAGTTCGTTGCGCGCGGCATCGCGGCGCGCGAGGAGGCAAGCAGCATGACGGCGCTGAACAAGCGCTACGCCGCCCTCTCGCCGCGCGCCGTGAAGGACCAGGTCTTCATCACCTGCATTCCCTGGCTGGACTTCACCTCGATCCAGCACCCGACGGCCTCCCTCGGCTCACCCGACATCCCTTCCCTGGCCTGGGGCAAGTTCAGGAAGGGCCTGGACGGACGCCTGCAGCTGCCCTTTTCGGTGCAGGCCCACCACGGCTTCGTCGACGGCTACCACATCCACCTGCTGGCGCAGCAGATCGCCGCCGAGCTGGACGCCTTCATGGACTGAGCGGCGTCAGCGCCCGTCGGCCGGATGCATCGCCGGCTCGACATTGCGCAGCGTGACCGTGGCGCGGTAGGCCGTGTCTTCCAGCGTGAACTCGAGCCTGGCCTGGGGCGGGTAGCTGGTCTTGACCAGCATGGCCGAAGCCATCCTGGCGTCGAACGCGGTACGCACCCAGCCGGCGATGGCCTGGGGCTTGCGCTGGGGCGCTTCGCGCAGGATCCGGGCGATGGCATGGGCATGGGCGGGCTTGTCCTGGCGCACGCGCTCGAGGGCGCCGGGCGCGTCGAGGTCGACGGGGCGGCCGAACCCGGGCGCGGCCTGGGCACACAGGGCGGCGCTGGCGAGCAGCGCGAACGGGATGAATCGCATGGCGCACCTCCTTCCTGCTGATACGCCCAGTTTACTCCTGGCGCCGGCCGCGCGGTAACCGTGAAAAAACCCGGGGCGGGTTGGCGTCGCCCCGGGATTCCATGCTAGGACCGGCGCCTGCGCGCAGCCAGCCCGCCCGCCGCCAGCCCGGCCAGCAGCAGGGCCAGCGAGGCCGGTTCCGGCACCTCGGCCGGGCCGCCGATGGCGAGCACCACGTTGTCCACGCCGAACTGGAACGGCGCGACGTTGTCGACCTCGGCGAAGCGCAGGCGCAGGGTCGCGCCCAGGTTGGCGTTGAGCAGGTCGGTGATGTCGACCGAGACGCGGTTATAGCCCGACACCAGCGGATCGGTGAGCCCGGTCGCGAACAGGTTCATCAACAGGTCGGCAGCCGCCATGCTGAACGGATCGCTGCCCCCGACCAGGATGTCCGCCCGCGCCTGCTGGTTCAGCACCACCGTCGCCCAGTCGAGCGTGGGGGTGGCCGGCAGGTAGAAGGCGTCGGCCCGGTTGCCGATGAAGAGGTCGAAGCTCAATATCGCGCGGGCGACGGCGCTGTCCTGGCTGAAGTCCTGGTAGAGGATGTGGCTGCCGCCGGCCTGGCCGTCGGTCATCGCCGCATTGCTCCCCTCGGGCGGGGCCGGGACCGCGGTGCCGGTGCGCGGGCTGGTGGTGCCGGACTGCAGCCGGAAGCGGCCGTCGCTGCCGACCTGGTCGAGCACGGTCCAGCCGTCCAGGCCCTCCTCGAAGCCGCCGTTGACCATCGGGACCGCATGGGCCGGCGCCGCCGCCAACGCAAACGCCAGCGAGGCGGCCATGCCGGCCGCAAGCCGTGTAAAGGATGTCCTCATTATTTGCTCCTCGAAGTGGTGGCGGTGGCGCGGCTGATGCGGTAGACGACGCCGTCGGTGATCGAGACCACGTACAGGTTGCCGTCCGGTCCCTGTTCGATCGACGGCGTGACGCCGAAGCCCCTGCCGATCAGCAGGGTCTCGCTTTCGGTCGGCTCGAATTTGTTCAGGTTGTCGGCCACCTTGTCGGCCAGGCGCGGGTCGGCGCTGGTGTTGATGGAGAGCCGGCTGGTGCTCAGGCGCATGCGATACAGGCTGCCGCCGGTGGTGCCGGTCGGCGCGAAAGGCCGCGAGGAACCGATCCACAGGGTGCCGTCGTACTCCCTGCCGAGCGCATTGCCGCGCACGAAGGCCGTGCCCGAGGGACCGACTTCGTAGCGCCAGCTGAACTGCGGATCGACGTAGCGCGCACCCGGCAGCATGAACAGGCGCGAGCGCGCCAGGCTGGAGGTGTAGGCGATGCGGGTCGGCGGATAGCGCACCTGCTGCAGCGAGCTGCCGAACATCGTGGTCTCGATCTGCTTGAACTGGGCGATGCGGCTCATCGGCCCCATCGCCTGGATCCAGCCGCCGTTCATGCCCGGCACCACGCGGTTCAATTCACTGAAGGCATCGTCCGAGTTCTCGGTCAGCCACAGGAAGCGGCTGTAGGGATCGAAGGCCATGCCGAAGCCGTTGCGGTGGCCGTAGGAGAACACGGTCTGCACGGTGCGCCCGACGTCGCCGCCCATGATGGCGCCGGCGCCGAAGAAGGGATTGTCGGCTGGCGTCGAGCCGTCGTCGTTAAAGCGCTGCACCACGCCCGACAGGTGGGCGCTGTCGGGCTGAGGCCCGCCCAGGGTGTCGTCGAGGAAGGATGGCGTCAGGAAGGGCCCGTTCGCCAGGTTCTGCATCTGCCCGCGCCGCCCCAGGTCGCCGGTGAAGACGTACAGCTTGCCGTCCGGCCCGAAGCGGATCGGGCCGCCGTTGTGGTTGCCCCGTTCGACCGTGTTGACCGCGTCCGCGTGGCCGGGCACCGGCAGGTTGTCGGTCTGGCGCGCGCGCAGGCGGATGGTGCGGAAGTTCGGGTCCATGCGCAGGCGCGTGCCGTCCCAGGTGAAGCGGTCGACCCGGTTGCCCATCAGCGGCACCTCGCTCAGCACCGCCGTATCGGCCCCGGTCGAACTCTCGGTCCAGCGGATGTAGACGAAGGGCACGGCCGGAAAATCCGGATGCAGCGCCATGGCCAGCAGGCCCCGCTCCGACGCCGAGTTGACGGCCAGGTCGAGCACCGGGGTACTTTGCAGCACGCCGCCGGTGACCCGCTTGACCAGGCCGCTGCCCTTTTCCAGGATGAAGGCGTCGTCCTGGCCGATGAAGGCGATCCCGATCGGCTGCACCAGCCCGCCGCCAAGCCAGGTCGTGACCCGCAGGTTCGGGTCGAGCATTTCGGTCGGAATCGTATCGGCCGCGGCAAAGGGCGCGGCCATCCCCAACAGCATCGTCAGGGCCAGGGCCGGCCCCTTCCTCGCTGCACTTCTTCCAGCGCATGATATTGACATCGTAATCCCCCAGATCCGCCGGCGCTAAGTGCCGGTCGGCATTGTTTTGAAGAGGTTTCGCACGAGGAAGCGCGGTGTTGGCGCCCCGAGGCGACCGTTTTTTGATGCAAGGATGCGCGTCGCATAAAATATGCCAAGCGCATGAGATTTCGCGGCCGTGCTATGAGCCGCATGCTCGCTTGCCGGCGAAGTCTTAACAGCACGAAATTTGAGACCGGCGGTATGTAAAGATAGCCGACACTTCGTCAAGGAAATAAGTGGACGGGGCGCCGCTTCGGTTTCTTCGCAGTGAGGTTTCCGTAAAATCGGAGCCGCGTCCCCGAGGGTGATGTAAACTGCAATCTTTTCTCAACAGCCGGGGAGGTTCATGCACGTCGAGCAAGTCCAGTTTGACGAAGTGTTCGATGTCGCGGGATCGCGCGGCGACTTCAGTTTCAGGAGCGCGGGCCGCGCCTGGTATGGCATGAATATCCTGGGCGGGACGGTACCGCGCTCGGGCTCCACCTTTGCGATCGCTTTTGCCGAGCCCGGCAATTGGGCGACCGTGCTGGGCTGGCGCAACCTCGCCCTCCCCGGCGTCACGCTGTCCGAATCCACCGCATCCTTCCTGTGGTCGCAGGCCTTCCAGATCATCCTGTACGGGCCGTTCTTCACGGTCGGCGCGCTGGTGTTCGGCGGCGAGCTGCTGGCGGCGTCGGTCGGCGCGCTCATCGCCGGTATCGCCGGCTATCGCACCTTCCGCCTCATGCGGCGCAACCGGGCCGTGACGCGCGCCCTGCTGGAGGTACCCGCCAGCCAGCCAAGCGTCGGCAGCTAGGCAGCAGACAGCCCGGCATACCAGTCCGCGTAGGGCGTGTTCTTCACCATGCGCCGGTTGAAGTCTGGCGCGCCGTCAAGCCACCATACGGGCCCGCGTTCGCCGAGGGCGCGCTTGGCCGCATCGACGGCCGCGCGGGCGCTGCGCTCGGCCTCGGGATCGCCCGCCTTTTTCGCGGCGCCGACCTGCCTGCGCGCGCTCATGAGCTGGTCGACCAGGCGCTGGCGCTCCTCGGGCGCGAGCTGCGGATTGCTCGTTCGCCAGAGGCGGCCGTCCACGACGAAGTAGCGTCCGTCCGGGGTGCTGGGGTAGTGCGGAGAGGTGGGCATGGTCGGACTATACCGAAGCGCGGTGTAGACTATCGCACGGCTGCCACACCCATCCATACCCTTTCGCGACCCTGCCCATGACGACCAACCCTCTCTTCCCCGGCTTTCGCAGCGAACGCTTCACGACCGCGCCAGGCATCGACATCCATGCGGTCGTCGGCGGCAGCGGTCCGCCCCTGCTGCTCCTGCACGGCCATCCGCAGACCCACGTCATCTGGCACCGGGTGGCGCCGCGGCTGGCGGAGCGCTACACGGTGGTGGCCTGCGACCTGCGCGGCTACGGCGATTCGTCCAAGCCCCCCGGCGACCCGGACCACGCCAACTACAGCAAGCGCGCCATGGCCGCCGACGCGCTGTCGGTGATGCGCCAGCTCGGCTTCGAGCGCTTCGCCGTACTGGCCCACGACCGCGGCGCACGCGTCGCGCACCGCCTGGCGGCCGACCATCCGGAGCAGGTCTCGCGCATGGCGCTGCTCGACATCGCGCCGACCCTGGCCATGTACGCGCAGACCGGCGAAGCCTTTGCGCGCGCCTACTGGCACTGGTTCTTCCTGATCCAGCCGGCGCCCCTGCCCGAACGCCTGATCGAGGCCGATCCGCAGGCCTACGTGCGCGACGTGATGGGGCGCCGCAGCGGCGGGCTCGGCGTCTTCGATCCGCGCGCGCTGGCCGAATACGGCCGCTGCCTGGCCCTGCCCGGCGCGGCGCATGGGCTGTGCGAGGATTACCGGGCCGCCGCCGGCATCGACCTGGAGCACGACCGCGCCGACCGCGAGCGGGGTGCGCGGCTGGCGCTGCCGCTGCTGGTGCTGTGGGGAGCGCAAGGGGTGGTGCACCGCTGTTTCGATCCGCTCAAGGAGTGGAAGGCGGTCGCGGACGATGTGCGTGGCGAGGCGCTGCCTTGCGGGCATTACATTGCGGAAGAGGCGCCGGAGGAATTGCTGGCGCACGTGCTGCCTTTCCTGGAAGGCTGACCGGTTCTGCCGGCTTTGCAACGCGTGGAGTCGGGACTCCACCCTACGAATCGCGCCAGATGTAGGGTGTGAGGGGGGCGCCGAGCCTCCTGACTCCACGCGTTTTGTTAGCCGGCACGCAGCACCAGCAAGTGGCCGAGTACATCGACGCCATGCTCGCTGCGCACCGCCGCGCGCTCGGCTTCGACCAGCGCGAAGCCGTGCTCCCGCGCCAGACGCCGCAGGTAGTCGAGCGAGTGCGCATAGCGGTTCGATGGCAGCAACGAAAAGTCAGCCCCCTCGCCTGCCTCGGTCGAGAAGCAGAACCAGCCTCCCGGCCGCAGCGCCGCGCGTACCCGCGCGAACAGCGTGTCCAGATCCCCAAAGTACACCAGCACGTCGGCCGCCACGACCATGTCGAAGCCCGCATGCCGCGTGCCCAGCCAGGCCTCGATGTCGGCGCAGGCCAGTTCGTCGTACAGCCCGGTCGCGCGCGCCTGCTCGAGCATCTTGCCGGACAGGTCGACGCCGGCCAGGCTGCGCGAACGGGGGCGCAGGAAGGGAGCGCACAGTCCCGTGCCGCAGCCGAGGTCCACGGTGTCGAGGTTGGTCGCCGCCACATGGCGGTCCAGGGCCGCGCCGATCAGCGCCGGCGTGCGGTAGGCCAGCTTTTCGGTGAGATGGCGGTCGAAGTGGCCCGCGTAGCCGTCGAACAGGGCCTTCACGTAGGCTGCCGGCGCGCGCTGCGGCGCCTCGCCCACGCCCAGTGCCGCCAGCGCGAAGTCGACCTGGCCGGCATCCTCGCCGGCTTCGCGCGCCAGCCTGCGCGCCTCCTCGAAGGCGGCGATGGCTTCCTCGCGCCGGCCCAATGCCAGCAGCGCGTCGCCACGCTGTTGACGGCCCTGCCAGCGTCCGGGGTTCAAGGCCAGCGCGGTGTCGAAACAGGCGAGCGCCTCCTGCGGACGCTCGATCCGCAGCAGGGCCAGGCCGCGTCCCGCGTGGGCCTCGGGCAGCTTCGGGTCCTGCGCCAGCGCGTCCTCGTAGCCTGCCAGCGCTTCCTCGAAGGCGCGCAGGGCGAACAAGGCGTTGGCGCGCACGCAGGACGCTTCGGCATAGGTATGGCGGCCGGCGAGCGCCCGTTCGCTGCTGGCCAGGGCTTCCTGCGCATCGCCCAGGTCGAGCAGCGCGGCGGCGCGGTTGCACCAGGCTTCCGGGTAGGTCGGTTTCAGCGACAGAGCGCGCTCGTAGGCGGCAACGGCTTCCGAGAGCCGCCCGAGCTTGCGCAAGGCGTTGCCGCGGTTGTAGTGCGCCATCGCGTAGCCGGGATGGAGTGCGATGGCGCGCTCATAGCTGGCCAGCGCCTCGCTGCTCCGTCCCAGGTCCTGCAGCGCCGCGCCTAGGTTGCAATGGACCGTCGCCTGCGCCGGGTTGACGCGCAGCGCCTGCCCGATCAGCTCCACGGCCGCCGCCGCGTCGCCCTGCTGGCGCTTGACGACGCCGAGCAGGTGCAGCGCATCGAACTGGCCGGGCGCCCATTCCAGCACCTGGCGGTAGCGCGCCTGCGCCTCGTCCAGCCGGCCCGCCTGGTGCAGCGCGACGGCTTCCTTCAACAGCGACACGACCTGCGAATTTTCCTGACTCATCTTTCGGCTTTTCCTGTTCCTGGGCGCCAGCATACGCCGCAGGCGCGCCCTCCTCCGCTATGATTGCATCTTCACAATACTTTGGGAACCGCCATGCGCCGCTGGACCAGGAAACTCGCCCTCGCCACCCTCACCCTCATTGCTGCGGCGGCCGCGCAGGCAGCAGGACCGCGCAGCACCCTGCTCAGCGCCGACCGCGTCTGGACCGGCGAAGGTAAGCCGCAGGCCGGCTGGGCGGTGCTGGTGGTGGACGGGCGCGTGAAGGAGGTCGGCCCGGCGGCGCGCATGACAGTGCCGGCGGATGCCGAACGCATCGCCCTGCCCGGCAAGACCCTGATCCCCGGCCTGATCGACCTGCACTCGCACGTGCTCCTGCACCCGTATAACGAAACCACCTGGGACGACCAGGTGATCAAGGAGCAGGTCGAGTACCGCACCCTCCTCGCCGGCAAGCACGCGGCCGACAACCTGCAGGCGGGCTTCACGACCCTGCGCGACCTCGGCACCGAAGGCGCCAACTATGCCGACGTCGCCATCAAGCGCGCCATCGAGGGCGGCATCATCGACGGCTCGCGCCTCCTGATCGCCACAAAAGCGATCGTGGCCAGCTTCAGCTACGGCCCGGCCGAACGCAGCTACCGCCCCGACATGGAGATTCCCTACGGCGCCCAGCCCGCGACCGGCGTCGACGAGGTGACCAAAGCCGTGCGCGAACAGGCTGCGCGCGGCGCCGACTGGATCAAGTTCTATGCCGACTACCGCACCGGCGTCGACGGCACGACGCGCCCCACCTTCACGCTCGAGGAGATGAAGGCGATGGTGGCGGCTGCCCACGTCACTGGCCGCAAGGTAGCCGCCCACGCCAGCAGCGACGACGCCATCAGGATGGCGGTGCTGGCCGGCGCCGACACCATCGAGCACGGCTACGGCGCCAGCGAGGCGACCTTCCGCCTGATGAAGGAACGCGGCACCGCCTACATCCCGACGCTCACCGCTCCCGAGGCGATCGGCGAGTACTTCCAGAAGCACGTGCGCGGCGGCGCGCCGACCCCGGCGATGCAGGAGGCGGCGCGCGCCTTTGCGCTGGCGCGCAAGGTCGGCGTCACCATCGGCAACGGCAGCGATGTCGGCGTCTTCACCCACGGCACCAACGCGCGCGAGCTCGAATGGATGGTCCGCCTCGGCATGACGCCGAACGAGGCGCTGCGCGCTGCCACCGTGGTCGCGGCCGACATCCTCGGCAAGGGCAAGGACCTGGGCCGCCTGGCGCCGGGGCTGGTCGCCGACGTGGTAGCGGTCGAGGGCGATCCCACGAGCGACATCGCGGCCCTGCGCAAGGTGGGCTTCGTGATGAAGGCCGGGAAGGTGGTCCGCCGGCAGTGAGTTTTCGAGAGCTTTCGCCGGGCAAGGCCGTACTATACTCATCCGGCACCGGACGGCATGTCGCCGCCCTATCGACGATCCCAGGAGGTTGGATGAGCCTTACCCGAAATTCGCGCCCTGCCCTGAAGTCCGCGGCAGCTCTCCTTGCACTCGCCCTGCCGCTGACCGCGGCGCTGGCCGCTCCCTTCAGCTCGGACCGCATCACGGTGCGCACCGAGGGCGCGGGGCCCGACGTCGTGCTGATTCCCGGCCTGAATTCCTCGCCGCGCACCTGGGCCTCGACCGTGGCCGCGGTGCCAGGCTACCGCTACCACCTGGTGCAGGTGTCGGGCTTCGGCGGCCAGCCGACCGGCGCCAACAAGGAGGGCACGGTGGCCGCGCCGGTGGCCGCCGAAATCGCACGCTATATCCGCGAAGCGAAGCTGCAGCAGCCCGCCGTGATCGGCCACTCGCTGGGCGGCACCATCGGCATGATGCTCGCCAGCCGCCATCCGGATGCGCTCTCGCGCCTGATGGTGGTCGACATGTTCCCTTACATGGGCATGCTGTTCGCGGGCCCCGGCGCTCCTCCCGAGAAGGTGGAGGCGGTCGCCGACGGTTTTGCGGCCCGCATCCGCGCCGCCAGCCCCGAGCTGCGCGCGAAAACGACCGGCGAGACCATCGCCGGCATGGTCAACACCGAGGCGATGCGGCCGGTCGCGGTCGCGGATTCGCAGTCCAGCGACGTCGACGTCGGCGCGCGTGCCTACCGCGAGCTGATCGTCACCAACCTGATTCCGGAGCTGCCGAAGATCACGGTGCCGGTCACCGTGCTGTACGTGCAGCCGAAGAGCGTCCCGATCCCGGCAGAGCAGTGCGACGCCGGCTACAAGGGGGCCTACTCGCCGGTCCGGCAGCTCACGATCAAGCGCATCCCGGACAGCGCGCACTTCATCATGTGGGATCAGCCGGAGCGTTTCCAGAGCGAGGTGAAGGCCTTCCTGGGCGTGCGTTCGACGGGCGGGTGATCCGGCGCGTGGGCGGGAGGCGGCGGCATCCGTAGGGTGGACGGCTCCACCCTCATGCGGATATTCACGCGGCGTATGCGCCGTCCACGCGCTCAACCAATTGTGGATCTGCCGCGTGCTTGCATGTGTGGGTTGCACGCGTGGGGTAACGCGGGCTAAATGCCCGGGTTACGCAACGCAGGCGTACACGTCAGGTCTGTTCACCTGTTCGGGTGGAGCCGACCACCCTACGCTATTCGCAAGCGGCATGGCTGTTATTCACACTACTGCGATTTCTCGGCATCATCAGCCAGGCGCATGACTGCCATTCACACGGGTTGGGGATATCCACAATAGCGTGACATGTGGCGATTCGTGATCATGGCGACACTTTCCCCTCTCGTGAAGAGTCGTCATGAAAAAGCCTTTCTACAAAATCCTGTACGTCCAGGTGCTGTTCGCCATCGTGCTCGGCGTCCTGCTCGGCGTGTTCTACCCCGAGCTCGGCACCAAGATGAAGCCCCTCGGCGACGGCTTCATCAAGCTGATCAAGATGATCATCGCTCCGGTGATCTTCTGTACCGTGGTCGCCGGTATCGCCGGCATGCAGGACATGAAGAAGGTTGGCCGCGTCGGCGGCAAGGCCCTGCTCTATTTCGAGGTCGTGTCGACCTTCGCGCTGGTGATCGGCCTGATGGTGGCCAACCTCGTCAAGCCGGGCGCCGGCTTCAACGTCGACGTCGCCCACCTCGACGCCAGCGCCATCGCGCAGTACACCGACAAGGCGAAATCGCAGTCGACGGTGGACTTCCTGATGAACATCATCCCGAACACCTTCATCGATGCCTTCGCCAAGGGCGACATCCTGCAGGTGCTCCTGATCGCGATCCTGTTCGGCGTGGCGCTGTCGATGCTGGGCGAGCGCGGCCGCGCGACGACCCGCATCATCGAAGACTTCTCGCACGTGATCTTCGGCGTCGTGAACATCGTCATGAAGCTGGCCCCGATCGGCGCCTTCGGTGCGATGGCCTTCACCATCGGCAAATACGGCCTGGCCTCGCTGGTCCCGCTGGCAAAGCTGATGGGTTCGTTCTACCTGACCTGCGCCCTGTTCGTCTTCATCGTGCTCGGCACCATCGCCAAGCTGACCGGCTTCTCGATCTTCAAGTTCATCTCCTACATCAAGGAAGAACTGCTGATCGTGCTCGGCACCAGCTCCTCGGAAAGCGCCCTGCCGGCCCTGATGCGCAAGCTGGAAAAGCTGGGCTGCTCGAAGTCGGTGGTGGGCCTGGTCGTGCCGACCGGCTACTCGTTCAACCTGGACGGCACCAACATCTACATGACGATGGCCGCCCTGTTCGTTGCCCAGGCAACCAACACCGACCTGACCATGACCCAGCAGCTGACCATCCTGGCTGTGGCGATGCTGACCTCGAAGGGCGCGTCCGGCATCACCGGCGCCGGCTTCATCACCCTGGCCGCCACCCTGGCCGTGGTGCCGAGCATCCCGGTGGCCGGCATGGCGCTGATCCTGGGTATCGACCGCTTCATGAGCGAATGCCGCGCGCTGACCAACTTCGTCGGCAACGGCGTGGCCTCGGTGGTGGTGTCGAAGTGGGAAAAGGAACTCGACAAGGACCGCATGGACGCCGTGCTGGCGGGCACCTATGTCGACGAAGATCCGAAGTCGCTGCAGAAGGTGCGCGAAGCGGCTTGATGGCTGCCGGCTTCACCAGGAACCGCGCTTCGGCGCGGTTTTTTATTGTGCGTACGGGATACGTTGTAACGCGTGGAGTCGGGATTCCGCCCTGGCTTGCCGTTGCCGCCCGCATACCGCCGTGCTACGCTCGCGCCACCATCACCACACCGGAGACACCACGATGCGCCTGCACGCCCTTGCCCTCGCCACCCTGCTCGCCCTGCCCTTCGCCGTATCGGCCCAGACCGCCCCCGCCTACGACGCCGACCTGGCCAAATCCCTGGGCGCCGACGAGCGCGGCATGCGCCAGTACGTGCTGGTGATCCTGAAGACCGGCCCGAACAAGATGGCCGATGGCGAGGCACGCAAGCAGATGTTCCAGGGCCACTTCGCCAACATGGGCAAGCTCGCCGCCGACAAGAAGCTGGTGCTGGCCGGCCCGCTCGACGGCAAGGAAGGCCGGCGCGGCATCTTCGTCCTCAACACGCCCGATATCGAGGCGGCCAAGGCCTGGGTCGCGACCGACCCGGTGATCATCCACGGCGAAATGGTGGCCGAATACCACAAGTTCTACGGCTCGGCCGCGCTGATGATGGTGAACGAGGTGCACGGCAAGATCGAGAAGAAGTAAAGTCCCGCCCTACTCCAGCCGGAACACCACGTCCACTGGCTGCATCAGCTTGAGCGCATCGACCTGCAGGAAGTCGCGCGCGCCGACGTTCGCCGGCTTGCCGCGCTGGTAGCTGAAATCGGTGCGCACCAGCCCCAGCGCCGCGCCCAGGTTCTTCACGCCGCCCGGCGTCACGCCCGTCACCGCGCCCAGCTTGCGGCGCGCTCCCTTGGCGATGATCTCGGCGCGGCGGCGCGCCTCGCGCAGGGCGTCGGCCATCAGCTCGGCCTCGAACTGGTCGCGCTCGACGAGGTCGAAGGAGGTCGAGAAACTGTTCAGGTTCGGCTTGTCGAGCAGCGGCTCCACCACGGCGCGCCACCTGGACAGGTCGCGCACGATCAGGTGCACGCTGACGCGCAGCTCCTGGGCCGTCGCTTCCCCCGCCGCATTGCGGCCAGGCTCACGGCGCACGTCGCGCGTCTCCAGGTCTTCGAGCGGGATGCCCTGCTCCTGCAGCAGGGCGCGCACTTCGGCCATGCGGGTTTCGATCGTCGCCCGCGCCTGGGCCGGGTCGGCGTCCAGCGCCGTCACCAGGAAGTCGAGCGCGCCGATGTTCGGCGTCGTGTAGCGCGTGGCATCGGCGCTGACGTGCACGAAGGGATAGCTGGGCAGCGGCGAAGCCTGGGCGCTTGCCGACGGCGCCAGGAGCGGCAGCGCGAGGGCGATGACGAGGGCGAGTGGTTTCAGCATGGGGTCTCCTGTTGTGTTCTCGATGTCCAAGCATAGATTCATGTAGACAATCATGTCTATTATTTTTTTAGGAGCGTGCGGTTTTCACACCCGGGCCGCGTCGACTCGGGAGTTTGCCCAACGCGCGACGCGAAATGTCCTAGACATTCTTTTCTAGACAAGCTAATCTAGATTAACATGCCAGCAACCGAAGGAATCGCCATGCCCAGCCAGCCCGACCTCCCGAAGCCGACAGCGGCCGAACTCGATCTCCTGCAGACCCTGTGGCCGCTCGGCTCGGCCACCGCGCGCCAGGTGCACGAGGCGATGCAGAAGACCCGGCCCGACGTCACCTACGCGACCGTGCTGCGCCTCATGCAGATCATGCACACCAAGGGCCTCCTGATTCGCGACGAGAGCGAGCGCTCGCACGTCTACGCGCCGGCCCAGCCCCAGGATTCGCTGCAGACCAACCTGCTGAAGGACCTGATGCAAAAGGCCTTCGCCGGCTCGGCCAAGGCGCTGGTGCTCGCGGCGCTCAAGAGCGGCATCTCGAAGAAGGAACGCGCCGAGATCGAGAAGCTGCTGAAGGAGGACGAGCAGAAGGAGGACAAGCAATGACGGGCCAGGAGATCGTCGGCCACATCGGCGTCGTCCTGCTCGACTCGCTCTGGCAAGGCTGCCTGGTCGGCCTCGAGGCCGGCGTCGCGCTGATCGGCACCCGCCACAGCCGGCCGCAGACCCGCTATGCGATCGCCTGCACCTCGCTTCTCCTGTGCCTGCTCTGGCCGGTGGTCGAGCTGGCCGCGCGCCTGCACGGCGGCGCGGCCGGCAGCGGCACGGCCCTGCTGGTGCAGATGCTGCCCGGCGCCGGCGCCGGCGTCACTGATGGCGGCTGGCAGGGCTTCCTGCAAGCCCACCTGGCCTGGGTCGTCGCCGGCTGGGCGCTCTGCGCCAGCCTGCTCGGCCTGCGCATGGCGCTGGGCCTGGTGTGGATCGGCCGTTCGGCGCGCACCGAGCATACCGATCCGCGCTGGAATGCGCGCCTGAAAGCGATGGCGGCCGGCTTCGGCATCACGCGCGCCGTGCGCCTGCGCGTGGTCGACACCCTCGCCAGTCCCGTGACCGCCGGCTGGTGGCGCCCCGTGGTGCTGGTGCCGGCGTCGCTGATCTCCGGCATGCCGCCGCAGCTGCTCGAAGCCCTGCTGGCCCACGAACTGGCCCACATCCGCCGCTGCGACTACCTGGTCAACCTGGCGCAGAGCCTCATCGAAACCATCCTGTTCTACCACCCCGTGGTCTGGTGGCTCTCGCACCGCATCCGTGTCGAGCGCGAGCAGATCGCGGACGATATCGCGGCAAGGCAACTGGGCGAACCGCGGCGCCTGGCCCTGGCCCTTTCCGAACTGGAGCGCCTCCAGTTCTCAACCCACCACCTGGCCCAGGCGGCCAACGGAGGAGATCTCATGTCACGCATCACACGATTGCTTCGTCCCCATTCCGACATGCAGGCACCGAACTGGAAGGCCGCGGTCCCGGCCATTGTCTTCGCCATCGCAGGCCTCGCCGGTTGCGCGCAGACATCCCTCGTCGGCGAAGGGCAACGCGATGCCGCCGGCGGCGCCGACGTGGTCGCCAGCACCCCGGCCCGCGCGAAATTCGACTCGTGCAGGAAGCCGGAATACCCGAAGGAGTCATTGGCACGCAAGGCGACGGGCACGGTGACGCTCGCCTTCCAGGTCGCCAGCACCGGCGAGGTCCGCCAGTCCAGCGTCAGCCGTTCGAGCGGCGACCCCTTGCTCGACGAAGCGGCGCGCCTGGCCATCGAGAAGTGCACCTTCATCCCTGCGACCCGCGGCGGCAAGCCGGTCGAGGAATGGACGAAGATCCAGTACGTGTGGAGCCTGAAGTAATCAGGCCCCCGCATCGTGGACGCGGCACTCGGTCCCGGTGCGATAGCGCACCGCGTAAAGAATGCGCGGAGACGCCAGCAGGACGCCATTGTGTGGGTTGCGGTCCAGGCGTCCCTGCTCCTCGAGGTCGAGGCAGCCGTCGAGCCTCAAGACCGCGCCGGTCACGAACAGATGCGAGACGCCCCTCTCGCGCAGCACGGCAGACTGCAGGGCTGCGGCGCGCGGCGTACCCAGGCCCGGCGGCAGGCCCAGCATGCGGCGCGCCTCCGGCGTGCTGACCACTTCGTTGCGCAAGCCCTCCCCGGCCAGCGGGTAGTGCCAGGTGCGGCCCGCCAGGTTGAGTATCCTGGCGCCTGCGGGCAGCGCGTCGACCGCTTCCGGATACTCGTAGTACAGGGAACGCGTCGTCTGCCCGGACAGGAGGATCTTGTTGGCGAACAGGGCCAGCTCGCGCGACAGGAAAACGCCCAGCATGAGCGCAATCGACAGGGCAAGCACCCCGTTGAGCAGCGGCCGCCAGCGTACGTGCGCCTGGCTGACGACCCAGGCGACCAGGGGCATGCAGTAAGGGATCCCGGCCAGGGCGTAGCGCGGCTGGTGGTCGTCGAGCAGCCACCAGGTCCCGATGACGAAGACGACCGCCAGCAGCAGGATCCAGCGCACCTGCCTCGCCCTCCCTTTCCCTGCGAAGCCGCTGGCAGCCACCAGGGCGAGCGACGCGGGCACGGTCGCCGCGAAGAAGGCGCCGAGGCCGGAACTGTGCTTGTAGTTCTGGCCCAGCACATGCCATTCGATCCAAGGGTAGACCAGCCATTCGCCGGGGCTGCGTACCCACTCGAACTGCAGGGCGTGGCGCTGCGTCAGGTCGACGTCGGCCGCCTTGGCCCAGCCTGCCAGCTCGCCCACCAGGGGCAGGCTGACCGGGTAAAAGGGATTGTCGAAGGAGAGGTAGTTACGCACCAGCCAGAAACTACAGGCCAGCACAGCCGTACCGCTGAAGATGGCGGCATGCAGTATCTTGTCGCGCCACGTCCGCCTTTCCTCCAGCCCAGGCGACACCGGATCGGCGAGGACGACCAGGCCAATGCATGCCATCCCGATGAGGTGCACGCTCTTGAAGCCGAATGCGAGGCCGGCGCAGGCGCCCGCCAGCGCCATCGCCGCCCTGCGTTCGATACCCTGGCCCAGTGCGAAGGACATGGCCAGGACGATGAAGGCGATCCCGCCAATATCCGCGCTCAGCTCGACGGAGGAAAAGGCGATCATCGGCACCGACAACAGGCCGCAGGACACGAGCAGCGAGGCATTGCGGTCGGCGCCGGCCAGCCGGCTGAGCGTATAGGTGCCGACGACCAGCGGAAAGAGCAGCAGCAGGTTGACCGACGAAACGACCCTCTCCGGGAACAAGCTCAAGAAGAACGCCCAGAAAATGCTCGCGTTTGCGGGAAAGGTGTGCGGGAAGTTGCCGTCCCATGCCTGCAGTGTAGCGGTGCGCAGGATTTCGACGGCTGTGGGAAGGTGGTAGGCGGACACCTCGAAACCTTGCGGAAAACCGAACATCGAGACGACGCCGGCCGCCGCAAACACCAGCGCGGTGCCGGCGACCGTTCGGTTCGACGCCAGCATGCCCGCGCCCCCGGCCATCCCCGTCAACATGGCCGCTTGCGGCACGGGCAGGAATACCCACGCCGCACTTGCCATCAACGCGGCCATGACAAGGGCATAGCCAACGTTCACGACACCCTCCCCCGGGACCATCGACAGATAGCCGAGCAAGAAGAAATTCGAATAGAACACGATGCAGGCCAGTGCCATGAACAGTTGCAAGCGCATGGCGATGCCCACCTGCCGCATCCCCACGATCCTTCCGAGCAGGCGCAGCGCGACAAAGCCGCACAGGCAAAGGTACAACACGCAGGCGAGCATGGTCATCTGCCTACCCCATGAGCCGCTTTGCGGCGGCAAGCAGGAAAGACAGGTAATTCCTGATCCCTTCGCTCACCAGCAAATAGAACAGCAGGGAGGCGACGAACAGGCAGGTCGGTATCTTGCCCAGCAGCGGTACCTCCTCGACGGGGTCGTCCTTGCGGCCGACGATCTCCGCTACGCTGCTGGCCGTCTCTTTCGACAGGTTCTTCATAGGATGGGCATGTGGCTGAACTCTTTTCCGCAGACCGCCTCGACGTGGAAGCGCGGCCTCCGCTTGATCGCCTCGTAGACCTTGGCGAGGTATTCGCCGATGATGCCGAGGCTGAGCAGCTGTATGCCGCCGAGGAAATATGTGGGAATCACGGTCGACGCCCAGCCCGGCAGGGCCGTACTGCCGAACAGGCGCACCGACAGGGCCCACAGGGCCAGCGCCAGGCTGGCGATCGACACGATGGCGCCGACCCCGGTAATCAGGCGCAACGGATAGGCGGTGAAGGACGTCACCCCTTGCCAGGCCAGCGACAGCATTTTCGACAGCGGATATTTGGATTCGCCCGCAAAACGGGGAGCCCGCTGGAATTCAACGGTGCAGGTCCGATACCCGAGTTGGGGAATCAGGCCGCGCAGGAACAGATGGGTTTCCTCATACTCGCGCAGCGTCTCGATCGCACGCCGGCTCATCAGCCTGAAATCGGCGTGGTTGTAGACAATCTGGACGCCCAGCATTCCCAGCACCTTGTAATAGGTTTCGGCGGTCAGGCGCTTGAAAAAGGAATCGGTATCGCGCTTGCTGCGCGCCGCATACACGATCTCGCATCCGTCGCGGAAGGCGTCCAGCATTTTCGGAATCACATCGAGATCGTCCTGCAAGTCCGCGTCCAGGCTGATCAGGACATCGCCCGGCACCGTCATCAAGCCACACAGCAAGGCATTCTGGTGCCCTTTGTTCCGGCTGAGCTTGACGCCGCAGACGCGCATGTCGGCCTGCGAAAAGGATTCGATGAGCGTCCATGTGGTATCCCGGCTCCCATCGTCGACGTAATAGATGGCGCTGCGCGCACTGCATTGCCCGTTTGCTTCCATGCGCTCGAGCAGTGCTGCGAGGCGCCTGGTCGTTTCCGGAAGCACCTCCTGCTCGTTAAAGCACGGCAGGACGAGACTTACTGTTGGGCAGGCCCTGCTGCTTTGGCCATTCTGAACGTCCATACCCCGTGGATGCAGTAATTCCATACGATTACTCCGACCGTTGAGGAAACCTGTGCCAATACGACGCCGACATCCAATGCCATCGCCAGCGAGAGAATCAGGTGATTCAATATCAGGCCGCAGGCAGCGGTAATGGTGAAACGGGGAACGCCAACCAGATGAGATTGATTACTGCCAAAAGTAAAACGCCGGTTCAGAAAATAATTACAGAGCGAACTGACAGAAAAGCCGATTGCCGAAGACAAGGCAGGCGACAGCGCGAGGCCGAGATGCAGCACTGCCATCACGGAATAATGCAGAGCGGTCGCCACGCCACCCACGACTAGAAATCTCAAGAATTTATTTTTCATAAGTTTTCTGAGAATAAATAAACGTGGAGGCTCTGTAGTATTCAGAATCTTTTATAGGATGTCTCCTACCCCTCATAGGTAAATTATCCTACCAGCATAATGTTTAATATTGCAATTTTTTGAAAGGATTTCGGATATTTACAACAGAGACAAAGCAACTATATCCGATAAGTTTTCTTGGATTCAATTCGGCGACAGCAGATGAAATGTTGCCGCGTTAATGGTTTCCAAATTGAAATCCGCAGCATGGTTAGCTATTGTTCTTATCGTATTTTCCGCGCATAAAATAAAAACGGGAACGGCATTGGCCGTTCCCGCTTCTTTTTGGAATAAGCTGGTTCAGACTGCCGACACGTCCAGCTCAGCCGCGGTCGCCGCGACCACCTGTTCCTTGGTCACGCCCGGCGCCAGCTCTACCAGCTTCAGGCCGGTGCCGGTGACGTCGATCACGCAGAGGTCGGTGATGATGCGGTCGACCACGCCCACGCCGGTCAGCGGCAGGTCGCACTTCTTCAGGATTTTATGGGAGGTCGAGCCGTCCTTGGCGGTGGCGACGTGTTCCATCACCACAACCACGCGCTTGACGCCGGCCACCAGGTCCATCGCGCCGCCCATGCCCTTCACCATCTTGCCTGGGATCATCCAGTTCGCCAGGTCGCCCTGCTGCGACACCTGCATCGCGCCCAGGATCGCCAGGTTGATCTTACCGCCGCGGATCATGCCGAAAGAATCGGCCGAGCTGAAGTAGGCCGCGCCCGGCAAGGCGGTGACGGTTTGCTTGCCGGCGTTGATCAGGTCGGCGTCGACCTCTGCGTCCGTCGGGAACGGGCCGATGCCGAGCAGGCCGTTTTCCGATTGCAGGAATACTTCCATGTCGTTCGGCACATAGTTCGCCACCAGCGTCGGCAGGCCGATGCCGAGGTTCACATAGAAACCGTCCTGCAGTTCCTTCGCCGCGCGCGCGGCCATTTCATCACGAGTCCATGCCATGTCGTTCTCCGGATTTAGTTCTGGTCTTGAGCGGTGCGCACGGTGCGCTGTTCGATGCGCTTTTCCGGCGTCGGATTGTGGACGATGCGGTGCACGAAGATGCTTGGGGTGTGCACCTGGTCCGGATCGATCTCGCCGATCTCGACCAGCTCTTCGACTTCGACGACGCAGATCTTGCCTGCGGTGGCGACGTTCGGGTTGAAGTTGCGCGCGGTCTTGCGGAACACCAGGTTGCCGGCCTTGTCGGCCTTCCAGGCTTTGACGAGCGACACGTCGGCCACGATGCTGCGCTCCATGACGTACTGCTCGCCGTCGAATTCACGGGTTTCCTTGCCGTCGGCGACGATGGTGCCGTAGCCGGTCTTGGTGAAGAAGGCCGGGATGCCGGCGCCGCCGGCGCGCAGCTTCTCGGCCAGGGTGCCTTGCGGCGTGAATTCGAGTTCGAGTTCGCCGGCCAGGAACTGGCGTGCGAATTCCTTGTTCTCGCCCACGTAGGAAGCGATCATCTTCTTGATCTGGCGCGTTTCCAGCAGCTGGCCGAGGCCGAAACCGTCGACGCCCGCGTTGTTGGACACGGCGGTGAGTTGCTTGACGCCCGAGTCGCGCAGCGCCGCGATCAGCGCTTCCGGAATGCCGCACAGACCGAAGCCGCCGACGGCGATCGTTTGGCCGTCTTGGACGATACCGGCCAGCGCCGATGTCGCATCAGGATACACTTTGTTCATACCCGTCCCTTGTATGGTTTGCCGTGAATAAAGCTTTATAGGATCTTGAAGAACCGTCGCGAGCGGCAGCAATGTTGGCCGAGCCGCCAAGGCGTGCATGCTCGCTGTACGGTTGTTCAGCGGGCTATCGCCTTGGCGGCGCAGGCCAACAGTGCAACGCGCAGCAGGTTCTTCAAGATCTGTGTACTGCAGAGTAGAGAGACCAGCTTAAAATACGGGCCGCGAAAGTACAATACCGTAGAAATACCGGCAACGATCCGCCCAACGTCCCGCCCTTGCAACCAGATGAACCCATCATACGCCATCGATTACGAGATGATTTTCCAGCATGCCCCGGTCGGCATGTGCATTTCACGGGACCGTGTGATCCAGTCGTCCAACCTCGCCCTGGCCGCGATGTTCGGCTACGCCCAGGGCAAGCTCGACGGCCAGTCCTTCGCCGTGCTCTACCCGACGATGGACGAATTCCTGCGCACGGGCGACCGCATCGTGCCGATCATGAATGCGAAGGGCCGCTATTCGGACGAGCGCATCATGCGCCGCGGCGACGGCGAACTGTTCTGGTGCCATGTGACGGGCCGCGCCCTCAACCCCGCCGAGCCGCTGGGCGCGGGCGTCTGGACCTTCGAGGACGTCAGCGAAAAGCGCCCCGTCACGGCCGAACTGACCCCGCGCGAACGCGAAATCGCCGCGCTGCTGGTCGAAGGCAAGACCAGCAAGGTGATCGCCCGCCAGACCGACCTCAGCCCGCGCACTGTGGAGATGCACCGGGCGAAACTGATGCGCAAGTTCTCGGCGTCGACCTCGTCGGAGCTGGTGCACAAGCTGGTGGGCGTGGCGCGCTGACGCGCGCCGTCCTTTCATTCATCGTACCGCGCGTACAGCGGCCAGTCCTGCTGGCCAATGCGCTCCAATAGCAGGCGCAATTCCGGATCGAGCCGCCGGTCTTCGAGCAGGGGCGCGATATCCTGGCCCAGAACCGCCATCATCCTTGCCAATGGCTCTGGTAGCGGGCGAGCCGGTTCGAGCCGCATGCGCAGCCACACCCCCTGGCGCACGGCGATCAGCAGGGCGGCGGCGACCTGCTCGGTCAGTTCGAGCACCCTCAGGCAGTCGCGCGCCGCGATCGTGCCCATGCTGACCTTGTCCTGGTTATGGCATTCGGTCGAGCGCGAAAACACCGAGGCCGGCATGGTGAGCTTGAGCGCTTCGGCAGTCCAGGCCGACGCGCTGATCTGCAATGCCTTCAAGCCATGGCTGATGGCCGCCCGCTCCCCCTCGGCGCCGCTCAGGTTGGCCGGCAAGCCGTTGCTGTAGCGGGCATCGACCAGCAGCGCCAGCTGACGGTCCAGCAAGTCGGCGAGGTTGGCCACCGCGTTTTTCATGCCATCCATCGCAAAGGCGATGTGGCCGCCATAGAAATGCCCGCCGTGCAGCACGCGCCCGCCTTCCGCGTCGATAATCGGATTGTCGTTCGCGCTGTTGAGTTCGTTCTCGATGCAGTCCCGGAAAAACGGCAAGGCGTCGGCCAGCACGCCGATCACATGCGGCGCGCAGCGGATCGAGTAGCGGTCCTGCAGGCGAGCGCCGTTGCGCGCGGGCTGTCCGGCATAGGCCAGGTCCTCCCGCAGCCACGCGGCCACGCCCTGCATGCCGGCATGCGGCTTCACCGAAAACAGGATGTCGTCGAAGTGATGCGCATTGCCGTCGAGCGCGAACGAGGCCAGCGCCGTGATGCGGGTCGTCAGGCGCGCCAGGTAGGACGCGCGGCCCCAGGCGAGGCAGGCCAATCCCGTCATCACGGCGGTCCCGTTCATGATCGCCAGTCCCTCTTTCGGACGCAGGCGCAGCGGCGCAATGCCGGCCTGGGCCAGGGCCTCGGAGGCCGCCAGCGCCACGCCGTTGCGCAGCATTTCCCGTTCGCCGCACAGCGCCGCCGCCAGGTAGGAAAGCGGGGTCAGGTCGCCGCTGGCGCCAACCGAACCTTCACTCGGAATGAGCGGCGTCAGTCCCGCCTCGAACAGGCGGACGATCTGCTCCAGCAAGTCCACGCTCACACCCGAGTAGCCTTTCGACAGCGAGGCCAGGCGCGCGGCCATGACCGCGCGCGTCTGCACTGCGCTGAGGCAGGCTCCGAGCCCGCAGCCATGGTAGGTGTAGAGGTTACGCGGCAGTTCGGGCACCAGCGCGGGCGGCACCACGGTCGTGCATGAATCGCCGTAGCCGGTCGTGACGCCGTAGATGACGCCGTCTTCGCGCAGCAGGCGGTCGACGAAGTCGGCCCCGCGCCTGATCGCGGCAAGAAAGTCGGGATCATCCGACAGGACCGGCAGCGCATTGCCCCGCGCGATGTCGATGATGTCTTCCAACGCCAGGCGCTCGCGGTCGAAGCGCACCATGCGCGGAAGATGGGGGGCTGAACAGGCTGCATGCGGAAGTCGGGGTAGGGGCCGGGATCGTGGATGCCGGCAGGTTTGTCTGGACCGCCATGATCCCCGGAAAACGCAGTTTTGTCGGCAGTTTTTTTGCATGTCCGGCAAGCTCGCCTTTCCTGCTGTCGACGCGGACAGTAAAATCGGCTTTTTGCCCGCCCCGATGACCACACCATCCACCTTGCATGCACGCGAGGCGCATGTCGCCAACGCGCCCGACCCTGACCTGATCCTCGGCCTGGAAGAGCGCCCCCGCCCCTGGATCGCGTTCCTGGCCGCTCTGCAGCACCTGCTCGCAATCATCGTGCCGATCGTGACGCCGGGCCTACTGATCTGCCAGGCGCTCGGCGTCCCTGCGCGCGACACCAACCTGATCGTCTCGATGTCGCTGGTCATCTCGGGCATCGCTACCTTCGTGCAGTGCCGCCCATTCGGTCCCTTCGGCGCCGGCCTGCTGATCGTGCAGGGTACCAGCTTCAACTTCGTCGGCCCGCTGATTGCCGGCGGCGCTGCGATGGTCAAGGCCGGTACGCCTGTCGAAGCGGTGATGGCGGCGATCTTCGGCGTCGTGATGGCCGGCTCGTTCATCGAAATGGGCGTCTCGCGCATCCTCCCCTTCATCAAGCGTTTGATTACGCCGCTGGTGACCGGCATCGTGGTGCTGATGATCGGCCTGACCCTGATCAAGGTCGGCCTGATCAGCATGGGGGGCGGATTCAGCGCCATGAACAACGGCAGTTTTGCGAATGGGGAGAACCTGCTGCTGTCCGGCGTGGTGCTGGGCCTGATCGTGGCGATCAACCGCGTGCCCGTCACCTGGATGCGCAGCTGCGCCATCGTCATTGCGCTGGCCGCCGGCTATGCGCTGGCGGGCTACCTGGGCCGGCTCGACTTCACCGGCATGCGCGAGGCGCCGGCCTTCCAGGTGCCGCTGCCGCTGCACTTCGGCATTGGCTTTTCGTGGTCGCTGTTCGTGCCGATGGTGGTGATCTACCTCGTGACCTCGCTCGAGGCCATCGGCGACATCACCGCCACCAGCAAGATCTCGCGTCAGCCGGTGGAAGGCCCGGCCTGGATGCGACGCATCAAGGGCGGGGTGCTCGTGAACGGCGCGAATTCGCTGCTGGCCGGCGTCTTCAACACCTTCCCGAGTTCGGTCTTCGCGCAGAATAACGGCGTGATCCAGCTGACCGGCATCGCCAGCCGCCATGTGGGGGTCTGGATCGCCGCGCTGCTGGTGGTGCTGGGCTTGTTTCCCGCCGTCGCGGGCGTGATCCAGGCGGTCCCGGAACCGGTGCTGGGCGGCGCTGCGATGGTGATGTTCGGTGCAGTCGCCGCGGCCGGCATCAATATCCTCGCCAGCGTGCAGTTGGACCGGCGTGCGCTATTGATCATCGCCGTGTCGCTGGCGCTCGGCCTGGGCGTGACCCAGGTACCCGAGTTCCTCGCCCACGTGCCGGCGGCGATCCGCAATGTGCTGGAGTCGGGTGTCGCGACCGGCGGCATCTGCGCCGCCCTGCTGAACTGGTTCCTCCCGCCTTCGGCGCCGCAGCCTGCTGCGACGGCGCCGTAACACTGCGCACTGACGCGATTCAGGCCGCCGGTAACAGGGCCCGGATCGCATCCGGCAGCGGCACCGATTTCTCGACCGCGAAATCGACCCAGACGATCTTGGCCGCGCCCTCGGCATGCAGGGCGCCGGCCTGGCCGTCCGCGCCGACCAGGCGGATCTCGTGCGACACCTCGAAGCTCGACCGCCCCGGCGGTCCGACATACGAAGTGACTTCGATCTCGGCCGGGTATTTGAGCTGTTTCAAAAAGGCGCATTGCGCATTGATCAGCACCGGCCCGGTCGCGCTCGGATCGGGCAAGGCGCCGACCTGTTCCAGCCAGGCGATGCGCGCCGTTTCGATGTAGCGGAAATAGACCGTGTTATTGACATGGCCCATCGCGTCCATGTCGCCCCAGCGCACCGGCATGCGCATCGTGTGTACCAACTTCTTGTTGCTCATACTTCCTTGCTTCGTTTTACAGTGAAAAATAAAAAGGCGCCGTTGCCGGCGCCGGATTGCCGCGTGTCTTGAATGGTCTATTGCGCCGTCATGCCGTCGTCGGCGGTAATGATCGCACCATTGATGAAATGCGCTTCTTCCGCCGCCAGGAGCAGCAGCAGGCCGTCCAGGTCCTCCGGTTTGCCGGGACGTTTCCTCGGCAGCAGCTCGATCAGTTTCTTGCCCTGCTCGGTCTCGAAATAATCCTCGTTCATTTCGGTCGAGATGTAGCCAGGGCAGATGGCGTTGACGTTGATGCCGTATTTGCCCCACTCGACCGCCATCGCCTTGGTCATCTGCACCACCCCGGCCTTGCTCATGCAGTACACGCCGATCTGCGGCAGCACGCGCAGGCCGGCCACCGAGGCGATGTTGACGATGCGGTGCTGCTTGCGCGGGTCGCCCTTGGCGCGCTGGATCATGCGCTTGGCCGCCTGCTGCGCGACGAAAAACGCGCCGCGCAGGTTGGTGTCCATGATGTACTCGTAATCGTCTTCGGTCACGTCGAGCAGGCGCTGGGTGTTCTGCACGCCCGAGTTGTTGACCAGGATGTCGATCGGCCCGGCCTCGGTCTCGGCATGGGCGATCGCCGCCTTGATGCTGTCGAGGCTGGTGACGTCGAGGTTGACGACGTGGGCGGCGCCGCCGTCGGCTTCGATCTCGGCGCGCAGTTCCTTCAGGCGCTCGGTACGGCGCGAGGCCAGCACGACCTGGGCGCCTGCGCCGGCCAGCGCCTTGGCGAACCGGGCGCCGAGCCCGCTCGAGGCGCCGGTGACCATGGCAATTTTTCCTTCGTAATTGACTTCGATGCCCACGCTGTCTCCTGTCCTGATGTGCTACCTGATGTGCTACAAGCGAAACGATGACGAAGGCATAATGATGTCACAGAATGCCCGTTTAGATTGCCTCATCTAATTTTCACTCTAAAATGGCTGGCTAAGTTGCAATCATCGGGGAAAACCCGCACACTCGTGCTAAATTTTCGAGCTTAATCTTTTTAACCATCACAAGACCATGACAGAGCCTATCAACATCCTCGAACAATACGGACCGCGCGAAGCAATGGAGTACGACGTTGTCATCGTCGGCGGCGGCCCGGCAGGCCTGTCGGCAGCGATCCGCCTGAAGCAGCTCGCCAGCGAAAAGGGCCAGGAAGTGTCGGTCTGCGTGCTCGAGAAAGGCGGCGAGCTGGGCGCCCACATCCTGTCTGGCGCCGTCATGGATCCGATTGCCCTGAACGAATTGTTCCCCAACTGGAAGGAACTCGGCGCGCCGCTGAACACGCCCGTCACCGAAGACCGGGTGCTGTTCCTGACGGAGACCAAAGCGACGGCGACGCCCTCGTTCATGGTGCCGAAGATGCTGACCAACCACGGCAACTACATCATCTCGCTGGCCAACGTCGTGCGCTGGCTGGGCCAGCAGGCCGAAGCGCTGGGCGTCGAAGTGTTCCCGGGCTTCCCGGCCGCCGAAATCCTCTACAACGAGGACGGCTCGGTCAAGGGCGTCGCCACCGGCAACATGGGCGTGGACCGCGAAGGCAATCCGACCGACGCGTTCCAGCTCGGCATGGAATTGCACGCGAAGTACACCATGTTCGCCGAAGGCTCGCGCGGCCACCTCGGCAAGCAGCTGATGACCAAGTACGACCTGAACAAGGGCAAGGACCCGCAGACCTACGGCATCGGCATCAAGGAACTGTGGGAGATCGACCCTGCCCTGCACAAGCCGGGCCTGGTGATCCACACGGCCGGCTGGCCGCTGGACAAGGACACCTATGGCGGCTCCTTCCTCTACCACCTGGAAAACAACCAGGTCGCAGTCGGCTTCGTGGTGGGCCTGGCTTACCAGAACCCGTATCTGTCGCCCTACGAGGAATTCCAGCGCTATAAAACCCATCCGGAAATCCGCAAGTTCTTCGAAGGCGGCAAGCGCATCTCCTACGGCGCACGCGCCATCACGGCGGGCGGCCTGCAATCCCTGCCGAAAACCGTCTTCCCGGGCGGCGCCCTGATCGGCTGCGACGCCGGCTTCCTGAACACCAGCCGCATCAAGGGCAGCCACGGCGCGATCAAGACCGGCATGCTGGCCGCCGAAGCGGCCTTCGAGGCACTCGGCGCTGGCCGCCAGCACGACGAACTGGCCGCCTACCCGGCCGCCTTCGAGCGCTCCTGGCTGTACGAGGAACTGCACCGCGCGCGCAACTTCAAGCCATGGATGAGCAAGGGCCTGTACCTGGGCACCTTCATGACCGGCGTCGACCAGATGGTCTTCCGCGGCAAGGCGCCATGGACGCTGCGCCACAAGCACGCCGACCACGAATGCCTGCGCCCGGCCTCCGAGTTCAAACCGATCGCCTACCCGAAACCGGACGGCAAGCTTACTTTCGATCGCCTGTCCTCGGTGTTCATCTCGAACACCAACCACGCCGAAGACCAGCCGGTGCACCTGACGCTGAAGAACGCCGGCATCCCGGTGGACGTGAACCTGGCGAAATACGCCGGCCCCGAGCAGCGCTACTGCCCGGCGGGCGTATACGAGTTCGTGAAGACGGATGCCGGCGAGGACCGCCTGCAGATCAACGCGCAGAACTGCGTGCACTGCAAGACCTGCGACATCAAGGACCCGACCCAGAACATCGTCTGGGTGACGCCGGAAGGCGGCGGCGGACCGAACTATCCGAACATGTAAGCAAACGGGCGCCGCTGGCGCCCGTTTTTTTGAGCAGCTACTAACTGTAGGGGTGGAGGAGGCCAGTGGCCTCCTCCACGGCTTTACCGGAGTCCCCGACTCCACGCGTCTGCAACTTTCGATAGCCGAAACGTATCCCCCCGCCAAAGACGATTGACAATTGTTGTTTTGAGGCAACTATTACCCACTTCGCACAGCCCACCCATTCCGGTAGCCATTTCCCATGTGCAATAATTCACACATTGCCATCTCACCAAAGCTCACCGAATGTCACGCCCGACCCCGCTTCGCCCCGCCCTGCTCGCCACCCTCCTGTCGCTCGCCTTCTCCGCCTCCGCCCCAGCCTTGGCCCAAACTCAGCCGGAGTCCTTCCTGCTGAGCCGCCTGGCCCAGCTGCCCGAATACAGCAGCGGCGGCGACGGCGTACGCATCTACGGCACCGTCGACCTGGGCGCGATGGTCACGAAGACCGACAACGGGGAAAGCCGCTGGCAGCAGCAAAGCGGCGGCGCCTACACCTCGAAACTCGGCTTCTATGCCTCGGAAGACCTGGGCGGCGGCCTGAAAGCCGAAGCCAAGCTGGAAGCGGGCTTCAATGCCGACACCGGCGCCCAGCAGGCGAGCGCGCTGTTCAACCGCGAGTCCTGGGTCGGCCTGCGCTCGAGCACCCTCGGCACCCTGCGTTTCGGTAACCAGATCAATGCGATGCTGCCGCTGTTCGTCGACCCCTTCATGCTGGTGCCGACCAATTCGGTCTACACCTGGGTCGGCGGCGGCGCCATGCAGGGTCCGCGCGGCGTCGGCGCCAACACCGACCTCGGCCCTGGCGCCGGCACCATCCCGGTGCGCGTGCCGAAGTCGATCACCTATGCCACGCCGCGCGTGATGGGCCTGGGTGCGCAGGCGATCTACGCGACCAATCCTTATGGCACGACCGGCACGGCCGAGCCGAAGGTAGGCACGCGCGGCGGCGTGGTGTCCTTCACCAACGGCAAGTTCTACCTGGCGGCCAGCCTGACCCAGTCCTGGAGCGCGCCCGTCTCCGCAGCCGCCGGCCAGGCCGTGCGCACCGACATGCCGGCGGTCGGCGGCATCTACGACACCGGCAAGCTGGTGCTGTCGGCTTCCTGGGTGCGCATCGCCCCGCGGCTGGCGCAGAGCGGCGAAGCGGAGTTGACCACGCTGGGCGCGATCCTGGTCCAGGACCGCCTGAGCTGGAGCGCCTCGCTGGTGCACCGCGACACGGAAGGCGCACGCAATGCCCTGGGCAGCCCGGTCGAATCCTCGGCCCTGGGCCTGATGCTGGGCGTCGACTACCACCTGTCGCGCCGCACCGGCCTGTATGCGCGCGCCGGCTCGGTGCGCAATTTCGGCGCCTCGACCATCATCCTCAACAGCGTCGCCCTGCCCTTCCAGGCCGGCTCCACCTTCCCGCAGACCGGCATCGAGACCCGCACCGGCTCGGTCGGGATGTTCCACCACTTCTGACAGGTGGGAATATAAGAAGCCGTCCTGTCCCCCGCAAGCGCGGGCCAGGATCGGTTACCAGGCCGTACGGCGCCCGTGCGAACCGAAACGGTGGCCGACGACCAGGGTGGTGCTCGCCACCAGGCTCGACAGGCCGATGATCAGCTGGGTCAGCTTGTCGGCCGGCAGCAGCCAGTAGGCGCCCGGTGGCGCCTCGGCGCCGGTGGCGGCGACGATCAGCGGTGCGATCCAGGAGGCATCCTCCTCGACGTCGAGCACGATCGCGTCCTCGTGGGTCTGCATGGTGATGTTGCCGCCCTCGGCCAGCGTGAAGCAGATGCCATAGCCGGTTTCCTGGGGCTTGATGAGTTCCTGCATCGCCAGGTTATGTTCGTCGATCCAGAGCTCGACGTCCTGCGGCGTTTCGAGGTGGGTCCAGGGGCGTGGGCGGAAGCGCGGCGGCGTGTCGGGAGAATCGGTCATCGGGGACAAAAGGAAAGCTGCAAGGGCCGTATCCTACGGCATTTCGCGGTGCCCGTCAGCTAGGCCGCAACCAGCGTCACGATCCGTGCACGCACCTCGTCGCCTTCGATGATCAGTTCGGCGGCCGAAATCGGCAGGCTGAAACGCCGGCGCCCGGCGCTGCCCGGATTGACGTACAGGACGCCTCCCCGCTCGGCCTGCGCAGGCCTGTGCGAATGCCCCGACACCACCACCCGCACGCCGGCGCCGGTGGGATCGATGTCGATTTCCTTCAGGTCGTGGATCGCGTAGAGCGACACGGCGCCGAACGCCAGCCTGGCGCTCACGGGAATGCCGCGCGCCCAGGCCTCGCGGTCGTTGTTGCCGCGGACGACGGTCAGCGGCGCGAGCTCGGCCAGCCGCTCGAGGATGCCGGGGTTGCCGATGTCGCCGCCGTGGACGATGTGGTCGCAGCCGGCGAGGAAGGCGAGCGCCTCCGGACGCAGCAGGCCGTGGGTGTCGGAAATCAGCCCGACGCGCACCGCGGCCGTCATTCCTTCCTCGGTGCCGGGCTCAATGCCGCCTTGCGCCGGCCATCTTCGCCGTCGTGTAGATCGAGTACAGGGCGGCCAGGCCGACCAGCACGTAGATCAGGCGCGAGGCCGGGCTGCCCGGGCCGAAGATGGTGGCGACCATGTCGACCTCGAACAGGCCGACCAGGGCCCAGTTCAGGCCGCCGATGATCAGCAGGAACATGGCGAGGTAATCCATTGCCGACATGGCCGAACCGCGGCCTTCGCGCATCGCAGTGCGGCGCTCGGGGCCGGTGCGGCGGTCCATCGTGGGGGCGTTCATCGTTGCCATCGTGCTTCTCCTTTGGAAGATGAGTCGGTCTTCCGGCAAAGTCGATTGCCGTTCCAGCCCTACGACAGCAAAAACCCGCGCAAGTTTCGCGTGGCTAACGCGATTTTCTGGCGGGCTGTTAGCCCTTCCAGGTACGGTTGAGCCCCGTGTCGGCGTGGATCCAGCCGCCCTTCGGACCGGAACGGTAATAATACCCGACTCCGCCCTGGCGCAGGCTACGCACGAGTCCGCCAAGGACTTCCTCGCTCAGGCCGGCGATGCGGATGTCGGCCGCCTTGCCGGTCATGTGCAGCGACTTGCGCGCCGCCGGAATGCCCGCTTCCTGCAGGCGCGCGTTCGACGCGGCGGTGCGGTAGCCGGACAGGATCTCGAGCGGCTGCAGCAGGCCGTAGCGCGCGATGAAGGCCTGGGTGCCCCACAGCAGTTCCAGCAGCTTGGGATCGATCGGCGCGGTTTCGCGGCCGTTGACGTCGCGCAGCAGGTGACACAGTTGCTGGTAGGCCGAGTCGATCACCTCGCCGTCCTTCCAGTACAGGACATTGACGCGTTCGCCGCTTTGCGGGCGCGTCATCGACAGCGTGCGCGGCTTGACCCAGAAGTCGAGGTCGAGTAACTGGGCGTCGAACAGGTCGGGCGGGGGTGTCAGGTCGGCGGGTGCGGCCTGGGAGGCTGCCTGGGCCGGGCCGATCAGGGTGGGTCCGAGTGCGCCGAGGGCCGCCAGGCCCATGCCTTGTTGAAGAAAATCTCTGCGGGAAGCCATAAACCACTCATCTTTGAGAAGAGCCGTACTATAGCGTAAGCCCTTGCCCGGCAGAAGATGTGCCCGCTTGCTTTCCTGCGCTTTTTTGTTACTCGTTGTTGCTTATTGGCTGCAGTTGCAGAAGCGCTGGCGCGCGGAGTCGGCGTCAGCAGGCTGGCTGTCGAGCATCTTCCACAGCAGGTTGCATTCGAGGCCGAAGCAGGCCTTCTCCAGGCCGGCATTCTTGTAACCCTGGCGTTCGAAGAAAGGCGCGGCGCTGCCCGGGCTATGCAGGTACAGCTTGCGAATCTCCCATGCCCGCGCCTGCTGCTCGACGGCGGCCAGCAGCGCGCTGCCGATGCCGCTGCGCACCGCCTCGGGCTGCACGTAGCACAGCGCCAGCTTGCCGGCCTGGGTCAGGAGGGCCAGCCCCAGCAATTGCCCGTCGCGTTCGGCGACGATGGCGAAATTGGTACTGGAGGCGAACCAGGTAGCGACGTTGTCGGGGGTCTTGTTGCCGAGCCAGGCGTCGAGGACGCCGGGGTGGTCGCGGTAGTCGGCCTCGCAGCCCTGCTCGATCGAGCGGCGCAGCAGGCTGCAGGCTGGAGCCGCGTCGAGCGGTGCTGCTTTGCGAATGTCGATACCTATAACCATCTGACCAATGACCCAAACCTATTGTTGCTATTACTAATTGCCAATTGCACGCAAGCATGATTGCGGTGCGGCGCCTGCGAATGTCCGGACTATACACCGAAAGCTCGACAGCCTGCCCGAGGCCATGCATATGCGGACGCTGTGTTCACGAAGTATCTAAGCATATGACGAAAGTATTCTTCCGTTTTCGGCCCAACTTATGGAACATGTACCCTGTTTCCATAGCATCGAAAAGTGAGAAGAACATGTCCAAAACCCCATTCCTGCCCGTCCGCCGCTGGCTGCTCGCGCTTGCCGTCGGCACTGCCCTGCCCTTGTCCGCCAGCGCTGCCAATGTCGAGCTGCTGAACGTCTCGTACGACGTGGCGCGCGAATTGTACAAGGACATTAACCCGGCGTTTATTGCTAGCTGGCAAAAAACAACAGGCGAGACCGTTTCGATCAAACAATCGCACGGCGGCTCGAGCAAGCAGGCGCGCGCGGTCGCCGACGGCCTGGAAGCTTCGGTCGTGACGATGAACCAGGCCAACGACATCGACATGCTGGCCGACCGCGGCCTCGTGGTGAAGGATTGGGCGAAGAAGTTCCCGAATAATGCCGCGCCTTATTACTCGACCATGGTGTTCCTGGTGCGCAAGGGCAATCCCAAGGCCATCCGCAACTGGGACGACCTGGCCAAGCCGGGCGTGCAGGTCATCATCCCGAACCCGAAGACTGCGGGCAACGGCCGCTACACCTACCTGGCAGCCTGGGGCTCGGTGCTGAAGAACGGCGGCAACGAAGCCAAGGCGCGCGAACTGGTGCGCGCCATCTTCAAGAACGTGCCGATCCTCGATGCCGGCGGCCGCGCCGCGACCACCACCTTCACCCAGCGCCAGATCGGCGACGCCCTGGTGACCTTCGAGAACGAAGTGAGCATGGTGCGTGCCGAGTTCGGCGACAACTTCGAAGTCGTGTACCCGAAGACCTCGATCCTGGCTGAGTCGCCGGTAGCCGTGGTCGACAAGGTGGTCGACCGCCGCGGCGTGCGCAAGCAGGCGACCGCCTACCTGAACTTCCTGTACAGCCCGCTGGGCCAGGAAATCGGCGCCAAGCACTTCCTGCGCGTACGTAACGAAGCCGTGATGAAGAAATATGCGGCCAACTACAAGCCGATCGCGCTGTTCTCGGTGGACGAGCTGTTCGGCGGCTGGCGCAAGGCCCAGGCGGTCCACTTCAACGATGGTGGTGAGTTCGATAAGATCTACCAGGCAAAATAAAGACCACTTCAGAGAACGTATGTTCTCCGATATTTGTCAGAATAATCAGCCCTGCCCTCGTGCAGGGCTTTTTTGTCGGTAAATCCGATACACCTGAGTCCGTTTTCTCTTGTGCGGCATGGACACACGGAAATGATGGTGCTATCGTTCACCCATCTGGTATTGCCTTACAGCTAGACGCGTAAATGATGCGCCGCCCCGGCGCCCGGCTTATAACCTGACCCCACTTCCCGACACCATGATCAAAAAACTGTTCGCCACAGTCCTTTTGTCGATTTCCTCGGCTGCCGCATTCGCGGTGCCCTTCGGATCGCAATCGGTACTGGTGGTGGAAGATGACACCGGCAAAGTTTTGCTGGAAAAGAACGCCGGCGCCGTCGTGCCGATCGCCTCGCTCACCAAGCTGATGACCGCCATGGTCATCCTCGACGCGAAGCAGGACATGAACGAGCTGATCCAGATCGACCGCAGCGACGTCGACACGCTCAAGCACAGCAGCTCGCGCGTGCCCGTCGGCGCCAGCATCCCGCGCGGCGACGTGCTGCAGCTGGCTCTGATGTCCTCCGATAACCGCGCCGCCGCCTCGCTGGCACGCACCTATCCTGGCGGCCAGCAGGCCTTCAAGGAAGCCGTGCGCCGCAAGGCCGCCGCGCTCGGCATGCAGCAGACCCATATCGAAGAGCCGACCGGCCTGTCGCCGAACAACCGCTCGACCGCGGGCGACCTTATCAAGATGGCGAACGCCGCCGCCGACTATCCGGAAATCGCCGCGCGCAGCACCGACGCCAAGAACATCATCAACATCAACGGCCGCGGCGTCGAGTACCGCAACACCAACCGCCTGGTCGGCGCCAAGGGCTGGGACATCGGCCTGTCGAAAACCGGCTACACCCGCGAAGCGGGCCGCTGCCTGATCATGAGCATCAAGGTGGCCGGCAAGAACGCGACCATGGTGCTGCTCAACGCCAGCGCCTCCTCGGCCCGCATCCTCGACGCACTCAACGTGCGCCGCTTCATCACCGGCGAAGAGCCGACCGTGGCCAGCGTGACCCGCTCGGCGAAGCTCAAGGCCAGCAGCCGCGCCCCGCGCATCAAGGCCAGCGCCGGCCGCCTGAAGCTCAAGGCCAAGGCTTCGCCGCGCGCCAAGGTGAAGGTCGTGGCGAAGAAGAAAAAGGTGACGGTGAAGCGTACGCGCCGTAATTGAGGCTCGCGCCGCCTGGCGGCATTGAATCAAAAAAGGGATTCCCGCTTGCGGCAATCCCTTTTTTGTTGTCCTTTGCCCGGGTCGGCCGGGCAAGGCTATCGGTACGACCGGCATTACGCGGGCATAAAAAAACCCCGCCGCGGCGGGGTCTTCCATCGCGTCCCGGTGCCGGGACTTACAGCGGCGGCATCGCGCCGTCGGCATAGGCATTGCCCGACAGCTCAAAAGCGCGGCGCAGCTTGGCGCCGACGATGCGCAGCAGGTGCGCGAAGTTCGGGGTTGCGGCAGGACGGGAAATCGTCAAAGTGGTCATGGCAGCTCCTGGATGTGTTGGCGTTATGCGATGGTGAAAGTTTACGCCAACAAGAGATATCAATCCAATTTTGATTTCCGATCTCGGGAATACATAAAGTGCATATCTTAAGAATTTCCTATCAGCAATAAACAGATCAGGTATCACTTCCACGCATATCTGAGACGGCTACCTCAGCCTGGGGCCCCCAGCTGCTTGACGAAGCGCTTGCGCACCTCGTCGAAGCCCTGCCGCTCGTAAAGCGCATGGGCCCGCGTGCGGTGCTCGCTGCTCGACAGTTCCATGCGGCTGCAGCCCTGTTCGCGCGCGTAGCGCTCCGCTTCGCCCAGCAAGGCGGCGCCGATGCCGCCGCCGCGCGCCGCTTCGTCGGTCACCAGTGCCGAGACCATGGCCCAGCGGCCCGCGACATGCAGCGGCGCGATCAGGTTGACCACGACGACGCCGACCACGCGTTCCCCGGCTTCGGCCACCAGCACCCGCGCCATGCTGTCGCCGCGTTCGGCCAGGCGGGCGGCCACGTCCTCGTTCGCATTCGGATAGCCGAGCTGCACGAACAGCCCGGCGATGGCCGAGGCGTCGTCCGGCCGGGCGGCGCGCACCGGCATGCCGCTTACCACCCTGCCCCACCCGAGCCGCCGCGCTCGATCAGGTGGCGCAGGCCGCTGGTGCGGTGGGTGCGCCGGGCGATCGCCTCGGCCAGCACCGGGCCGGCGGGCGAAACCAGCGTGAACTGGCCGCTGGCGCGCGTGATGCCGGTGTAGACGAGTTCGCGCGTGAGGATGGCGTTGCGGTCTTCGGGCAGCACCAGCACCGTGTGGCGGAACTCCGAACCCTGCGACTTGTGCACCGTCATCGCATACGCCGTCTCGACATGGCGCAGGCGCGTCGCCAGCACGCTGCGCACGTTGTCGCCTTCCAGGAAGTAGACGCGCAGCGAACCGGGACGCGCCGGATCGGGCAGCGTCAGGCCGATGTCGCCGTTGAAGACGCGGGTGCCGTAGTCGTTACGGGTCACCATCACGGGACGGCCGGCATACCACTCGCCGCCGCGCCGCAGCAGGCCGGCCGATTCCAGGCTGCCCTCGATGGCCAGGTTCAGGCCGCCCACGCCCCACTCGCCTTCGCGCACCGCGCACAGGATGCGGAAGCCTTCGAAGCGCTGCAGCACCTGGCGCACCCAGTCTTCATGCGCGGTTGCAGAGTCCGCCTCGGGCCCGGCCTTGAGCAGGTCCAGGTAGGGATAGTAGCCGTCCAGCCCGAGCTCGACCACCTCGGACTGGCGGGCGTTCTCGTACCAGCGCACGGCGGGGTCGCGCGCCCGCAGCACGGCTTCCGCGCGCGCCGCGTCGCCCGCGTTCACGGCCAGGGCCAGCTGGCCGATCGGGCCGCCGAAGCGCCGGCTGTGGCGCAGCATCACGGTCTGCTGGGCCAGCGCGCCGGCGTCGCCGAGGAATGCGGGCGGCAGCTCTTCGCCGCTGGCACCGAGCACGTAATCGGCCGTCTCGCGGCTGTAGCCGCCCGACTGGGCGTCGTGGCAGAGGTCGCCCAGCACGGCGCCCGCCTCCACCGAGGCCAGCTGGTCCTTGTCGCCCAGCAGCACCAGGGTCGCGCCCGCGGGCAGCGCGTCGAGCAGGCTGGCCATCATTTCGAGGTGCACCATCGAGGCTTCGTCGACGATCAGGACGTCGACCTCGAGCGGATTGCCGGCATGGTGGGCGAAGGCCCGGCTGTCCGGGCGCGCGCCGAGCAGGCTGTGCAGGGTGCGCGCCGGCCCCATGCGCTCGATCAGCTCCAGCAGCGGCAGCTTGGCACCGACGCGCTCGGCCAGCTCCGCCAGCGCCTTGTCGATCGACTGCTTCAGGCGCGCGGCGGCCTTGCCGGTCGGCGCGGCCAGGGCGATGCGCTGCTGGGCAGCGCCGGGCGCGACCGCGAACAGCAGCGCCAGCAGGCGCGCCACCGTATAGGTTTTACCGGTGCCGGGGCCACCGGTGATGATCGCCACCGAGCCGCGCAGGGCGACGGCGCAGGCGAGCTTTTGCCAGTCCGGCTTTTCGCTGGCGCGCTGGGAGGCGAACAGCAGGTCGAGCCATGTGCGCACGGCCGCCTGGTCGACCGGGCGGGATTGGGCGGCGCGCTCGCGGATGCTGGCCGCGACCAGGGTCTCGTCGCGCCAGTAGCGGCGCAGGTAGAGGCGTTCGCCGTCGAACACGAGCGGCTCGCCGTAGTCGAATTCGCCGACCTTCCAGACTTCCTCGCAGGCGTTGAACTGGGTAGTCCAGGCTTTTGCGGTCTTGGGGAGCGGCGCGGCGCTGGCGGCGAGCGCCTGCCACTGTTCGGCGCTCCAGCCGAGCAGCGTAGCCGGATCCTCGGCCAGGTCGGCCACCTGCAGGCAGCTGTGGCCATTGCCCTCCAGTTCGGACAGCACGGTCGCCGCCAGCAACACCGGCGGCGCCACCGGGCCGAGGGAGGCGACGAAGCGGGCGAAGGCGCCGGACAGGCGGCGCAGTTCGCCGGCCTCGGTCAGGCGGCCGATTTCTTCCCACAGCGCGGCCGGCGACGTGGCTGCCGGAAGGGCTTTGTCATGCTTCATGCGTCACCCGGCATCAAGAGTTTGTCCAGGCCGTCGAGCAGTTCGACGTCCGGCTCGATCAGGCAGCAGCCGTGCGTCGAGGTGTTGGCGATCCCGCGCAGGAACAAGAAGATGGCCCCGCCCAGCTGCAGCGCCGGATCGTAATCCTCGCCGAGCCGGCTCCTGAGCAGGCGGTGCAGCGCCAGCATGTAGATCGCACCCTGGATGTCGTAGCGGTGACCGGCCATGCCCTCTTCCATCGCCCGCTTCGTATAGGCCGCGTCGTTCGGGCCGAGGGCGTTCGATTTGTAGTCGAGCACCCAGTAGCGGCCCTCGTATTCGAACACGAGGTCGGCGAAGCCCTTGAGCATGCCGTGCAGCGCGCGCTCTGGCAGCGTCGGGCGCTGCACCTTGCCGAGCAGGCGGCGCCGGCACAAGCGGTCGAGCGCACCCAGGGCCAGGCCCTCGCTGGGGAACCAGAATTCCATCTCCGGCACCGTATTCGCGATTTGGCTCAGGCTCGCACCCAGCGGCGGCAGCGGCGTGCCGACCACCGTGCGCAGCCAGGCGACCGTGTCTTCGCTGCGATGCCCCCAGCCCGCGCGCTCGCAGCGCTGGGCCAGGCGTTCGTCGAAGTGCGGGTCGTCGATGATGTGGAAGCCTTCCTGGCCGATCCACTCGAGCTGCTCGTGCAGGAAGTTGCCGGGCACCGAACCGCGCGGGAAGCGGTGCCAGGGCGTGTCTTCGGGACGGCGCGCGGCGGCCTGGGTCTCTTCGTCCTCGAGCAGGGTTTCCTCGGCCGCCCTCATCGGAGTAAATGCGGGCGTCGCCGCGGGCGCCGCCGTCGTGTGGCGCGTGATCGAGGTGAACGAGCCGACCGACCAGTTGCGCTCGAACTCGGCGTCGAAGGCGGCCGGCTCCACGAGAGCCGGCCGGGTCTCGACCCTGTTGAGCATCGTGCAGCCGTCGAGCGGGTCGAGCGTGTGCAGGGCGATGTGGCCGCAGTCGCCGCGCAGCCTGCCCAGGTGGTCGACCAGGGACTCGGCCGGTACGGGGGCGCCGCCCGAGAGCAGGTAGCCGAGCGCCGATTCGTGCAGGCGGTTCTCGCCCTTCTTGCCGCGGTTACCTGCGGCGACCGCCGCCACGCCCAGCCACAGGAAGTGGCGCGCGCGCGTCAGCGCCACGTACAGCAGGCGCAGGTCTTCCTCCAGGCGCGCGCGGTCGACCGCCTGCAGCGCCTCGTCGGACAGGGCCAGGTCGATGCGGCGCGCGCCGTCTTCCTGCACGTATTCGAAGAAAGCGCGGTTGCGCTTGTCGGTCTTGCGCGCGGTGACGGCGAAGGGCAGGTAGACCAGCGGGTATTCCAGGCCCTTCGACTTGTGCACCGTGATGACCTTGACCAGCTCGGCGTCCGATTCCAGGCGCAGCACGCGCTCGTCGCCGCCCTCGCCCAGGCCCTCGATCTGTTCCGCGAACCAGCGGATCAGCGCGCCCTCGCCGTCGAGCTGGCCGCTCGCTTCCTGCAGCAGCTCGGCCAGGTGCAGCAGGTTGGTCAGGCGCCGCTCGCCGCCCGGCTCGCCCAGCAGGCGCGCCGGCAGGCCCAGTTCGTGGATGAAGCGGCGCAGCATGGCCAGCACGCCCTGGCGCTGCCAGCACACGTGCAGGGCCTTCAGCTGCTCGACCCGCTCTTCCCAGACGGTTTCGTCGCCCGAGAGCCGCGCCAGCTCGCCCAGGGGCAGGCCCGCGGTGCGCGTCGCCAGTGCCGCGCGCGCCAGCCCGCCGTCCAATGGATTGGCGACCGCATGCAGCCAGCGCAGCACGTCGCGCGCCTCCAGGCTGTCGACCACCGAATCCTTGTCGGAGAGGTAGACGCTGGCGATGCGGCGCCGTTCCAGCGCACGCCGGATCGCCCCGGCTTCGTCGCGCGAGCGCACCAGGATCGCGATATCGGCCGGCACCAGGCGGGTGAAGCTGCCCTCCTCGCGAAAGCCCACGCGCGGGTCGTTCAGCAGCGTCACGATGTGCTCGGCGCAGTGCTCGGCGAAGAAGGCGCGGTAGTCGCCCGTCTTCATGTCCTGCTGCTCGGTGGTGCACAGCGCCAACGCCTGGTAGGGGCCGTCGACGCCGACCAGTTCGGCCTTGTGGCCGCGCGCCGCCACCGGCTCGAAGGGCAGCGGATTGACCTCGCCGCGGCGGAAGCGGAAGGCGCCCTGGGCGTGTCCCGGCTGCGTGCCGTCGCCCTCGGCGTGGCTGAACAGGCGGTTGACGGCGGCCACCAGCGCGGCGGTCGAGCGGTAATTGGTGCCGAGCTGGTAGTGGCGCCCCTCGGTCGAGCGGCGCGCGGCCAGGTAGCTGTGGATGTCGGCGCCGCGGAAACCGTAGATCGACTGCTTCGGGTCGCCGATCAGGAACAGGCCCTGCTCGGGGTCGTTGGCGGCGACGCGGTACAGCAGGTCGAAGATGCGGTACTGGTCGGGCGAGGTGTCCTGGAATTCGTCGATCAGCGCCACCGGGTACTGGGTGACGATGCGGCGCCGCAGCGCTTCGCCGTTCGGGCCCTCGAGCGCATCCTTCAGGCGCGCCAGCATGTCGGCGAAGCCGAACTGGCGGCGCTGCTCCTTGAGTTCCGCCGTGCGCCGCGCGATGTGGCCGGCCGCATGGCGCAGGAGCGCATGCGCGAGCGGGTCGATCGCGTCGAGCGCGGCGCGCAGGTCCTGGGTGCAGTCGAAGCAGGCCGGTACCTCGGCGCTGAAGTTCTTGCTGAACGCCTCGGCCAGGCCCTGGGTGGCGAGGCGCTTCCAGGCGGTCTCGTTGAGGTCGGGGTGGATGCGCGCGTCGTCCTGGGCCCAGGCCCGCAGCGCCTCGAACCACTTCGGCACCGAGGCGGCGCGCATCATGTTGCCGTTGAAGCATTTCGGGTTGAGCTGCTGCTGGGCGCCGATCCAGGCTTCCATCTCGTTGGCGCGCTCGAACCAGCCCTCTTTCAGGCGTGCGAGCTCGGCCTGCTGCGCGGACTGCACCCGCGCGACGAGGGTGGACAGCGGTTCCGGATCGGGTACGCCGAGGGTGGCGGTGCGGCTCACGAGGTCGCGCACCGAGGCCTTGAGCTTGCGTACGTCGCTCCAACAGCCGAGCACCGCGGCCAGCGCGCTGCTGTTCAGGGGATAGACGTGCTGGCGCCAGTAGTCGTGGGCCGCATCCTCGAACAGGGCGCGCTCGTCGCTCACCAGTTCTTCGTCGAACAGGCTGCCGGAATCGAAGGCGTGCTCGCGCAGCATGCGCTGGCACCAGGCGTCGATCGTGAAGATCGCCGCCTCGTCCATCGTTTCGGCGGCCAGCACCAGGCGGTGGGCCGCGACCTGGCGTTCGCTGTCGGTTGCGTAGCCGGCGGCCAGCTCGTCGAGGTAGGGATCGGTGTGATCGAGCTCGCCGCGGAAGTAGGCGGCGGCATCGACCAGGCGCTCGCGCACCCGGTTCGACAGCTCGCGCGTGGCGGCGCGGGTGAAGGTCATGACCAGGATGTCGGACGGCAGCAGCGGGCGCGCGAAGGCGTCGGCGCCGCCGTGACCCAACACCAGGCGCAGGTAGAGCGCGGCGATGGTCCAGGTCTTGCCGGTACCGGCGCTGGCCTCGATCAGGCGCGAGCCGTGCAGCGGGAAGTTCAAGGGATCGAGCAGCTGGCTCATGCGGCCTCCCCTGCATCGCCCGCCGTGTCTCCCGCATGCGGCGTCACCGTCACCTGGCCGGCAATCCAGTCCGCCAGGCCGCCGTAGAGCGCGACCGCGAGCGACGGCCACTCGCCGGAAGCGCCCAGGCTTGCAAAGTCCGGCCACAGGCGCGCGAGGCAAGGTTCGGCCTCGACCTCGCCCGACAGCTCGAAGCCGCCGTCGTAGACGGTGCGCGGGTCGCCCTCGGCCAGCAGCGCCAGCGCCGTCTTGCAGGCCACGGGCAGCGGCGCGTCGAGGTTGCGGCGCCACAGGGCCACCACGTTGGCCAGCGCGGCCTGCGCCTCGGCCGGGTCGAGCGGCGCCATGGTCACCACGGCGTCGCGCGCGACCAGGTAGCCTGTCACTCCTGTCCCTGACGCGCTGGCCGCCAGCTGGCGCAGCCAGGGCGCGATCAGCTTGTCGCCGCGCGGCGCGCCGGCCTTGTCCAGCACCTTCGAGGAGATCTGCATCAGCCAGGCGGTCTGCTGACCGTCGCTGCGCAGGCGGTCGATCCAGTCTTCGAGAACCACCCCGTCGAACTCGAGCCGCACCGCCAGTTTGGCCGCGGCCTGCGGGAAGCGCATGCCGAGTTTCAGCCAGGCGGTGCGCACCGGCACCAGGCCGTCGACGAGCTGGGCCTGCCACTGGCGCCCGACCAGGCCGATCGGCAGCACGCCCTCGCGCGCCAGGCGCTCGGCGCGGGTGGTGAGCGTGGCGCGCACTTCGTCGAGTTCCTCGGCGGTGCCGCCGTCGTCGAGCAGGCTGTCCTCGAGGAAGTAGCGGTCCAGCGCGTCGAGCGCGAACGGTTCCTCGTCCTCGCCGATCACCTCGGCTTCGCCGAAGACCACGCCTAGGCGGCGCCGGAAGAAGAAGCGCGCCGGCTGCTTCACGAAGCTCGCCAGTTCCGACAGCTTGAGGCGGAAGTCCGGCTCCAGTTCGTATGGCGGCAGCGCATCGGCAGGCGCATCTTGCTCAGCACCGTCGGTCTTGCCATGGGCTACCCGCCATTCGCGCGCATAGGTCAGCAGCCCGCCCTCCTCGAAATAGCGGCGGCTGAAAGGCTGCAGCGCGTGCTCGACCGTGATGGTCGAGAGGTCGATCTCCCACCCGGCGCGCAGGTAGTCGCGCAGCTGCGAGACCAGCACCGAAGGCGGCTGCTCGCTGTTGTCGCGCACGTTGCGTCCGACCCAGCTCACGTAGAGCTTGTCGCGCGCGGCCAGTACGGCTTCGAGCATCAGGTAGCGGTCGTCGTCGCGGCGCGAGCGGTCGCCCGGGCGGCTCATGCCAGGGAGCGCCAGCAGGTCGAAGTCGGCCTGCGGCGAGCGGCGCGGGAAGTCGCCGTCGTTCATGCCGAGCAGGCAGACGGCGCGGAACGGCACGGCGCGCATCGGCATCAGGGTGCAGAAGGTGATGCCGCCGGAGACGAACTGGTGGTTCAGGGTCGGCTGGTCGATCTGCCCGAGCCAGGCTTCGCGCAGCACGGCGAGCGGCACCGGCTCGTCGAAGCCGCCCGTTTCCGTCATCTCGAGCCAGCATTGCAGCGCCTCGCTCAGTTGCGCGAGCGTGAGGCGGTCGCCCTCCTCGCGGCCGTCGAAGAAGGCGGCCAGCAAGGCGCGCGCCTGCTTGCCCCATTCCTCGGGCGTGCGCGGCTCGGCCAGGCGCGCGCGCCACTCGAGCAGGGATTCGACCAGCTGGGCCAGCGAGCCGGCCAGCGCCGCGTCCAGCCCGCCGACTTCGGCATACGGCTCGATCTCGCCGAAGCGCGCGCCGGCGCCGCTGGCATAGCCGAGCAGCATGCGCCGCACGCCGAAGATCCAGGCGTTCTGTTCGCCGGCGGCGCCCAGCCCGAGACCGCTGCGGTGCTGGCCGTCCAGGCCCCAGCGCACGCCGGCGCCGTCGATCCACTGGCCGAGCGTGTGCAGGTCTTCCTCGTTCAGGCCGAAGCGGCTGGCCACCGCCGGCACGTCGAGCAGGTCGCGCACTTCGCTCTGGCGGCAGCGCTGCTGCGGCAGGCGCAGCAGCCACTCGAGGGCGACCAGCAGCGGGTTGACGCTGCGGTCGCGGGTATCGCCGATCTCGAAGGGAATGTAGCGCGAGTCGTTTCTCCTGTGCTGGTCGAACACCGAGTGGATCGCGGCCGAGAAGGTATCGATGTCCGGCACCATTACCACCACGTCGCGCGGGCGCAGCGTCGGGTCCTGGGCGAACCAGGACAGCAGCTGGTCGTGCAGGGCCTCGACTTCGCGCTGGGCGCTGTGGGTAACGTGGAACTCGATCGAGCGATCGTCAAGCGGCGGCGGCACGTGCGGATGCTCGGACAGCGGCAGCAGGTCGCGCACCGCGGCCTGCACCTGCTGCAGCAGCGTCTCGCCCTGGCCGTCCGAGAACAGGTCGATGCGCAGTTTCGTGGTACCCGCCGTCTCGGGGCGCCCCTCTTCGTTGTCGAACTCGTCGAGCATGCGCACGAAGTCGCGCCCCTGGCGGCCCCAGCTCGCCAGCAGCGGATGGCTGTGCGCATGCAGTTCCTCGATCGGCATCGCGGCCAGGTCGATGCCGCCGCGCGCCGGCTGGCGCTTGCGCGCCGCCCTCAGGAGCTCGCGCCCTTCGATGATGTCGCCCCAGTAGAACTGGCAGGGATTGGGCACCGCCAGCAGGACCTGGGTGTGGTGCGAGAGCGCGGCGATGGCCTGCAGGGTCTGGTACGGCAGGGCCGACATCCCGAACAGGACCACGCGCCGCGGCAGGCGCCCGGCCGGCTCCCCGCCCGCCAGGATCCTGGTGACGAAGACTTCGTGGATCGCGGCGCGCCCGGTACCGCGCTGCATCGGCGGCACGCTCTCGTGCACCGCACGCCAGAGGCGCGCCTGCCACAGCTGGTCGGGTGCGAGCGGCACCGGTTCTCCGCCGGCGCGGCGCAGCTGGTCGCGCCCGATCTCCCAGTCGGTCAGCCAGTCGGCGCGGTAGACCTGGTAGCCGTCGAACAGGTCGGCCAGGCGCTCGGCCAGCTGCAGGCGGCGCTCCGGGCAGCCGTCGCCGAGGAAGTGCGTGAGCGGCGCGAACACGGGCTCGCGCAGCAGGGTCGGCAGCAGGCGCATCAGGCGCCAGGTGAGCGGGTCCTTGTCGAAGGGCGAACGCGCCGGGACCCGCTCGCGCCCCAACATCGTGCGGTAGGCCTCCCACAGGAAGCGGCCCGGCAGCGCCACGCGCGTGGCCGCGCACACGCCCAGCTCTTCGGCCAGCGCGATCTTGAGCCACTCGGCAAAGCCGTTCGACTGCACCAGGATGGTTTCCTGCTCCAGCGGCCCGAGCGGATGCCCGCGCAGCCAGTCGAACACGGCTTCGCGCAGCATTTCCATCTGGTTGCCGTGCAAAATCAGCAGGCCGGGCGTGATCGGGGAAGACATCGGGGAAATATGGTCGGGCAGCTTGGGGTGCCACAGGATACTCTTTTTGGAGGCGCGGCGAAAGTCGGGGCCGCGAAACCAGCCCGCTTATTTCCCGTCCGTGGCGCGTGCGCCAAGTTCCGCCGGGACTTGCCGTTCGAGGCGCGCAAAGATGCTGCGCAGACGCGCGCTCAGGGCCCGCGCCTGGGCAATTGCACCAGGTTTATCCGGGCGTTTGTCCTGCTGTTCCAGCTCGTGGCAGGCATCGGCAAACGCCATCGCCCCGACCGCGCGCGCCGACGATTTCACGCGGTGGGCGCAGGCGCCGGCGCGCGCCAGGTCGTTCGATGCCAGCGCGCTATCGATCTCGGCCAGCCCTTCGCGCGCGCTGTCGAGGAACATGAAGGCGAACTTGCGCATCTTCTCGCGTTCGTGGCCGAAGGTAGTGCCCAGCACCTGGAGGTCGAGCAGCGGCGCCGCGCCCGCTGCCGCACCCGGGGCGGCCGGCGCCGGCGGCGGCGCGGGCCTGGCGGCGCGCGCCCGCCTGGTGCTGCGCACGATCGTCGCCACCAGGTGCTCGGGCGCCACCGGCTTGGACAGGAATTCGTCCATGCCCGCGGCCATGCAGCGCTCCTGGTCGACCACGCCGGCGTTGGCCGTCATGGCGATGACGACCGTGTCCTGCAAGGCCGGGTCGGCGCGGATGCGGCGCGTGGCCTCGAAGCCGTCCATCACCGGCATCTGCACGTCCATCAGCACGCAGTCGAAGGCTTGCGCCCGCAGGCGCTCGAGGGCCTCGGCGCCGTCGCCGGCGACGACGACCAGCGCGCCGGCGGCTTCGAGCAGCTCGCGCCCGACCTGCTGGCTGAAGACGTTGTCCTCGACCAGCAGGACCGCGCGGCCGTCCAGTCGGGCCGGCTGGGCCGCCGGGTTCGACGCTGCGCGGCGCACCGGCTTCCCTCCCTGCCCCAGGCGCGCCGTGAACCAGAAGGTGCTGCCGCGCCCCGGCTCGCTCTCGACCCCGACCTCCCCTCCCATCAGCTCGGCGAGCTGCTTGCTGATCACCAGGCCCAGCCCGGTGCCGCCGTAGCGCCGCGTGGTCGACGGATCGGCCTGGTGGAAAGGCGTGAACAACTGGCCCAGCTCCGCCGGATCGATGCCGATGCCGCGGTCCTGCACCTCGAAGCGCACCAGCGTTTCGTGGCCGAAGGCGCGCAGGGCATGGGCGCGGATGGTGATGCTGCCGCGCTCGGAAAACTTGATGGCGTTCCCCGTGAAGTTCAGCAGCACCTGTTCCAGCCGCAGCGGGTCGCCGCGCAGGGGACGCGCCAGCTCGGGCGCGACTTCGAATTCGAGGCGCAGTCCTTTGGCGGCGGCCGCTTCGCCGAGCTGGGTCTCGAGGTTGCCCAGCAGCGCATCGAGCCGGAAGTCGACCAGTTCCAGCTCGAGGCGGCCGGCCTCGATCTTCGAAAAGTCGAGGATGTGGTTGATGATGCCCAGCAGGTGCTGGCCGGAGTGGCCGATCTTTTCCAGGTAGTCGCGCTGTTTCGGGTCGGTGGCCGCCTTGAGCGCCAGGTGGGTCATGCCGATGATGCTGTTCATCGGCGTGCGGATCTCGTGGCTCATGTTGGACAGGAACTCGCTCTTGGCCTGGTTGGCCGCGTCCGCCCTGGCCTTGAGCTGGTGCAGCTCGGTGACGTCGGTTGCCACGCACAGCACGCCGCTGACGTCGCCGTCGAGGCGCACCGGCACCTTCACTTCCCACATCTGGCGCGCCACCCCGCCCGGCAGCATGATTTCGATCTGGCTGGCGCGCCGGGTGCCGTCGAACACGGCCCGTTCGCGCTCCCAGGACTCGTCGGCCAGCTTGCGCGGCGCGACCTCGCGGTCGAGGCGCCCGACGACCTGTTCCGCGCTGCGCCCCAGCAGCTGCGCCATCTTGGCGTTCACGTAGCGAAAGCGCCGGTCGCGGTCCTTCATGAAGACGAAGGCGTCGAGGTTGTCGAGCACCGTATCGAGCAGGGTGCGCTGTTCGATGGCGCCGCGGCGCGACCAGTACAGGGTCAGGAACAGGCCGTGGACCAGCAGGGTCGCCAGCACGCCGGCGCCGAAGGCGAGCAGCGGGAAGCGGCGGTCGAGCGGCAGGTAGAGATCGTTTTTCGGCGCGCTGAAATGCGCCTTCCACAGCGCACCGCCGAAATCGACCGGCAGCACCGCGGTGAAGGTGCCGGCGTCGTCCGGCGGCCGGGTGCGCACGGCGCCGTCGCCGTACAGCAGGCGGTCGCCGGCGGCCAGGGCCAGGGTCGGCACGGCGAGATCCCGTCCCGCAACGGACTCCGGCGGGGATGGCGCCGAAAACAGCGACAGCGCGACCTTCGCCTCCCCGACCCCGGCCAGCGCGCCGTCGACCAGCGCCGGCACCGAAAACGCGATGCCGACCCCGCCGACATAGGCCGCGCGGCGCTCGGCCAGCGTGGCGGGGATGGCGCCGCCGCGGTAGACCGGGGCGCGCATGCCCAGCGCGAGGTGGGGCGTGGGCCGCAAGACCAGCATCGGGTGGCCGGACGCGCTCATGGTGCCGGTATCGCGCGAGCGCGCCATCGAGGCGGCCACCAGCGGATTGGCCGTGATGTCCATCCCGAATTTTTCCGGCAGCGCTTCGGGCGGCTCGATGTAGGTCAGGACGTTGTAGCTGGCCCGCCGCCCGGGCGGACGGATCGCGAAGCCGGGATAGCCGCCCGGCTCCAGGCTGCGGTCGGCGCGCACCCGGGCCTCGAAGGCCTCGCGGTCCGCGTCCCGCACCTCATGGGCGTAGGAGACGGCGTCGATCGCAGGATAGTTGGTGCGCAGGTCGAGCGAGGCGACGTAACGGTGGAAGGCCAGCCGCGTGACCGGCTGCTCGCCGGCCGCGAACAGGGCGGCGAGCGCGCGCGTGACTTCGGTATAGGACTTGATGGCGCTGGCCAGCCGCTCCTGGGTGGCGCGGGCGCGGTTGTCGAAACGGCGGCGCGCCTCTTCCTCGACCGCGCGGCTGGCGGCCATGTGCAGGACCGCGCCGACCGCCAGCGCCAGCAGCAGGCCGGCGCCCCACAGCATGGCGCGCGTGGTGCGGCGTGCGCCGCCGGCGGCGCCGATGCTGCGGGTGATCGATGGCCCCATGGACTTGACGGTTGGCTGGAGGACGGAAGATTGTTGATAATATACGTCATCGAAACGCCACGGTGGCGCTCGGCAGTATGACGAATGGATAGCGAACGGATGCGCAAGATGGCGGCGAAGGTAGTCCTTGGATTGGCAAGTGCGCTGACAGGCGCGGGCGCGCAGGCGCAGACGGCGGTGCAAGCGCCTCTGGACCCCTGGCTCTGGCTGGAAGACGTGGCCGGCGAGCGCCCGCTGGCGTGGGTGAAGGAAAAGAACGCCGTGGCCGAACGCGAGCTGGGCGGCCCTGCGCACGAGGCCTTGCGCACGCGCCTGCAGGCCATTCTCGACGCGAAGGAGCGCATTCCCTACGTGCGCCTGCACGGCGACTTCCTCTACAATTTCTGGCGCGACGCCAGCCACGAGCGCGGGATCTGGCGCCGCACCACGCTGGCCGAATACCGCAAGGAAGCACCAGGCTGGGAGACCGTGATCGACCTCGACGCCCTGGCGCGCGACGAGGGCGAGAACTGGGTCTGGGCCGGCGTGACCTGCCTCGAGCCGCGCGGCACGCGCTGCCTGGTGTCGCTCTCGCGCGGCGGCGGCGACGCCGAAGTGATCCGCGAGTTCGACCTGGAAAGCGGCGCCTTCGTGGCGGGCGGCTTCGCCCTGCCCGAGTCGAAAGGCAGCGTCGGCTGGATCGACCAGGACACGCTGTTCGTCGCGACCGATTTCGGGCCGGGCTCGATGACTGCCTCCGGCTATCCGCGCCTGGTCAAGGAGTGGAAGCGCGGCACGCCGCTCGCTGCCGCCGCCCTGGTGTTCGAGGCGCGGCCGGAGGATTTGTCGGCTTCCGCGCACAAGGACAGGACGCCCGGCTTCGAGCGCGAATTCGTGACGCGCCAGATCGGCTTCTACAGCAGCGAGCTGTTCCTGCGCGAAGGCGGCCGCCTGGTCAAAATCGACAAGCCCGAGGACGCCAACGCGTACGCGGTGCGCGACCAGTTGCTGATCGAGCTGCGCTCGAACTGGACGCTGGGCGGGCGCACCTGGCCGCAGGGCGCGCTGCTGGCCATCGATTTCGAGCGCTTCATGCGCGGCGAACGCGACTTCGAACTGCTGTTCGCGCCGACCGCAACCAGTTCGCTCGACGGCGTTACGGCCGTGCGCGGGGCGGTCCTGCTGACGGTGCTCGACAACGTGAAGAACCGCATCGTCGAACTGCGCCGCGAGGGCAAGGCATGGCAGCGCCGCGACGTGGCGGCGCCGGCCATCGGCACGCTGGGAGTGGCGGCGCTCGACGAAATCGAATCCGACCAATACTTCCTGAGCGTCACCGACTTCCTGACCCCGACCACGCTCTACCTCGGCACGGCGGGCACGGACGCGCGCGACAAGCTGAAGGCGATGCCCGCCTGGTTCGACCCGCAACCGTACACCGTGTCCCAGTTCCAGGCGCGCTCGAAGGACGGCACGATGGTGCCCTATTTCGTCGTCATGGACCGCAAGACGAAACACGACGGCAAGACCCCGACCCTGCTCTACGGCTACGGCGGCTTCGAGGTGTCGCTCAAACCCGCCTACAGCGGCATGATCGGCGCCGGCTGGCTCGAGCAAGGCGGCGCCTACGTGCTGGCCAACATCCGCGGCGGCGGCGAGTTCGGCCCGCGCTGGCACCAGGCGGCACTCAAGGAACAGCGGCAGAAGGCCTTCGACGACTTCCTCGCGGTGGCCAAGGACCTCATCCGGCGCAAGATCAGCAGCCCGCGCCACCTCGGCATCATGGGCGGCAGCAACGGCGGCCTGCTGGTCGGCGCCGCCCTCACCCAGCGCCCCGACCTGTTCAATGCCGTCGTCTGCCAGGTGCCGCTGCTCGACATGCGGCGCTACCACAAGCTGCTGGCGGGCGCCTCGTGGATGGGCGAGTACGGCGACCCGGACGATCCGAAGCAGTGGGAATTCATCGGCAAGTACTCGCCCTACCAGAATGTTTTCAAGGACAAGCACTATCCGCGTGTCTTATTTACGACATCGACCCGCGACGACCGGGTCCATCCCGGCCATGCGCGCAAGATGGCGGCGCTGATGGGCGACCAGGGCCACGACGTGCTGTACTGGGAAAACACGGAAGGCGGCCATGCCGGCGCCGCCAACAACACCCAGCAGGCGAGGATGTGGGCCCTGACCTATTCCTTCCTGCGCAAGCAGCTCGAATAACCCCTTCTCTATATAAGGGCAGAGTTCCAGATGACGCTTTCCTGCAACACCGTAACGGTTCGCCCACTGGCGGGCAGCGAATGGCCGCTGTACCGCGAGCTGCGCCTGCGCGCCCTGGCGGATGCGCCGGCGGCCTTCGGCAGCACGCTGGCGGCCGAGCAGGAGCGCACCGATGCGGACTGGGCCTGGCGCCTGGGCCTGGCGGCGAACTCGGGGCGCGACCTGCCGCTGGTGGCCGAAGTCGACGGCGTCCAGGCGGGATTGGCCTGGGCCAAGTTCGATGCCAACGACGGCCAGCTGGTGAACCTGTTCCAGATGTGGGTGGCGCCCGAATGCCGCGGCCGGGGCGTGGCGGCGGCGCTGCTCGACGGAGCCATCGCCTGGGCGCGCTCGCGCAAGGCGCGCACGATGCAGCTGGGGGTCATGAACGGGAACGATGCGGCGCGGCGCCTCTACGAGCGCGCCGGATTCGTCGCGGCCGGCGCCCCCGAACCGACACGGCCCGGGGATGCGCGGCTGGAACAGATGATGCTGCTGGTGTTGTAAAGACCCAGGCTGTCAGCTTGCGAGCCGCGTCTCGTACAGGTGCAGGGCATCGCAGGTCGGTTCGATATCCACATACAGGGCGACTGCCGTTTCCACCCCGATCACCAGCGGCGGGCCGAGGCGCTCGGTGACGACGCCGGCACGGCGCAGCAGGCGTTCGATGGCGGTCGTGGTCACCGTCACATAACGCTCGATGCCGTGCTCGTGGCCGTAGCGGATGATCGCGGCGATCGACTCCATCGTAATTTCGGAAAAACCGAAATGGTCGCTGCCGCCCGTTTCGATCGCAAAGCGCGACAGTTCCCAGATGTGCTCGTCGCGGGGCGCCGCCTGTCCATGCAGCAGTTGCGGGAACGAATCCTTCAGCATGTAGGGGCCGTCGGTCGGCAACAGGCGCCAGCAGCCGCGCAGGTTGCCCCGCAGTTGTCCCGTATCCGGCTCGCGCATCATCATGTAGTGCGGTTCGAGCGCGTCGTATCCGTCGATTTCCATTCCGGACAAGACCGGCACTTCCCAGCCAAGCCGGCCCTGGAACACTTTTGCGCGAAGCGTGTGCATCTCCCACAGATCGCGGGATTTAAATTCGCGCCGTGCTGCGATATCGATTTGCAGTGCCATTTCGTTCTCCCTTGGTTATTGACCAAAAAACATATGCGACAGGCATAAAGACTCATGCAATTCGGGCAGGAGCGGTACTAGCAAGTTTGCTAGGTGGCTACGAAGTAACACAGTGGAATACTGGGCTTTTCACCCGAACAACCAGGAGAGACGCCATGCCAAACGACTTCATCAGCGAATCCATGCTTGCCCGTCCGGGCGTGAACAGCGCCATGCAGATGCCCATGCCCGTGCGTGCGCCGCACGTCGACCTGCGGCAGTTCCGCATCAGCAAGCGTGAAAGTCAGGAAAAATTCTGGGGCCGTTTCGGCGTGACCCAGTCGAGCGGCAGCCGCTTCGAGACGGGCCTGGCGATTCCGGCCCCGGTGGCGATCCTGTTGAAGCTTTACGTCAACGGCAAGCTCAACGATGGCGATCTTCAGGGTTGAGCAAACCCAGCGAGATGGCCTTGACCACCGCCTGCTGACGTGTGTTGACGTTGAACTTCTGACGCACGTTAGCCAGGTGGAAGTTGACGGTCGCCTCGGAACAACGGGTGATCATCGAGATCTCCCATGAGGACTTGCCCGCCATGACCCACTGAAGCACTTCCAGCTCCCGCTTGGTCAGGCGCGGCGCCGCTTAGCCGCCGCCCTGGTCGATGAAGCGGGTCGAGGATGCGAATGCATAGTCGCGCACCAGCGTCAGCATCGGCATCACATGCGCGATCTCGCGTTCGAAGCCTTCCCCGGGCGCTGCGTCGGACGCAAAACTGAGCACGCCGAATTCCCCGTTCGGGCCATGGATCGGCAGCGTCGCGCCGGTACGGATGCCATGGCCGCAGGCTTCCTCGTACAGGGCCCGCCCTGCGTCGGTGGAGAAGGCTTCCGGCTCCCATATCATCGGCAGCGTGCTGACCAGGCAGTGGCCGACGGTCGGGTCGACATAGGCGAGGCGTTCGGCGTCGTAGCGCTCGCGCCATTCGGCGGAATAATTACTCTGCAGGAAAGCACGTTCCAATTGCTCGTGGCGCGAATGGACAACGCCGAACAAAACCTGTTCGAAGCCGAGGTCGCGCCCGAGCGAAAACAAGGTCCGCTGCCACGCGTCCGTGTTCTGTGACTCCAACAGCTGCACGAGTTGTGCAGTTTCCACCATAGCCTTTGCTCGCTTCTTAAATGAGCGGCACATGCTAGCGCATACATGCCTTGGTAGCATGCATCCTAGCAAGTTTAGCAACCTTTATGAACTTGTGGTCACTTATTTTTGTAGTAGGCGCGCAACGTTATTCATAGGGCATAAATCAATCGTGCGCGGTGGAAATCACTTTTCCGCTACCCTCCAGCGCTGGTTTCTGAACATTCCCTAAATGCAAGTTTTATTCTGGCCTAAAGCTTGACTTGATCTCGCACAAGAGTAACCTTCCATACTTTCCGTTTAACAGTTTCTCCAACGCGACACATACGCCCCGGCTTATGCTCCGCCGCGACAAGAATACCGTCTTACTTTCCAAAACAAGGATTACACGTCGATGAACACAATGACCGACATGGCCGAACAGCTGGATGTCAAGCTCCTGCTCGCAACGCTGATGGCCCTGAAAAAGGGTGACTTCTCGGTACGCATGCCTTCCGACTGGACGGGCGTGTCGGGCAAGATCGCCGACACCCTGAACGACATCATCGAGACCAAGTCGAAGATGGTCGAGGCGGTGACCGAAGTGTCGCGCGTGGTCGGCCGCGAGGGCCACCTGACCCAGCGCGCCGACGTGCCGGGCGTGGTCGGCGGCTGGAGCACCATCATTAGCTCCGTCAACACCCTGATCGACGACCTGGTGCGCCCGACCACGGAAATGGCGCGCGTCATCGGCGCCGTGGCGAAAGGCGATCTGTCGCAGACGATGGCGCTGGAAGTCGACGGCCACCCGCTGAAGGGCCAGTACCTGCGCGCGGCGACGACCGCGAACACGATGGTGGAACAGCTCTCCTCCTTCTCTTCCGAAGTGACGCGCGTGGCGCGAGAGGTCGGGACGGAAGGTAAACTCGGTGGACAGGCACAGGTGAAAGGTGTGGCGGGTACCTGGAAGGACTTGACCGACTCGGTGAACTCGATGGCGGGTAACCTGACGTCCCAGGTGCGTAACATCGCGGAAGTGACGACCGCCGTGGCGAACGGCGACTTGTCGAAGAAGATTACCGTGGACGTGCGCGGCGAGATCCTGCAGCTGAAGGACACCATCAACGTCATGGTGGACCAGCTGCGTTCCTTCGCATCCGAGGTGACCCGTGTGGCGCGTGAGGTGGGTACGGAAGGCAAGCTGGGCGGCCAGGCATACGTGCCGGGCGTGGGCGGTACCTGGAAGGACTTGACCGACAACGTGAACTTCATGGCGTCGAACCTGACGGGCCAGGTGCGTAACATCGCGGCGGTGACGACCGCGGTGGCGAACGGCGACTTGTCGAAGAAAATTACCGTGGACGTCAAGGGCGAGATTCTCGAACTGAAGAACACGATTAACGTCATGGTGGACCAGCTGTCCTCCTTCGCATCCGAGGTGACCCGAGTCGCCCGAGAGGTGGGTACCGAGGGCAAGCTGGGCGGACAGGCGCAGGTGAAGGGCGTCGCGGGTACCTGGAAGGACTTGACCGACTCGGTGAACTCGATGGCGGGTAACCTGACGGGCCAGGTGCGTAACATTGCGGACGTGACCACCGCGGTGGCAAACGGCGACTTGTCCAAGAAGATTACGGTGGACGTGAAGGGCGAGATTCTCGAGCTGAAGAACACGATCAACGTCATGGTCGACCAGCTGAACTCCTTCGCATCCGAGGTGACCCGCGTCGCACGAGAGGTCGGTACCGAGGGCCGCCTGGGCGGCCAGGCGAACGTGCCCGGCGTTGCGGGTACCTGGAAGGACTTGACCGACGGCGTGAACTCGATGGCGGGTAACCTGACGGGCCAGGTGCGTAACATTGCGGACGTGACGACCGCGGTGGCGAACGGCGACCTGTCGAAGAAGATTACCGTGGACGTGAAGGGCGAGATTCTCGAACTGAAGAACACGATTAACGTCATGGTCGACCAGTTGTCCTCGTTCGCATCCGAGGTGACCCGTGTGGCACGTGAGGTGGGTACCGAAGGTAAGCTGGGCGGCCAGGCATACGTGCCAGGCGTCGGCGGTACCTGGAAGGACTTGACCGACAACGTGAACTTCATGGCGTCGAACCTGACGGGCCAGGTGCGTAACATCGCGGCGGTGACGACCGCGGTGGCGCGTGGTGACTTGTCGAAGAAGATTACCGTGGACGTGAAGGGCGAGATTCTCGAACTGAAGGACACGATCAACGTCATGGTCGACCAGCTGTCCTCCTTCGCATCCGAGGTGACGCGAGTCGCCCGTGAGGTGGGCACCGAAGGCAAGCTGGGTGGACAGGCAAACGTGTCGGGTGTGGCAGGTACCTGGAAGGACTTGACCGAGAACGTCAACCAGCTGGCGGCAAACCTGACCAACCAGATGCGCGCCATTGGTGAGGTGGCGACCGCGGTGACCCGTGGTGACTTGTCGCGTTCGATTCAGGTCGAAGCGCGCGGCGAGGTGTCCTACCTGAAGGACAACATCAACGAGATGATTCGTAACCTGAAGGAGACCACGCAGAAGAACGCGCAGCAGGATTGGCTCAAGACTAACCTTGCCCGCTTCACGCGACTCCTGCAGGGCCAGCGCGACCTGGGCGCGGTGACCAAGCTGATTCTCTCCGAACTGGCTCCGCTGGTTTCGGCGCACCACGGCGTGTTCTACATGATGGACTCGCAGGAGGCCGACGCACGCCTGCGCATGATCGCCTCCTACGGCTACCGTTCGAACCGCAAGCTGCCGACCTCCTTCCTGCCGGGCGAAGGCCTGGTGGGCCAGTGCGCGGTCGAGAAGACCCGTATCTGGCTGACCGACGTGCCGCGCGATTACATCGTGGTGTCCTCGGGCCTGGGCTCGGCGCCGCCGAACAACATCGTCGTGCTGCCTATCCTGTTCGAACAGCAGGTCAAGGCGGTCATCGAAATCGCATCGCTGGACCGCTTCACCGAAACCCACCTGTCCTTCCTCGACCAGCTGATGGAGTCGATCGGCGTCGTCCTGAACACGATCGAGGCGAACAGCCGTACCGAGTCGCTGCTGACCCAGTCGCAGTCGCTGGCGCAGGAACTGCAGCAGACCAACCAGGAACTGGCGGAGAAGGCGCGCCTGCTGTCCGAGCAGAACATCGAGGTGGAACGCAAGAACCGCGAGGTGGAACAGGCGAAGCTGGCGCTGGAAGAAAAGGCGACCCAGCTGGCCCTGTCCTCGAAGTACAAGTCCGAGTTCCTGGCCAACATGTCGCACGAACTGCGTACTCCGTTGAACTCGCTCCTGATCCTGGCGCAGCAGCTCTCGGATAACCCCGAGGGCAACCTGTCGGGCAAGCAGGTGGAATTCGCAAAGACCATCCACGGCTCCGGTTCCGACCTGCTGACCCTGATTAACGACATTCTCGACCTCTCGAAGATCGAGTCCGGTACCGTTACCCTGGACGTGTCGGAGTACCGCTTCGCCAACCTGCGCAACTACGTGGACCGCACCTTCCGCCACATGGCCGAAGCCAAGCACCTCGGCTTCCAGGTCGCGCTGGCGGACAACCTGCCGACCGCGGTGATGACGGATACGACGCGCCTGCAGCAGGTCCTGAAGAACCTGCTGTCGAATGCGTTCAAGTTCACCAGCCATGGCCAGGTGTCCCTGAACATCAGCCTGGTCACCAGCGGCTGGACCGCCGACCACCCGCACCTGCTGCATGCGGACGCCGTGCTGGCGTTCTCGGTCAGCGATACCGGCGTCGGCATCCCGTCCGACAAGCTGCAGCTGATCTTCGAAGCCTTCCAGCAGGCCGACGGCTCGACCGCCCGCAAGTACGGCGGCACCGGCCTGGGCCTGTCGATTTCGCGCGAACTGGCGCGACTGCTGGGCGGCGAAATTCGGGTTGAGAGCACAGTGAACGTGGGTTCGATCTTTACTCTCTACCTGCCGTACAACCGCGCCGGCTTCATCAACTACGAAGCGACCCGCCAGCCGCAGCCGGCCCGCCTGGTGGCGCCGAGCGCTGCGCCCGTCGCCGCCCCTGTCGTGTATGCCCTGCCCGACGCGGCCGAGAACGGCAACGTGGCCACGATCGAAGTCCAGGCGCCGACCAACAGCAACCTGGTCGAATACGCCTCGATGCTGGACGACCGCGGCCTGATCGCCCCGGGCGACCCGTCGGTGCTGATCGTGGAAGACGACGACCGCTTCGCCAAGACCGTGCTGGAACTCGCGCGCGAGAAGAACTTCAAGGGCATCGTCACCCACCGCGGCGACTCGGCCCTGTCGCTGGCGCGCGATTACCTGCCGTCCGCGATCCTGCTCGACATCGACCTGCCGGACATCGACGGCTTCACGGTGCTCGACCGCCTCAAGCGCGACCCGAGCACCCGCCACATCCCGGTGCACGTGGTCTCGGCACTGCGCGAGCGCGAACGTGCGCTGCGCCAGGGCGCGATCTCCTTCCTGAACAAACCGGTGGAACGCGAGGTCCTGGAAGATGAATTCAACCGAATCCAGAAGTTCCTGGTCGGCGGCAAGCGTTCGCTGCTGGTGGTCGAGGACGACATGGCCCAGCGCGAGGCGATCGTTTCCCTGATCGGCGACAGCGACCTGAACATGGTGACCGTGGAGACGGGCAAGGCCGCGATGGAAGCGCTGGACAGCCAGCACTTCGACTGCATGGTGCTGGACCTGACCCTGCCCGACATCTCCGGCTTCGACCTGCTCGACGAAATCGGCAAGAAACCGGCCCTGCGCGACCTGCCGATCGTGATCTACACCGCGCAGGAACTCTCGCGCAAGGAAGTCACGAAGCTCAAGAAGTACGCGAAGACCATCGTCATCAAGGATGCGCGCTCGCCGGAACGCCTGCTCGACGAAACGGCGCTGTTCCTGCACCGCTCGCACGCCTCGCTGCCGGAACTGCAGCGCAAGATGCTGGAAGAGATCCACGCGCTCGACGGCGGCCTGGCCGGACGCAAGGTGCTGATCGTCGACGATGACCTGCGCAACATCTTCGCCCTGTCCTCGCTGCTGGAGCGCCAGCAGATGCAAGTGCTCTTCGCCGAGAACGGCCGCGACGGCATCGAGGTGCTGGAAAAGGATCCGACCATCGAGATCGTCCTGATGGACATCATGATGCCGGAGATGGACGGCTACGACACGATGCGCGCGATCCGCCGCATTCCGAAGTTCAAGTCGCTGCCGATCATCACCCTGACCGCGAAAGCGATGAAGGGCGACCGCGACAAGTGCATCGCCGCCGGCGCGTCGGACTACATCACCAAGCCGGTCGATGTGGCCCAGCTGCTGTCGCTGATGCGGGTGTGGCTGCATTGACCGCCTTTGCCGCCTTCGCCGCTTCGCTGGCCGTAGAAGAGCTGGAGATCGACCTGTTGCTGGAAGCCCTCTTCCAGCGCCACGGCTACGATTTCCGGGACTACGACCGCCAGCTGGTGCGGCGTAAACTCCTCGCGGTGATGGAGGCGCGCGAGCTCAAGACGGTCTCCTCCCTGCAGGAGCGGGTGCTGCACGAACCCGGTGCGGCATCAAGCGTGCTGCGCGCGCTGAGCGTGGCGCCCGGCGCCCTCTTCGACGACCCGGCCTGTGCCAGGGCCGCGCGCGAGGTGCTGGGCGCGAACCTGCGTTCGTCGGCCGTGCCCAAGGTGTGGCTGCCCGAGTGCGCGGGCGTGGGCGAAGCCTGGACGCTGGCCATCCTGCTGCACGAGGAAGGCCTGCTGGCGCGCACCGAGATCTTCGCCACGCTCGCCAACGAAGAGCTGCTGGCCGAGGTGCGCGACGCCAGCATCGACGCCGCCGAATTGCCGGCGCTGCAGGAGAACTACCTGCTTGCCGGCGGCAGCGGCGCGCTGGCCGATTATTTCGAGCTGCGCGACGGCCGCGCCCTGCTCCTGCCGCGCCTGCGCGCGCGCATCACCTGGGCCGGCTACAACCTGGTGACCGACGCCTCGTTCAACGAGTTCCAGGCCATCGTCTGCTGCCGCGCCCTGGCCGACTTCGGCCCGATGCTGCGCCAGCGCGCGCTGCGCCTGTTCTTCGAGAGCCTGTCGCGCTTCGGCGTGCTCGGGATCGACCGTGAACTGGCGCCGGGCGATGCGCATGCGGGGGCGTACCAGCCGCTGCTGGGGGCGTTGCCTTGGTATCGGCGGGTGGGGTGAACCTGATGTGATGGGGGCGGCGTTGCCGCCCTTTTTTTTTCGCCTCTGGCCGCGCGCCCACCCTACGCGACCCTCCGCGTTATTTCGACCCCACCGCGCTCGGCCGCTCCGCGATGCGGTCGCGCCAGGCCTGCAGGTGGGCCATCCCCTCCTCGCCCGGCCGGAATTTCAGCAAGCCCTTCCCGAACTCGAGCGCGCAGAAGGCGGTGATGTCGGCGATGGTGAAACGCTCGCCGGCCACATAGGGCTGGCGCGCCAGCACCTGGTCGAGCCAGCGCGCGGTGATGCGCATCTTGTCGGCCTGGGCGGCGCCGTAGTCCTTGAACTGCGGCTGCTCCAGCGGCGCCAGCGCCGGGTGCGAGTGGCGTGCGCCGTGGGCGGTTTCGAGCAGCAGGTGCAGTTCCATGCGGCGGTCGGCCATCTCGATGAAGGCGCGCTCTTCGAAATCGACGCCCATCAGGTTCGGCTCCGGCTGCATCCCTTCGAGCCAGGTGCAGATCGCCCGCGTTTCGCTCAGGACGCGGCCGTCGTCGAATTCCAGCGCCGGCACGCGCCCGAGCGGGTTCTTGGCCAGGAAGCTTTCCGTGCGCTGCTCGCCCTTGAGGATGTCGATGTTCACCGTGTCGATGCCGGTGATGCCTTTTTCGAGGATGAACATGGCGACCCGGCGCGGGTTCGGGGCGTGCGGGCTGATGTACAGTTTCATGGGTCTCCTTCCGGTTGTTATTGGCCAGGCAATCATAGCCGATTCCATTGCTGGCCTAGCGACACGGAGCGCTTACGGCACCGGCGCCGCCTGCCGTGCCCCCATCCACTCGCCGAGCCATGCATCGAGCACGGCGGCGCTGCCCGGCGCCAGGTGCAGCCCCAGCTTGGTGCGGCGCCACAGGATGTCGTCCGCGCTCCGCGCCCACTCGTGGCGTACCAGGTAGTCGATTTCCGCCTGGTGGAGGCCGGGCAGCACTTCGGGGCCGAGCTCGTCCAGGCTGCGCCTGCGCGCCAGCAGGGTATCGATGCGGGTGCCGTAGGCGCGGGCCCATCGTTCCAGCAGGCGCGGCGGCAGCCAGGGGTAGCAGGCCGCCTGGCGTGCGTGCCAGGCGCCGAATTCGAGCACGCCGCGCTTGTCCGGGCCGGTGCCGAACAGGTCGCCGCCGGGCAGGCAGGCGTGCGCGGTCCAGGCCGGGGCGGCGTGCCCGAGCGCCGCGGCGATGCGGTCCACCGCGTCCTCGGCGAGCTTGCGGCTGGTGGTGATCTTGCCCCCGAAGACGGACAGCAGCGGGGCCCTGTCGCCGGCGGCGCCATCGAGTTCGAGCCGGTAGTCGCGCGTGGCGGCCGACGCGTGGGCGGCCGCATCCTCGACCAGCGGGCGCACGCCGGCATAGCTCCAGACCACGTCGGCCGGGGCGATGCTGCGGCTGAAATAGCGGTTGGCGAGCTGGCACAGGTAGGCCGTTTCCTCGGCGCTGATCGCCACCCGGTCGAGGTCGCCGCGGTAATCGAGGTCGGTCGTGCCGATCAGCGTGTAGGCACCCTCGTAGGGCAGCGCGAACACGATGCGCCCGTCCGGGTGCTGGAAGATGTAGGCGTGCGGATGCTCGAACAGGCGCGGCACCACGATGTGGCTGCCCTTGATCAGGCGCAGCGTGCGCCCGGCCTTGGCAGCTGATGTGGCGCCCTGCAGGAAGTGCGCCGCCCAGGGCCCGGCGGCGTTGACCAGCAGGCACGCCGTGACCTGCAGGCGCCCGCCGGCCGTGTCGATGGCCGCGCTCCAGCCCCCCGGCCGGCGCTGCGGCGGCGCGCAGCGGGCGCGGGTGAGGATGGTGGCGCCGCGCTCGCGCGCGTCGAGCGCGTTGAGCACCACCAGCCGGGCATCGTCGACCCAGCCGTCGGAATACATGAAGCCGCGCGTGAAGCGCGGCTGCAGGGGTGCGCCGGCCGGATGGCTGCGCAGGTCGAGGCCGTGCGAGCCGGGCAGGAATTCGCGCCGCGCCAGCCGGTCGTAGAGGAAAAGCCCGGTGCGGATCAGCCAGGCCGGCCGCGCCCCCGGGCCCTCCCCCCGCTCGTGCGGCATCACGAAGCGCAGCGGGCGCATGATGTGGGGCGCGCAGCGCAGCAGGGTTTCGCGCTCGATCAGGGCCTTGCGCACCAGGCCGAATTCGTAGTGCTCGAGGTAGCGCAGCCCGCCGTGGATGAGTTTGCTCGACGCCGACGAGGTATGCCCGGCCAGGTCGTCCTTCTCGCACAGCACCACGCGCAGGCCGCGGCCGGCGGCATCGCGCGCGATCGCCGCGCCGTTGATGCCGCCGCCGACGATCAGCACGTCGCAATCGAATCGCTTCACCGCTTCGTCCACGGCGTTCTCCTGAAGAGTCGCAAACCGGTCCAGTGTATTTGCGGCGCCCGCCGATCATGTTCGCATAGATCAAGGCGTCCGGGTTCCCGTCGCTCTGCCCCCTCATGCGGCCCGATGTGTAAAATCGGGGCATGACGCCAACAACGAGTGCCCACTGATGGTCCAGCAACGCGCCTGGGTGCGCATGCCTTCCGGGAAGCGGCTCGACCTGCTCAATCCGACCCCCTTCGACTGGGACGACGCCGACCTCGCGCTCGGCCTGGCCCGTACCTACCGCTGGGGCGGCCATTCTGCCTGGCCGCTGTTATGGACCACGATCTACACATAACAATTGCCCCTGCAACATCCGTGCGCAAAGCATAAATACCTGATTTTGCGAGCATTTCTCCTCACATCAACCGTCACCTGCACTACAATGCTATCCGCAATAACAATTGCATATAGGAAAGTAACGATGGTACACAGGGTGATGACCGAGGGAAGAGATGAGTCACGTACGTATATGGGCACGAGTCAAGCTGGACGATACCGGTAATCTGATCCGCTTACCTGTAATCCTTACATCAAACGACCAACAGCTAGCGCCATTAGAGGCGCTGCTTCGTTTCTTTTTAGTCCGGCACCACGCCCGAAGTCACTCCTGGATGATCAAGTTATGCGAGATTGTGGAGCAATTGTTGCACTATATCGAAGTAAATCATCTGCTTAAAAAGCCTGTTCACCTTTTTGAAGGTTTCGTTGGCGCCTTGTATAACGGGACATTTGACGAGAACGGTGACGATCCAAGCGGACTAAGCTGGTTGCCTTCTAATTCTTCTACGATTAACCCGAAGCTTCACATGCTGGAAGAATTTTCTGACTGGATGGTTCTTAAAGGCTATGTTACTACCCCCTTAAACCCTTGGACCACCGCGACAAACGCTGAGCAGCGGCTGAACTGGATCGCTTGGTACCGCCAGAATCAATATTCATTCTTGGGCCATCTTGGCCAAACTGGAAAGAACGCCGACGAAATGAAACAGGCAAGAATGATTAAATTGCGAAGGCAACCCGCTGGCAATAAAAGCGCTCCCAAAGCTTTTCCTGCGAACTTCGAGGTTGCCTTACTTCGCCACGGGTTCGTTCGCCCAGGAAAAGAAAAAGAAAAAGACATTCTCAAAAAGTTTGACTGGCGCGGAATATGCATTGCTTTGCTGCTGATGTTTGGGGCTAAAAGACTTTCTGAACCTTTTCACCTCTGGAATGGAGACGTTATGGAAAATCCGACCCGCCCCGGCGAAGCCCTGGTCCGTATATATCATCCAGTAGAAGGACAAGCACCCGCGCACCCCACAATTAACGGCCGTCGCGCTCCCAATCGCCAAGCCTATCTCCGCACTTTCTTCCCTGCTTATTCCCCCCGCACTGGCGCTCACGGAAACTACCGCGCAGGTTTTAAGGGCCGAAAAATGACTGATGATAGGGCCAAGTTCATACAAGTGTTTTGGCTTCCTTCGAACATGGCCAGCGCTTTTCTATGGGCGTTTCACAACTACATGCACCAACGTGCAAGCCTTGGGCTAGATGCGTCGAAGCATCCGTTTGCCTTTGTGTCACATAGTGGAGAACACAAAGGTAAGCCATATACCATAAGTTCATTCGAAAGAGCGTGGGAACGCGCAGTAAAACGGATCGGTTTGCCACACGCGAAGTCTTATGGAACGACTCCGCACGGGGGACGACATGGGGCCGGCAATCGGGCTAATAAGGCGGGACTTAGCCCTTACGATGCGCGGGAACTATTCGCCCATAGTTCACTAGAGTCCCAAAAAGTTTACAGGGTTCCAACGCCTGAGCAAGTAACTGATTCAATGGAGGCAGCAACTAACCGAATCGAAGGAAAAATCGGTGCTGCTGAGAACGGCGAGAGACCAATCAACGAGATATCTGGTTGGGCAGACCTTTGGCAGATTGACGACGAGTGGGAAAAATACCGGGGCAAGGGCAAATTTCAGCAAAATAAATAAATTACTCATGACAAAAACCAAATTTGAAAACGGCGATGCGGTTTCACATCCTGATCAAGTCCTACAGGAATTACAAGCACGAACCAAGGATAAACCAAGGGTCGGCTCACTGGGAAGTAAGCGCAACCTTGAACTTATCCATAACGCCTGTCGTAAACAATATGAAGCCGGTAGCCTCGACTTTTCTCCATCTGTCATCGCAAAAAGTCTCACCGAACTCGGCACTACATTTTTTGTCAATAAGGGCCTTTCAAGGGCGCCCTATCGCGACTTGATGAGAGCATGGGCGACGTTTGCAGGAGGACATACACGGTCGCTACGCGCACTGAAAAGCATCGATGCGCTAGAAACCGGAGCTAAGTACATTGACGCCTATTTCCGAAAAATCGGATGCCTGCCGACTTTTCGAATGATTTTCGAGGAAGGCGTTTCGACCTCAGTAGGTGAAGGTCAGTCTCAGGGCGCCCGCACAGTTCGCGTGCATGCTTGTATGAAAAGATGGCAGGAAGCGCAAAAGGAATGCATCTTAGACGATGTCGGAAGCGTTTGTGACGCGTTATTTGAAAAAACGGGATCCGTCCCGTCTTTGATGCTCGTACGAGAAACGCGAAAGAACACGGCGGTTAATCTAAGCGATACCCAGCTAGAAGATTCAATTGAACACTGGCGGCGATATCGATTTGCAATGGATTTGTGGAAGTACGCACCCACAGCCGACACAACTCGCTTCCGATGGCTGTTACTGCATCCAGAATTATGCGAATGGAGACCCATTCTTCTCGAGTTTCTCGAAACAAAAATTAAAGAACGGCAACGAAAAGCAACTTACCTGGCACTGCATAATTTTTTTTACGAATACCTGTTCCTTCAAGCGCTGCGGCTCACTCCTAAGTCCTTCTTGAGCAAAGGATATAAGCCGCCCCCAATCGCCGAGGTTTGTATGAAGGAACTGGCAGCGGGGGAGGTTTTCAACCGATGGCGCTCTATTAACGTAATGCTCGAGTACGCGCTCGACCAAAATGGTGCGTTTGCATTAGTCGACGGACAAGGTTATCGGGTACGCAAACAGGAATATGAAAATACGTTTCCTCCGATCGCCGGCTCTAGATTTGACACAGTGCGAGGTGCAAACAACAAAATATTGATCCCCCTCGGCGCGCTAAAGGATTCCGAACTAACGTTTTTGACAGATATAAACCCGCAACTTGAGCAGTGGCGTATTTATGGTGTAGGCTGGTTAGCGTCCATGAAGGCAAACCTCGGGGCCGGTTATAACGCTGTCAAGCAGCTCGTCGTTGACTACATTGCCTCCTTACGTCTCCCTGCAGACCCGTCTACATTGCTGTCTGTAGAATGGCAGCGTCAAAATGAGATTCCCTCTTATGCTGGAACTGCACTGGAAACACTTGGCTCGAAACATGCCCTTCCACAATTCTCGAAAGCGATAGAGTTTATCGATTATGTGCTAATTACGCATTATTCGGCTGAAGATGACTTTGGTAGACGCACCGTTTCCGGAGACTTCCGTAACTTCCTCCTCCATCAGTTCGGCGACCTGCCGCGTAGTGGTGGTACGAATGGGACACAGTCGAACAAGGATGTGCTGCCGACCCGCTATCTGAAGTATATGCGTGAGATGATCTGCCCGAATGGTGCAGAGTATTTTCGTGACCTCAAGTGGGCCCACGATGCACTGCCATTTGGAGATTGGTTCGAAGTCCATCCCGATGTAATTGATAAGGAGGATCCAGATTGTGTATGGCGAGGGCGATTAGTTTATGGAAAAAATACTAGAAAACAGGGTTTGAAACACCATGTGATCTACGAGATTTGGTCACCTGTACGAGCAGTCGGGATATTAATTAAGCTTGAGTTACCTTTGCGTACGCTTCAGGTGAGAATGCTGGACAGTGGAGAAGCTGATACCTGGCGGTTTGGCGGGAGCAAACTGGAGAAAAATCATCGGGGTGAATGGATCTATCGAGCCGGAAAATTCGAAAAAAACAAAGGCCCGCTCGTTTCTGATATCGGTAAAACTGAAAGGCACGCGGGAGTTTTTCGTCGCATGCCGGATGCAAACTCCGGAAAGGTTTTTGCAGGCCTGTATATCAATACTAATAAAACGCAAGATCGTGGCAAAGAACGTTGGGATAGAGGATATGTAATCCCTTGGCAGCATGGCAAAGTTTTGTATTGGTGTGAACGGCTACGCAAATGGCAGGAGAAGTATAACAAGCTGGCGCGTTTGGTGCCGTGCATGGAATTATCCGAAAAAATCTTTGGAAAAAAAACAGATCTTCAGAAAAGCCAAATGGGAAGTATGGCCTTTCTTCTTCGCGATCCAGCGGCCTGCAAGGGCGAGAACGCTTGGCCTATTCCTGAAGGGAAGCTAGCAATCTTATGGGTGCGGATGTTAGAGAAGTTAGAAGAACTCTGCGCCGAAACCGGCCAGCTATCTGCTGATGGCTCACCGCTGCGCTTTATAAGCAAAAACGACGACGCAACTACTCCAGTACTGTATTCGTTGCATTCCCTGCGCGTTTCCTTGATCACGCATCTAGCGACGGATGGCGGTATCGAGATGAGCATCCTCTCTGAGTGCATTGCCGGACATGCAAGAATTTTGATGACACTCTACTACAAGAAATCTGGAATTGTGTACGTGAGTGAAGCGATGGATGCTGCATCCGAACGGTTGGAAGAGGAAACGGTAGAGCAGAAGAACTGGGTGCGTTGGATGAAGGACGCGACGTTAAGACAACTAGAAGTTAATTCGGCCAGCGTCGATCTGTCTGTTTTGCAAACAGTTCAAGACGCACTGAGTCAAGGTGGAGTCAGTCTGCTGAGGACAAACTTGGGTCTATGCGCGAAGGGGGGTATGGGATGTAGCGATGGTGGGATTTATGTGGATGAAGACAGTCAAGCAGTTTCGTATGGACCGACTCCGGGTTATCCACAACAGAAGAACTGTGTACGCTGTAGATGGTTTCTGACCGGCCCTGCATTTCTCCAAGCATTAGTGCACCATTGGAACCTGCTCCACTACAACCTGGGTGACAGTGGCGAGCGTTACCTCCAAATGTCAACTGATATTACAGAGCTTGAGACTGAGATGCTGTCTTGTCAGAAGAATGGCATTAGATTTAAAGAACAGACAAGATTAGAGAGCTTGCGACATCAATTGGCCGTTATTTACGACGGCAATGAAAAACTTGCCGCCGATTCTCTTGCAACCATGAGGCTGATCATTCGTTGCAAAGGGATTATTGACCTCGCGAGTACTCACGACGACGAGGTTGTTCTCCTTTCTGTAGGAGGAATGGATGAGGTAACGATTAATGTGCGCGAGTGTAGCGAACTGGAACAAGTATTGACGGTAGCAGTAGGGTCTACAATTTACGTCGACGAAGAAGCGAACCGAGCGATGCTAAAGGCTGGAAACGCCTTTGATCGCATGCTGTCGATGAATGGGAAGGAGCCAGTTTTTTTCAAACTGGACGACCGTGAACTGCCCTTAGTAGTCTCTCACATGACGCGATTGTTGCGAGCCTACACCGGCAGTATTGGAAACGCGATCCCATTTATTGAAGGGATCGAACAGTTGTCAGAACTTGGATTAATCGGAGATACCGAAGAAATTTTGAGCTTGGCGTCAGCTGGAACGCCAATCCAGCTGTTAGGGCGCAAGCAGGAGCGTCCGATCGTCTTTCAGCGGAAGGAGAACGCAAGGCTTTCTACGCTTCCTCATGAAACTTCGGCTTTTGGTGCAACAGATGGCAGTTAACATTAACCCACATCCAGACGAGATCCTGGCACGTCTTAAAGCTGGCGCTAAGTCGCTGCGGACAGTTAAATCATTAGACCTAATTCATCTTGCTTGCCGAGAGCAGTTTGAGCGAGGCAGTCGTGATTTTAGTTACAGCATGATTGGACAACTTTCGGAAAACGCAGGTGGCCCAAAAGCACAACCCATCCGCAATAAAAGCGGTGCCGTTTATCGAACCTTAATTGACGCTTGGGCTTGTCTCGCTGACAAAAAATCGAGCCCATCTGAGAAATTGAAACCCAGCCGACTGGAAGACGACGTCTTATCAATGATAAACGACTCAGTTGCTCGGATCCTAGTGCAGACGTATATTTCTGAAAATAGAAAGCTTAAGAACGAAAATCAGGTTCTGAAGCGCATCGCCAAAGATAACGTGGTGATTAGTCTTTACGATAGACAAAACACTCCTTTAAACGAAACCGCTACACACACCGCCTCATTGCTTGAGCAGGAATTGGATGCTTTACGGGACGCACTCAGTTCGGAGACGATGCGTAGACATGGCTGGAGCACTAATGTAGAGAACGGCGCAGTTACCAAAGGTCCTTTTATTGTCTTTAAACCCGGTTTCGCGACAGCGATAAAAAAAATTCTACTAACATTTGGAGCAGGATGAAAGGTTTCTTACTGCGAAATGACAAGAGTTTATCCAATGTCCACAGAAGAAAAAATTTCCTTCGCTGGCTACGTATCTATCGTCCAATTGCTGGTCAAGTAAATTCACGCAATAAAGACGCAGAAGCCTTAGCGATCGCCGCACAGCTAGCAACTCCCGTCAACAAACCTTATGTCGTGCCCTTCGCTGGAAAAGAAATTGCCAAATTCCTCAGTTCTTCGAAGCGCTCCAAAAACAAACGGTATGCCTTGTCAGGCCCAACCGGAACGATTTTACATGGATGGGGGTCGGGAAGGTGCCCCCATTCTAGCCATGCCGGGGGCAGCAAATCCCGCAATTCTGTCGCCATTGAGACTAGATCGGCATTCTTTATTAATGGATTGTCGTCATTGAAGCCGAAACGGCGACGTAATGCGTTCTTTACTGGCTCAATATGCGATTTTACGTATTCACGCCCCAACATTACTTTCACAGGAGACGGCCAATCGCCCAGGAACTCTTCACAATCGTGTAGCAATGCAGCATAAGCAAGGGATTCCGGAACAAGACGAGACACCATAACCGAGTGCTCGGCAACTGAATACCAAGGCCTTGCAGCGCCGCCCCACCGGGGTTGCGAGGCTAGGCACAGGGCGATATCAGAAATCGGCAATCCTGTGGCGTCCGGAGCTTGCAGATCAAGGACGTATCCTGATGGTAGCAAAATTGACGTACGTCCATCCGGTTTATCTAATAATTCAAGTTGCATTGTGTAATGTTGCCGTTTGTCAGTAGTGTTATCGCTGTATCCAGTAGAGAAGCTGTGCCTGATGCATTTTGGAGCCCAAGTTCTGTCGTTATCCTACATCGATGTAGTATCGTCGAACTGAAAAGTTTGGTGTGAGACGATAGAAATCGTCTGGGCAGCCCATTGGTCTAGAACGGTTGCCTGTAGGGTCACCGCCGACACGGGTACGCTACCTGCATGGTCTGTCCAGTAGGGGATCGCCGCGGTCGACACCGGGATGGTCCGAGCGGTCAGCGCGCGATGCCGCCAGTTGCAGCGAGTCGCCCGCGTCCCCTAGTGAGGTGGATACATCGGTCACGACTGGTATCCCTCCGCGATCGTACCCGTCTTGTCCAAAGCACGCGAACGCACTTTGCCGCCCTCTTCAAGATTGAGGTCACCCTTTATGAGGATCCCCGTGCTGGCTGCTGCGGCAAGAGCACTAACGACTGTCATTGGGGTCGAGATAACAGGAGCACACGGACGGGCGGTCACGAGCAGGACAAACGCCTTGTGACTCCATGGCATCCACTGCGCCGCCAAACCCAGCGTCGGGAAAAACGGTGACTGCAAGTGCTGCGCGAACACGGCCTTAGTGTAGACCTTCGAGAACTTGTCGACAAAACGCTGAAGCGGTGCGCAACTGGGATCGGAAGCGGCCGGCTTGGGGGCTGCGAGGCTTTCCCAACACTTGGTTCGAAGGCTTGGTCCGGCGCCGAAGCCCGTGATTTGATGTTTGTAGGGTTTATTGCTGGGAGTGTGACGTATGGTCGACCTTGCAGGTTCGTACTTCTTATTTAACGAGAGGCCTCTGTGCGCGAGGCTGTGCGGGAGAAAGGCACGCCTTTCGTCGAGCTTGGCCTCGACAACCCCGCCACCACCGACGACCAGCTGATCGATGCGATGCTGGCGCACCCGATACTGATCAACCGCCCGTTCGTGGTAACCCCAGCTGGCGTCCGCCTGTGCCGTCCTTCCGAGGTCGTACTGGATATTCTGCCGCTGCCGCAACAAGGTGCCTTCACAAAAGAAGACGGCGAGGTTGTCATCGATGCAGAGGGAAAGCGAATCAAATGAGCAAGAGTCCAAACCTCCCCAACATCCAGCCGGAGCTGCTCGACATGCCAACTATCGAGAAGCTCGCACCGGTTGGCGACATGAACCACCCGCCGCGCATCCTGATGCTCTACGGCTCCCTACGCGAACGCTCCTTCAGCCGCTTTCTCACATACGAGGCCGCGCGTATCCTCGAGCAGTTCGGCGCCGAGGTGAAGATCTTCGACCCAATGGAATTGCCGATGGTCGGCAGCGTGCCGGAAACCCACCCGAAAGTGGTCGAGCTGCGCGAGCTGTGCCTGTGGTCCGAGGGTCAGGTCTGGTGCAGCCCGGAGCGACACGGTGCCATTACTGCGGTGATGAAGAACCAGATCGACTGGATTCCACTTGAGATGGGCGCAATCCGCCCGAGCCAGGGTCGCACCCTGGCAGTCATGCAGGTCTGTGGCGGCTCGCAATCCTTCAATGTGGTCAACACCCTGCGCCTGCTCGGCCGCTGGATGCGCATGTTCACGATCCCGAACCAGTCCTCGGTGCCGATGGCCTACAAGGAGTTCGACAACGAGGGGCGCATGAGACCCTCGGCTTACTATGACCGCGTGGTCGACGTCATGGAGGAGTTAATAAAATTTACCCTCTTGACGCGGGGTCGCACGGACTATTTGACAGACAGGTACAGCGAACGTAACGAGCGCGCCCAGAAAGCGATCGACCGGCAAATACAAAAAATCTGAATCGTGAAGGAAATCAGGCGCCCCCGTCCTGATTTTCCTTCGACACATCTGTTTCAGCTCGCCTTGCTCCACCCGGAGACAATGATCGCCATGCCGAACAAGGCAATTGCTGCCCCTGCCCAGTCCAGTGTCGATAACTTCACCCCATCGACGAATCTCAGCCAGACCAGGGCAGTTGCGACGTAGACGCCGCCGTAGGCTGCGTACACTCGCCCACTAGCTGCTGGATGCAGAGTCAGTAACCAGACAAAAATCGCGAGACTGGCCGCTGCCGGCACCAGGAGCCAGATCGAGCCTCCCTTGCGCAGCCATAGGTAAGGCAGGAAGCAGCCGACAATTTCGGCGATGGCGGTGGCGACAAAAAGCAGTGTGGTTTTCAGTATCAACGCAGTTCTCATCCAGTAGCAACACTGCAGCATTATAGATGGGCACCATCTTGCTGCGCTCGCTCACCAGCCTACCGCAATGAGGCGCGGAAGCAAAACGATGCCCCATGCTATACTTTTCTCCATGGCTGCCCGACGCTTCATCTACCTCGTCCTGACGATTCTCGCTCTTCAGCTCAGCTGGAGCGTGGTCGCTGCGTATTGCGAGCATGAGTCGGGCCGTGCCGCTCAGCATTTCGGACACCACTCGTCCGACGCCGATGCTCATAAAGTCGCATTCGACGGGAAGGACCAGCCCTCTGGCTCGGCGAAGAAAGCAAGCGTGCATTCGCACTGCTCGTCCTGCGCCCACATCTCGCTGTCCTTCGATGCTCTCCCAGTTGCTGTAGCGATTCTGGAGCCTGCTCGCCTCGTGTCGTCGGCTACTTCGCTGCACTATTCTTCCTTGTTCTCCGATCGGCCCGAGCGGCCTCAATGGATCTCCGCCGTCTGATTCGGCGGCAGATCGTATACATCCACTCATCGTTGTGCGGGAGGCCGGAAGGCCATCCCGATACGTCTCGCTGCTGAATAGCCTTCGCTTTCAATAACCGGAGTTATTCATGCATTCCAAGTTTTTCGTCCTCGGGGCGGCTGTGCTATTTGCACAGGCGCTGCCGAGTGCTGCGCAGATGACAGCGCAGCCAGTTTCACCTGGGGCAACCCGGCAGCCCGCCCCGCCCACGAGCTCACCCTTGACGCTCGAGCAGGCCGTTGCCAAGGCGCTGGCCGCCAATCCAACACTGCGCGCAGCCGCCCTCGACGTGGCGATTGCCGAGGGTGCGCGCCGCCAGGCCGGCGTGTTTCGCAATCCAGAGGTCTCGTTCGTTCGCGAGGGAACCCAGCGCGGCACCCGCACCCAAACAGTTCAGCTTAGCCAGGTGCTCGAACTCGGAGGCAAGCGCTCCGCCCGCATCAGACTCGCGGAAAGCGAGCGCAGCCTCGCCGCAGGAAACCTTGGCGTTGCGCGCACCGACTTGCGCGCCGATGTCACCACCGCCTATTTCGACGCACTTGGTGCGCAGGAGCGGCTGCAAGTGGCCCAGGCTTCGCTCGACGTGGCCGGCAAGGCTGCCTTTGCAGCGGAAAAGCGGGTGGCGGCCGGACGCGTGTCGCCTGTCGAGCAGGACCGCGCTGGCGTTGCCCAGGCATCGGCGCGGCTCGAGCTTGCCCAGGCCCAGAGCGAACTGTCCATCGCCTTGCACACGCTGGCTGCGTACTGGGGGGAGACCAGCGCGGTATCGCAGCCCCTCGCGATCCCCGAGCTGGACCTGGCGCCTGCGCCGGCACTGGACGAGCTGCAGCGCCGGCTGGATGCCTCGCCCCAGCTGCGGCGCTCCCGCCTGCAGGTAGAGCGCGAGGAAGCGCAGGTCGGCCTCGACCGTTCCCAGCGCATGCCCGATCTGACGCTCATTGTCGGCAGGCAGAAGGATGACGAAATCGGTCGCTCGCAAACCGTGCTCGGCGTTTCGGTACCAATTCCCTTGTTTAACCGGAACCAGGGCAGTCTCCAGGCGTCGCTCTCCCGGGCTGAAAAGGCACGTACGGAACTCGAAGCGGAGCAGCTGCGCCTGCACCAATCGCTGACCGCCGCCTACCAGCGGGCACAGCTCTCCCGCGAACAGGTACGCACGATGCGCCAGGACATTTTGCCAAGGGCACAGCGCGTGTTCGATGCGGCCGTCACAGGATTTGAAGCAGGCAAGTTCAGTTTCCTCGACGTCCTCGATGCCCAGCGCACGCTCCTGCAGACCCGCACCCAGTACATCCAGGCGCTGTACGACCGCTACCGTGCCGTCGCAGACCTTGGCCGCTATGTCGAGATCGACGGCGCCACCTCGAACAACAGGATCTCCCCATGAAGCTCAACATCGACAAAAAGTCCGCCTTCTCCATCCTGGCCGTTGTGGCCGTAGGTATTGTTCTTGCGATTGCCATTCTGTTCTGGAAAAAAGACGCCCCTTCTGGTGATGGCGAAACCGAACACGCTGAGGAGACGACGGAAAAATCCGCTGCTAAAGACGGGCAGGCTGAAGGCAAGGAAGAAGCGCATGCCGAAGGCAAGGAAGAAGGCCACGCCGACGCCGCGCCCGGCCTGGTCAAGATGACGTCCCAGCAAATCCAGAGCGCCGGCATTGTTACCGCCAAGGCAAGCCCGGCCAGCGTCGACACGGCCGTGACCCTCCCTGGCGAGGTGCACTTCAACGAGGACCGCACGGCGCACGTGGTTCCCCGTGTCGCCGGTGTCGTCGAATCGGTCTCCGCCGCGCTTGGTCAGGACGTCAGGAAGGGCCAGGCACTGGCCGAGATTGCCAGCCCGGAGCTCGCCGAGCTGCGTAGTGCTGCCCTCGCGGCCGACAAGCGTGTTGGTCTCGCGCGTGCAACCTACGAACGCGAGAAGAAGCTGTGGGAGGACAAGATCTCGGCCCACCAGGATTTCCTGCAGGCAGAGCAGCAATACCGCGAGGCTCAGATCGAAGCCCAGTCGGCGCGGTCGAAGCTGACCGCCCTGGGCGCCGGCTCAGGCTCAGGCGCCCTGAATCGCTATGTATTACGCGCGCCGTTCAACGCCGTGGTGGTAGAAAAGCACCTTGTCCAAGGCGAGGCCGTCAAGGAAGACGCCAATGCCTTCGTCCTGTCCGACCTGTCGAAAGTCTGGGTACAGATTGCGGTCAGCCCGAAAGACCTGGGAACGATCCGCGTCGGCCAGAGCGTGACCATCCGGTCCCCGGCTGGCGGCGAAGCAGTCAACGGCAAGGTGAGCTATATGGGCAACCTGCTGGGCGAGCAGACCCGGACTGCGACCGCCCGCGTCGTGGTCGATAACCCTGGCCTCGTCTGGCGCCCCGGCTTGTTCGTGAACGTGTCGGTGGTACGCGGCAAGAAGGAGGCGGCCGTCACCGTGCAGGCAGACGGCGTGCAGACGATCGAAGGCAAGCCGGTCGTGTTCGTCAAAGCGGCGGAGGGCTTCCAGGCCCGGCCAGTCACCCTCGGCGCGAGCGACGGCAAGGTCGTGGAGATCGTCCAGGGCCTGGCCGCCGGTGCCGAGTATGTTGCAACGGGAAGCTTCGTTGTGAAGGCCGAGCAAGGCAAAGGCAGTGCCGAGCACGAACACTGAACGAGGAACCAGACATGTTTGAACGAATAATCCGCTTTGCCATCGAGCACCGATGGCTCGTCATGGTCGCCGTCGTCGCGATGGCTGCTGTCGGCATTTACAACTACCAAAAGCTGCCGATCGACGCAGTTCCTGATATTACCAACGTCCAGGTCCAGATCAACACCTCGGCAGCCGGCTATTCGCCGCTCGAAGTCGAGCAGCGCGTCACCTTCCCGATCGAGACGGTCATGGCCGGCCTGCCTGGCCTGGAAGAGACCCGCTCGCTGTCGCGCTACGGCCTGTCGCAGGTAACCGTCATCTTCAAGGACGGGACGGACATCTATTTTGCCCGCCAGCTTGTCAACCAGAGGATTCAGGAGGCGAGGGAAAACCTGCCTGGCGGGGTTGTGCCGATGATGGGACCGATCTCCACGGGCCTCGGCGAAATCTACCTGTGGACGGTGGAAAGCGAACCCGGTGCGAAAAAGCCAGACGGCACCCCTTACACGCCGACAGACCTGCGTGAAATCCAGGATTGGATCATCAAGCCGCAGTTGCGCCAGGTGGCCGGCGTTACCGAAATCAACTCGATCGGTGGCTACGCCAAGGAATACCTGATCGCGCCTGACCCCGCCAAACTCAGTTCCTATGGGCTGTCGCTGTCCGACGTCGTCGGTTCGATCGATCAGAACAACAATAACGTCGGCGCTGGCTATATCGAACGCCGCGGCGAGCAGTTCCTGATCCGGGCGCCCGGCCAGGTGCGCACCCTGGACGATATCCGCAATACCATCCTCAGCAACGTCGACGGCGTCCCGATTCGGGTACGTGATGTCGCAACCGTCGATATCGGCCGCGAACTGCGCACCGGCGCGGCGACCGAGAACGGCCGCGAGGTCGTGCTGGGAACGGTGTTCATGCTCATCGGCGAAAACAGCCGTGCGGTGTCCCAGGCGGTGGCCGCCAAGATGGTCGATGTCAATCGCTCGCTGCCGAAAGGCGTCAAGGCAGTGACGGTGTACGACCGCACCGTGCTGGTCGACAAGGCCATCAATACGGTCAAGAAGAACCTGCTCGAGGGCGCGGTGCTGGTGATCGTCATCCTCTTCCTGTTCCTCGGCAATATTCGAGCGGCGATCATCACCGCGATGGTGATTCCGCTGGCAATGCTGTTCACGTTCACGGGCATGGTGTCCTACCGGGTCAGCGCCAACCTGATGAGCCTGGGTGCGCTCGACTTCGGCATCATCATCGACGGCGCGGTCGTCATCGTCGAAAACTGCGTACGGCGCCTCGCGCATGCTCAGGAGCAGCACAAGCGCGACCTGACCCTGACCGAGCGCTTCCACGAAGTGTTCGCAGCTGCCAGGGAAGCACGGCGTCCCCTGCTCTTTGGTCAGCTCATCATCATGGTCGTCTACCTGCCGATCTTCGCGCTCTCTGGCGTCGAGGGCAAGATGTTCCATCCGATGGCGTTCGCCGTTGTGGCGGCACTGGTCGGTGCGATGATCCTGTCGATCACCTTTATTCCGGCCGCAGTTGCCCTGTTCATCGGCAAGCGCGTTACGGAGAAGGAAAACAGGATCATGGGCATGGCCAAACGCGCCTATGCACCGATGCTCGAAAAGGTGATGCGCAACGCCGCACTGGTCATCACGAGCGCAATCGTCCTGGTCCTCCTGTCGGGCCTGCTGGTCACGCGTCTTGGCAGTGAATTCATCCCGAGCCTGAACGAAGGCGACCTGGCGTTGCAGGCGTTGCGCATTCCCGGGACCAGCCTGAGCCAGTCCGTGGAAATGCAGAAGAAGGTGGAAGCCGGCCTGAAGGCGAAGTTCCCCGAGATCGACCGGGTGTTCGCCCGCACCGGCACGGCGGAAATCGCGTCGGACCCGATGCCGCCGAACATCTCGGATGGCTACATCATGCTCAAGCCCGAATCGGACTGGCCTGCACCGAAGAAGAGCCGCGCGGAGCTGATTGAAGCGATCGAAGAGGAAACGGAAAAGTACGCCGGCAATGCCTACGAATTTTCCCAACCGATCCAGTTGCGCTTCAACGAGCTGATCTCCGGCGTGCGCAGCGACGTGGCCGTCAAGGTCTTTGGCGACGACATGGATGTGCTTGCTTCGACAGGCCAGGAAATCGCCGAGGTTCTCCAGCGCATTCCAGGCGCGGCCGAAGTGAAAGTCGAGCAGACGAGCGGCCTGCCTATGCTAACCGTGAACATCGATCGCGAGAAGACGGCGCGCTATGGCCTGAACATTGGCGCTGTGCAGGAGGCGTTGGCGATCGCGACTGGCGGGCGCGAGGCCGGCACCATGTTCGAGGGCGACCGCCGCTTCGACATCGTCGTCCGCCTGCCCGAGACGCTGAGGGCCGATCTGGACGCGCTCAGGCAGCTTCCTGTCCCGCTGCCTGCCAAGGAGGGCAGCCCGACGTCCTACATTCCTTTGGGTGAAGTGGCGACGCTCGAATTTACGCCCGGGCCGAACCAGATCAGCCGGGAAAACGGCAAGCGGCGCATTGTCGTGAGCGCCAACGTGCGCGGACGTGATATCGGCACCTTCGTGCCCGAAGCCGCGGCTGCCATCGCCAAGCAAGTCCAGGTGCCCCCGGGTTACTGGACGAGCTGGGGCGGCACCTTCCAGCAGCTGCAGTCGGCGACCGCGCGCCTGCAGGTGGTCGTGCCGCTTGCCCTGTTCATCGTGTTCACGCTGCTTTTCATGATGTTCAACAACGTCAAGGACGGCTTGCTAGTGTTCACGGGAATTCCATTCGCCCTGACTGGCGGCGTCATCGCCTTGGCCCTGCGCGGCATTCCGATGTCGATATCGGCAGCGGTCGGCTTCATCGCGCTATCCGGCGTGGCGGTCCTGAACGGGCTGGTGATGATTTCCTATATCCGCACCTTGCGGGAGGAAGGCATGGGCCTGGACCGGGCGATTACACATGGCGCGTTGACACGGCTGCGACCAGTCCTCATGACCGCCCTCGTAGCATCGCTGGGCTTTGTACCAATGGCCATCGCAACCGGTACCGGTGCCGAGGTACAGCGGCCGCTGGCAACCGTTGTCATCGGGGGCATCCTGTCATCGACGGCACTGACGCTGCTCGTTCTTCCCCTGCTCTACCGGCTTGCGCATCGCAAGGATAGCGATGAGGTACCGGTGCAGAAGGCGAAAGTCCTCGTCCATTAAGCGTACTGGGCCGCGAGGATTTCTTGCGGCCCAGCCAGGGAGAACAAAATGCGTCGAGACAACCGCAAGGGGTGCGCTTGCAGAACCCGTCGGCTTGTAGGGCTGGACTTGGCTGCGCACGGGGTAGCTCTTGTGAGCTGCGCGACTGGGGGAATCGTTCTTGAAAGCGTCGTCCTGATGGGAGCAGCCTCACATCAAGTGGCCAGTGTCGGATTTCGCCTGTACTCGACAGAGATCACGGACGAGCAGACGCCGGATTGAACTGCTGTTAAACGGACGGTGCGTCGATTGATATCGAAGGAGGCGATGAATGAAGCTACAACAACAGCCCGCAGAGGCACTACACGATTACCTGTTCGAAGTGATCGGAATCGGAGGCCTCGTTTTGTTCGGCGTGATGATGGTGTTCTTCGGTTGGCTCAAGTACAAGGATCGAAACAATTCCGCAAGGACCAAACCGCGAAAGGGCTCAAAACCGAAGGCAAAGCGAAAGTAGTGCGCTCCTGGCCAACGCAGAGCCGCACAACGATATGGCGGTCCGGTATCCGACAGGGTGTTTCGACGGTACGGGACTTCCTTCGTTGATTTAAGCAGGCAGGACAATCAAAAACACGACACAAGGGGAAGACGATGGGTTCAGGACATTCTCATGCAGCACAGCCAGGCCAGAACGAGCGACCTCTCTGGATCGCGCTCATCCTCACAACGGCATTTCTGATCGCTGAAATTATCGGTGGCATTCTCACCAACAGCCTTGCCCTGATCTCGGATGCTGCGCACATGTTCACCGACAGTGCAGCGCTGGCGATCTCGCTTGCCGCGATCCGCATCGGCAAACGGCCGGCAGACAGCGCGCGCACCTTCGGGTACTACCGCTTCGAGATCCTGGCGGCCGCACTCAACGCCATCCTTCTGTTCCTGGTGGCGATCTACATCCTGTACGAAGCGTACCAACGCCTGAACAACCCGCCGGAAATCCAATCCGGGACGATGCTGCTGGTTGCCGCGTTTGGCCTCGTCGTCAACCTCATCAGCATGCGGCTGCTCTCCAGCGGCAAGGACAGCAGCCTGAACGTCAAGGGCGCGTACCTTGAAGTATGGAGCGACATGCTCGGCTCGATCGGCGTCATCATCGGTGCCCTCGTGATTCGGTACACCGGCTGGGCCTGGGTCGATTCGGCCATCGCAGTTGCCATCGGGCTCTGGGTATTGCCGCGCACTTGGACGCTACTCAAGGCGAGCATGAACGTGCTGCTCGAAGGCGTTCCGGAAGGCCTCGGCATCGACGAAGTGAAGGAAGCGATCACCGGCGTACGGGGTGTGGCAAGCGTGCACGACCTGCATGTGTGGTCGATTACAAGCGGCAAAGCCAGCCTGACGGTACATGTGGTCCAGCGTGACGACGTCACCGATCCGCAGGCCTTGTTGCTTGCTGTCCGCCAGCTAGTCGCCAGCAAGTACGACATCCATCACAGCACCATCCAGATCGAAACGACGCCCTGCGAGCAGGCAATCGAAGAGCATACCTTCGGTCCGGCAGCAGGTCATGACCATGCCGAGCATGCGGAGCACGCCGGCCACCATGAGCATGAAGGAGAAAAGCGATGATTGATCATATCAGGGCAAACCTCGTCGAGGCGCGCGAAGCGCTCGATCGCCTGATCAACGACGCCACCCAGCTCGCAAATATCGAGGCAGGGGCCGCCCTCCTGATCGATTCGCTGCGCAGTGGGCGTCGTGTCATTTCATGTGGAAACGGCGGCTCGATGTGTGACGCGATGCACCTGGCCGAAGAGTTGTCAGGACGGTTCCGCGAGAATCGTCCCGCCATGGCGGCCGTGGCCATCAGCGACCCGAGCTACATCACCTGCGTCGCCAATGACTATGGATACGACCAGGTCTTCGCCCGCTTCGTCGAGGGCAACGGCGGGCCTGGCGATGTCCTGTTCGCGATCAGTACGAGCGGGAGCAGCCCGTCCGTTGTTCTTGCCGCGCAGGCAGCCCGCGCCAAGGGAATGAGGGTAGTCGGGCTGACTGGACGGTCGGGATCGCAACTCGAGCAATGTGCGGATGTCTGCATCTGCACGAGCGCCGGACGCTACGCTGATCGGGTGCAGGAGCTCCATATCAAGGTCATCCATATCCTGATCGAACTGGTCGAGCGGGCACTTCAGCCTGCGAACTATGAACAGCCACGTTAAGTAACGCCATCCGAAAAATCACAACCTTTAGGACCCCCTTGCCCCGCAATGGTGGTCCTTTCGATCTCGCTGGTAGCAACATGAAGAAATCCGATACACAAGTACACTCCTTGTTCCACGCAGGCGCCGCACGGCTGGCGCACTTGACAAGCTGGGCCGGGCCATATGTGACCATCCTGCAAATGGCGTTGCTCGGCTTTGTCATGCTCTCGCTTTCCCGCTTCACAATGATGGTGTGGCAATGGGACCGGGTCCGGGCAAGCGGCATTCCAGGCGAAATGCTGCTCCAGGGAGCACGGGCTGACCTGATTTTGCTGGGCTATTTCATTGCGATTCCATTGCTGCTCGCGCCACTGCTCGCGCACCCTTCTCGCGCATCAATCTGGAAAGGGTTTACGAGCTGCTGGGCGACGTTCGCACTGATGTTCATCGTGTTCATGGAATTGTCGTCCCCGCAGTTCATCATGCAGTACGACGTGCGGCCAAATCGCCTCTTCGTCGAATATCTGTCCTATCCACGTGAAGTCTTCGCCACCCTGTGGAATGGCTTTCGCACCGCTGTCATACTCGGCATCGGCACCACGGTCGCCTTGACCGCCCTGTTCTTCTACGTGTTCAGGCACGCGGCTTCGGGCATGAAGTTCTGGCCGGCCCGTACCTTGCTGCTGACTTGGCCACTTATCTGCCTGGTGGTATTCGCGCAGGTTCGCTCCACCACTGGCCATCGGCCTGCCAACCCAGCCTTGTTCGCCCTTACCGGCGATGCAATGGTCAACTCCTTGATCATCAACTCGGGATGGTCTGTTCTCGATGCCGTCAACTCATTGCGCAAGGAGGCGAACTCGTCTGAAATTTACGGCAGCATCCCGACAAGCCAAGTCCTGGCTGAAGTAAAAGCCGCTCCTTGGCTGCGCGACCATGTCTTCTCGAATAAAGATTTGCCTACGCTCCACCGGCAGGAAGCGGCAATCAAACGCGACCGTCCCCTAAACCTTGTAATTGTTTTACAAGAGAGCCTTGGGGCCACCTTTGTCGAATCGCTGGGCGGCCTTCCGGTAACGCCTGAGCTGGAGAAACTCAAAGGGGAAGGCTGGTGGTTCGAACAGCTGTACGCGACAGGGACACGCTCTGTCCGCGGGATCGAAGCGGTTGTCGCGGGTTATCCGCCGACGCCGGCCCGTAGTGTCGTCAAACTCTCGCTTGCACAGCAGAATTTCTATACCTTGGCGGCCGGTTTGGGCCAGCAGGGCTATCACACGGAGTTCGTCTATGGGGGCGAAGCGCATTTCGATAACATGCGCAGCTTCTTTACTGGCAACGGTTTCCAGCAAATCGTGGACTTGCGGCAGATGTCTCCCCGGTTTGTCGGGAGTTGGGGTGCTTCGGACGAAGACCTGTTCGATAAATCGCTTGAGCGCCTCCAATCCCTGCATGCACAGAACAAGCCCTTCTTCAGCCTGATTTTTACGTCATCCAACCACGAGCCCTTCGAGTTCCCAGACGAAAAAATCGAGCTGTATGAGAAGCCCAAGCAGACTGTCAACAACGCAGTGAAGTACGCCGATTTCGCACTCGGAAAGTTCATCAGGGAAGCCAGGAAGCAGGAATATTGGAAAGATACGGTCTTTCTGATCGTGGCAGATCATGACAACCGGGTATATGGCAACGCGCTGGTACCGATCAAGAAATTCCATATTCCCGGACTGATTCTTGGTGCGGATATCAAGCCCAAGCGCATCGGGACGATCGCGAGCCAGGTCGATCTCGGTCCTACCTTGCTTTCACTACTCGGGGTCTCGAGCGAGCACCCAATGATCGGCCGGGATTTCGTCAAGGATGACAGCACGCCCGGACGTGCGCTCATCCAGTTCAACAACTACTTTGCATGGCTCGACGAGAAGTCCGCCACCATCTTGCGTCCTGGCCAGTCACCGTTGATGGGCCGGTACGACAGTGAGACAGGAGTGCTGGACGTCAGCGCCGACGCGCCGCCTCAAGCCGAAGTAGGCAGGGCGATGGCACATGTAATGCTGCCTTCATTGCTCTACCGCGAACATCGCTACAGACTGGCGCAGTAATGGCGGCGTGATGTGCAAGGCTGCCCGGGCCTGTGGACCGGGCAGCAGAGCCGGCTCGCGCTCGCGGAACGTGCGGCAGTGAAAAGCGGACTGTTCGAGCTACCGGGTTTTCAAGCGCAGCAGGCGCAGGCCATTGAACACGACAAGCAGGCTCGCGCCCATGTCCGCAAACACGGCCATCCACAGGGTAGCCGACCCTGCAATAGCGAGCACCAGGAACACAGCCTTGATCAGCAAGGCTGCGACGATGTTCTGCTTGAGGATGGTAGCCGCCTGCCTGCTCAAGCGAATGAACTGCGGGATCTTGCGCAAATCATCATCCATCAGCGCGACGTCGGCTGTCTCAATTGCTGTGTCGGTGCCCGCTGCGCCCATTGCAAACCCGATATCGGCCTTGGCCAGCGCCGGAGCATCATTGATGCCATCCCCTACCATGCCGACGGTGCCGAATCGCGCTACCTCGTCATTGACGGCAGCGAGCTTATCCTCGGGCAGCATGTTCCCCCGGGCGTCGTCGATGCCAACCTGCCTTGCAATCGCCGCAGCCGTCACCGCATTGTCGCCGGTGAGCATAACCGTCCGGATTCCCAACTGATGAAGCTGGGCCACCGCTTCGCGGCTGGTTTCACGAATGGTATCGGCCACCCCGATCACCAGCAGTGGCGACGTTTCATCGCAGAGGACAACCGCCGTCTTGCCTTCACCCTCGAGTTTCGACAGGATGCTTTCCGTCGCGGCACTGCAGATGCCGAGCTCCTCGACCAGTCGGTGATTGCCGAGGTAGTACCACTTGCCGTCGATCCGCCCTTTGGTGCCGCGGCCGGTCAGCGCCTCGAACTCGGTCACGGCAGCGAGCGGCAGGTCCAAACCCGAGTTTTGCCAGTGGCGACTCACTGCGGTCGATACCGGATGGTCGGACCGGTCCGCGAGCGCTGCCGCGAGCTGCAGATGGGTCTGTGCATCGCCTTGCAGGGGCAGCACGTCCGTCACCTCAGGCTTGCCCTGGGTGATCGTGCCGGTCTTGTCGAGCGCGAGCGAGCGTAGTTTGCCGCCCTGCTCCAGGTAGACGCCGCCTTTGATGAGGATGCCGGCGCGGGCTGCGGCAGCCAGGCCGCTGACGACGGTCACCGGGGTCGAGATCACCAGGGCGCAGGGGCAGGCAATCACCAGCAGCACGAGTGCCTTGTAGATCCAGGGCATCCATTCGGCGCCCAGCATGAGCGGCGGTACGAGAGCAACGGCGAGCGCGATGGCGAATACGATAGGCGTGTAGATGCTGGAGAAGCGGTCAACGAAACGCTGGGTCGGGGCGCGGCTGCCTTGCGCGTCCTCGACCGCGCGGATGATGCGCGACAGGGTCGAGTTGCTGTGACCCGCAGTGACACGGTATTCAAAAGAGCCGGTTTCGTTGATGGTGCCGGCGAACACCTTGTCGCCGACCGTCTTTGGTACCGGCATGCTCTCGCCCGTAATCGGCGCCTGGTTGACGGAAGACTGGCCAGAGGTCACTTCCCCGTCCAGGGCGATCCGCTCGCCGGGAGCGACACGGGCCAAGGCGCCGATCGCGACCGCGGTGGCGTCCTGTTCACTCCAGCTACCGTCGTCCAGACGCACGCTGACCCGCTCGGGCGTCAATGCCATCAGGCCCTGGATGGCGTTTCTCGCCCGGTCGAGCGAGCGTGCCTCGATCATCTCGGCCACCGCGAACAGCACCATCACCATTGCCGCTTCCGGCCACTGCCCGATCAGTACCGCACCAGTCACGGCGATCGACATCAGGGCATTGATATTGAGATTGCGGTTCTTGAGCGCGATCCAGCCTTTCTTGTACACCCCCAAGCCAGTCGTCGCGATCGCAAGCAACGATAGCAGGATGACTGGCCACCAGTTCTCATCGCCCGTCGTCCACGCAACGATTTCGGCGCCGATCGCTGCGGCCAACCCAAGCCCGAGGATCGCATACTGCCGCTTTCGGGAGGTGGGAGGCGCCGCCTCGGCTCGTCCTTGTCCGGCCTTGATGAGCACCGCCTGCATGCCGATGGACGTCAGCGCATCCTGGATCGCCGTTGCTGGCCCGCTGTGTCTGACGCTCAAACGGCGCTGGACGAGATTGAAGTCGAGCTGTTCAACCTGCGGCAGGCCGGACAGCTTGCTACGGATGAGCGCCTCCTCGGTCGGGCAGTCCATGTTCTCGATCCGGAAAACAGTACCGGCCGCTGCCCCGCTTTCGCCACCAGCTTGCTCCACCACCGGGTCCATGCCGACCGCACGTACCGCCGCAAGGATCGGCTGTGGGTCGCCGAGGCTGTGCTCCACCCGCAACCTGCGCTGGACAAGATTGAACTCCAGCCTTCCGACGCCTTCGATGCGCCCAAGCGCTTGCCGCAGCAGCCCTTCTTCTGTCGGGCAGTCCATCTGATCGATGCGAATGAGCAGCGAACGGTCTTGGGTTGAAGGCAAGGTACCCGTGGTCTCGATTGGCGCAGACTTCGCACAGCATGACTTGGCCTGGCATTCCGACATGACGACTCCTTGAGAACTGTGTATAGTTCGCATTGAACACCCTGTAGCGGGTACGGGGTCAAGCACTAAACCAACATAACGGGATTTTTCTTGAAAATTGGCGAATTGGCGGAACGCTCAGGCTGCCTGGTTGAAACCGTCCGCTACTATGAGCGGATTGGCCTGCTGGCCCCGCCCGAGCGGGCGTCGAACAATTATCGCGCCTATAACGAACTTCATGCCGAGCGCTTGCTGTTCATCCGGCACTGCCGCGCCCTGGACATGACACTCGATGAGATCCGGATGCTGCTTGATTTTCGCGAGACCCCCGGGCACAACTGCGAGGGCGTCAACGCGCTGCTCGACAAACACATCGGACACATCGTCGACCGTATAGCAAACCTGTCGATACTGGAGACGCAGCTCAGGAACCTCAGGAGCCGGTGTGTCGCCACCGACAGCACGAGGCCATGCGAGATCCTGCATGCGCTTGGCACTTCAGACGCCGGCGACGAACCAGGACGGCATGGCGCGATTGGCGAGTCCAATCTTTCCGCCCCAGCCAGCGAACAACAGGGATAATGCGCTTGACCTTCAAGTAGCTAGAAGGTGTTAAATGTCAGGTTCTCGTACATGAAGACAAGTGCCCTGATATGAAGTACTCCATTTGGCGTCGGCTGATGGCCCTCGTCGTGTTCTTTGGTTGCGTGATCGGCGCGACCCACGCAAACCCCACATCGCGAGAGGCAGAAGTCCGCCAGCTCTGGCAGTTGCTTGACTACGTTGCCGTAGACTATGCTGGCGCCGTCCAGAACGGCGCGATCATCAGCGAACTGGAATATGGCGAAATGCGGGAGTTCTCGACGCGGGCGCAAAACCAGGTGCAGGCATTGCCTCAGCATCCCTTGCACGCAGAACTGGCAGATGCCGCCTCGAGACTGAAGCAGGCGGTCGAACGGAAGGACTCACCGCAGCAGGTTTCCCAGCTTGCGCGGGAGGCAAACCGTTTGCTTCTGCAGGCCTACCCCTTCCCTGTTGCGCCACGCGCCATGCCCGACCTGGCCCGCGGTGCCGCGCTTTACCAGGCGCAATGCGCTGCATGTCACGGCGCGACCGGCGCCGGCGATGGCGCACTTGCGGCCACGCTCGAACCCAAACCAATCGCATTTACGGACGAGGAACGAGCCCGCTCCCGTTCCCTCATGGCGCTGTATCAGGTCATCAGCCAAGGCGTCGAAGGCACCTCGATGCCAGCCTTTGCAAGCCTGTCCGAGCATGACCGTTGGTCGCTGGCGTTTCACGTCGGCACTTTGGCGTTCAAGGACACGGATATCGCAGCGGGAGAGTCCGCATTCGCACAGAACAAGGCCGCGTCCGCCACCATTTCCGACATGAACACCCTTGTGACGGCAACCGAAGAAGAACTGGCGAAGGCAAGCTCACCGTCAACCGTGCGAGCCGTTCTGGCGTACGCACGCACCCATCCCGAGGCGGTACGGGTGCAGCAGGAACGGTCGGGCATCGCCCTTGCGCGCAAGCTGCTGCAAGACAGCCTGAATGCCTTGAAGAATAATCAGCGGGCGAAGGCCACCGAGCTCGCTTTATCGGCCTACCTGGACGGCTTCGAACCGCTCGAGGCGACGCTCGACGCGACCGACCGCCAACTCCTGGTCGACGTGGAACGAACCATGCAGCTGTATCGAGGCGCGGTTGCACAAGGCGATGTGCTGCGCGCGACCGAATACGCCCAGCAACTGGACGGGTATTTCGTCCGCGTCGAGGACCTTACCGGCGCGAACAAGACCGATGCGACGACGGTGTTCGTCGGCGCTCTGACCATTCTCCTGCGCGAAGGCGTCGAAGCCCTGTTGATCGTGATCGCGATGGTCGCGTTCCTCCGCAAAGCGGAGCGTCCTCAGGCGCTGCGTTACGTGCACGCCGGCTGGATCTCGGCGCTGGCCGCAGGCGCGTTGACCTGGCTGGTAGCCACCTATATGGTCAGCATCAGTGGCGCAAGCCGCGAAGTGACCGAAGGCCTGTCGTCGCTCTTCGCCGCGGCGGTATTGCTGTCGGTCGGGCTCTGGATGCACCAGAAAGGCCAGGCCGGACAGTGGCAGGCCTATCTCAAGCAGCATCTCACTGCGGCCATGGAGAAACGCTCCGCATGGGCCTTGTTTGCCCTTGCTTTCATCGCGGTATACCGGGAAGTCTTCGAAACAGTCCTGTTCTACTCGGCGCTCGCGGCCGATGGCAACGGCCCTGCACTATTGGGAGGGTTCATTACGGGCCTGGTCCTGCTGTCGGTAATCGCTGCCGTTTTCCTGCGTACCAGCGCACGTATGCCGATCGGTAAATTCTTCTCGTTCAGTTCCGTGCTGGTGGCTGTCCTGGCGGTGGTCCTGGTCGGTAAAGGAATCGCCGGGCTGCAGGAAGCCGGGTGGATGATGGCCACGCCAGTCACTGGGCTGCGCGTGCCCGTGCTTGGCATTTACCCGACCATACAGACCTATGGAGCGCAGCTGGCCCTGCTTCTCGCAGCGGGCCTTGGTTTTGGATTCAATTTGGTAAAAGCCCGCAGATAATCAGCTCGACAAGGAGCAATCATGATCAGGAAGACAATCTTTACCGTTCCATGTGCTGCGCTCGTTCTCCTGGGTGGATGTGCTGATCCAAGGGTGGGGCCGAACAGCAAAACCGGCTGGGTGACCGAATTTTATACGGCAGAGAGACTAATGGCGAACCGCCCTGGCTGCCTGGCAAATCTCAGCGACACCGACATTGCCGGCCATCGGTACGCGCTAATTTCAGTTCCTCATCTACGGTCATACAGATATGTAAGCGCCTTGGTACCTGACTCAATCGAGGTTGAGCTTCACGATAAGGTCGAGATATTCCCGCCCTTATGCAAGGATGGGGCGTTACCGCAAGTGGTGCAGGTGCTGAAGCATTCCCGCAAAAAACAATAACCCAATCCGGCAAGAACGGTGAGCGCCCCTGCCGATTGGGCCACGCGTACTTCCTTTGAACCTTTTACGGAGAGCGAATGAAGGACAGTATCAACGATAGCCCTGACGAACCAAGCCTTGACGCTGCCAACGAACGCGATCGCAGCATCCTGTGGAAAGTCTTATTGATCAATCTGGGGCAGTGCCTGGCTGGCGTTGTGGGGGGCACCTGGGCATCCTCAACCGCGGTGATCGGCGCTGGCCTCGACAACCTGGGGGACGCCGCCGTCTACGGTGTGAGCCTGTACGCTGTCGGCAGGTCCGATGCGATCAAGACACGTGCAGCCCAGTTGTCCGGATGGCTCCTCATTGGATTTGCCTGTCTATTGTTGATCGAGGTTGTCCGTCGCTTCCTCGGCGGTGAAGCCCCGTTGGGACCTGCCATGATGGGGATGGCTGCTGCAAATGCATTTCTTAATATTTATTGCATCCGGCTTTTGAAGCAGCATCGCGGCCAGGACATCAATTTCAAAGCTTCCGCTATCTTTACGAATAACGATTCGATCGTCAATGGCGCGATCGTGCTGTCGGGCGCGTTAGTGATGTGGACAAAATCTAACCTTCCCGATCTGCTGCTGGGAACAGTGGTTTCGTTCATTGCTGCAAAAGGAGGATACGAAATCCTTTCGGAGGCGAAAGAAGCCCGACCAAAGTAGCGGCATACGTCCTGTTCATAAGAAAGAAGGATATTCTCGAGGTTCGATGCCGCGTGCGGCATCGAACGACAAATGGTGATCTCTACAATCACCGATAGCAGAGCTTAATTAGCGTACATCGAATTTTCCTTAACATAAATCATTACCTTGGTTGCGTTGGGGAGGATGTCTGCCAGGGGAATATTCGGCATGCCGAGGGTATCGAACGTCCAGGTAACGCTTCTTGGGCCGTCCACGATACGGACAGTCTCGAGTCGCTCGACATGGATCGGTCTAGGCTTCCCAGGCATTACTGTGATAACACGCTCGGGCGCCCCATTGGAGGGGTATCCGAACGGCGCTACTATTCCTGTCTTCGCTTTCTCCGTGATCTCTGCAGGCACCTGTCCCGCGTTGGCCACGGCTCCAAATGGCACGAGTACGCATGCGAGGAGCGCGGCGAATACGCAATTAATGTAAGTCTTCATCGAATTTTCCAGTTGAAAGTAAGGTTTGTTGAATGCACTGGCTCTCGACATGGCTGTTCCTTAGCCGCCAAGGTCGTGAGCAAGGCATGTATACACGCAATGGATTTAGCTAGCAAATATGTTGAATGCCTGTTTGGCTGCTCGAATCAAGTCCGCCCCTACGTCGCTTCGTGCCATCATCGCGTCGCCTGATTCGCCGAGGAGAGGAAATTGCTACGGTTCGTCCATGAACCGTACAACTGTGCTTCGGCTTGCCGAAACGATGGCTTGATTTGTCGAGTGATGGAGTTCACCACCAAGCGCAGGCTGTATTTGCCGGCTGGGATGATCGGCACTACTTTGGACGAATCAAGCCGCCGAGGATCGGAGATTGATAATTCAGTTGATTGGGACTGGCAGGAAAGGAGTGCGACTGCTCTGACCACCTGAGCGTCGAAAGACCGCTGTCGAGCGGCTGCAGGTCGCAGGCCGAGACACAAGCCGCGCTGCAAACGGATTCGAGCGGCGATTTAAGTGGACTGTCGGCATCGCTCATTTCTGATAGCGCTGCGGCAACCGGCATGTCGTCGGAAATCACGCACCATCCTGCCGCCCAGCCAGACTGTAACGGCAAAAGCGCAAGCAATATAATCAGAAATAGGCGCTTCATGTAGTTGCTGACTGCCTGATCACAGAAGAGAACACTGGAGGATGGTAAATTTTACAACACCCACTGGACGAAAACATGCGTCCCGATTTGTTGTAGATCTGATTAGCTTTGTTCTGTCGACGCCGGGCCGTGGCCCTGTTCAGACCTGTCGCCGCAGCGTCGGCGCACCACACTGGCCGGGCCGCAGCAGCCGGCAGACTATCGGGTCTTGTCGCTCACCGGAGCTTCCGCTCGGCCACCAAACAGTGCGTGCAACACGATTACCGCCGCGCCCAGCGTGATGCCGATATCGGCGATGTTAAAGGCTGGCCAGTGATGCACCCCTACATACACATCGATCCAGTCGACTACGCCCAACCGCGCGGTGCGGTCAACGAGATTGCCGACCGCTCCACCAAGGATCATCGCCAGACCGACCCTTTCTGCGGAGCCCGTTTCCGGCTTCCTGATCAACCAAACAATCAGGATCGACGCGAGTACAGCGACCACGATGAACAGGTAGCGTTGCCACCCGCCAGCCGTGGCGAGTAGCCCGAAGGCTGCGCCCTGGTTGATCACATGGACGATGTTCAAGGACGGTAACAATTCGATCTGCTGGCCGTAGGCCAGCCGCTCCACGATCGCGGCCTTGGTGACCAGGTCAGCAGTGGCGATCAACCCGGCGAACACGACGGCAGCGAGGGGTTTCAAAGGTTTGGTCACTATGTAATTCCTTCAAAGTTCACGATCAGAGGTTGAGCGCGCGTTTGTCGACAGCGAGCGCGGCTTCCCTGATTGCTTCATACAAAGTCGGGTGCGCATGGCAGATCCGGGCAATGTCTTCCGAAGATGCCGAAAACTCGAGCGCCATTGCCGCTTCGCCGATCATTTCCGACGCGAGCGAACTGACGATATGCACGCCCAGCACAAGGTCCGACTGGGCGTCGGCCAGGACTTTGACGAACCCCTGTGCGTCGCCATGGCCCAATGCGCGGCCGTTGGCCGAGAAGGGAAACTGTCCCGACTTGAATGCGCGGCCTTCGCGTGCCAGTTCCTGCTCCGTCTTGCCAACCCACGCGGCTTCCGGGCTCGTATAGATGATGAAGGGGATGGCGCCGTAATTCACATGCCCCGATTGCCCTGCGATGATCTCGGCGACCATGATCCCCTCTTCCTCAGCCTTGTGTGCAAGCATTGGCCCGCGCACGACGTCACCAATGGCGAACAGGTTTGGCAATGTCGTCCGGCAGTGTTCATCGACCGGAACATAGCCCCGCTGGTCAAGCTCCAGGCCAATTGCCTCGATTCCCAAGCCATCCGTATTCGGCACTCGCCCGATCGCCACGATCACTTTGTCGCAAGCGAGCTCCTTGGAGACGCCGGCACGGTCTCGATACGAAATATGCGCCCCGTCGCCGCCGAGTGCGATGCTGTCGATGGCCACGCCGAGGTCGAATTTCAGCCCTTGGCCAGACATCAACTTGAGCATTTCCTTGGACACGGCGGTGTCGCAACCCGGCAAGAAGTCCGGCATGGCGTCGAGCAGGGTGACATCCGCACCCAGGCGCCGCCACACTGATCCCAGCTCAAGGCCGATCACGCCGGCGCCAACCACGCACAGGCGTTTCGGCACTTCGCGGAAATCGAGTGCGCCGGCGTTGTCGCAGATGATCGAATTGTCGATCCGGGTGCCCGGCAGCTGGCGCGGCTGCGATCCGGTGGCGATGATCACGTTACGTGCGCTGATCTGCTGCACCGAACCCTCGGCCGAGACCTCTAGGGAGTACACCCCGTCCTGCATCCCGACGAAGCGGGCCCGCGCCTTGATAAAGTCGACCTTGTTCTTCTTGAACAGGTATTCGATCCCCTTGGCCATTTTCGTGACCACCCCGTCCTTCCGGTGGATCATCTTGTCGATGTCGATCGCCGCGCCGCCGGTGGTAATACCATGCTCGGCGGTATGGTGCACGACCTGTTCGTACAGGTGGCTCGACGCGAGCAATGCCTTCGATGGGATGCATCCCACGTTCAGGCAGGTTCCTCCGGGGCGCGGCTGGCCGTCGGGGGCAGCGTAAGGGTTCGATTCGATGCAGGCGACGGACAAGCCGAGTTGTCCGGCGCGGATTGCGGCGATGTACCCACCGGAACCCGCGCCAACGATGACCAGGTCGTATTGCATTTTCATGTGGTTCCTTCCAATGTCCGAGTCGTTGCGTTCACTCTACCGGATTGTTCAAATTCCCTCCGCCACGCTCTCCGCGGGGCGGGCGAAGCGCTGGTAAAGCGTCGGCAGCACGAAGAGCGTCAGGATCGTGGCGGAAATCAGGCCCCCGATGACGACCGTGGCCAACGGACGCTGCACCTCGGCGCCGGCGCCGGTTGCCAGTGCCATGGGGACGAAGCCCAGCGACGCGACCAGTGCCGTCATCAGGACAGGGCGCAGGCGCCGCAACGCACCTTCACGTACCGCTTGCGCCCAGGGGAGCTCCTTCGCGAGGTCGTCGATCGAGCCCACCATCACCAGTCCATTGAGGACGGCAACCCCGGACAATGCGATGAATCCGACGGCTGCGGAAATCGAGAATGGCAGGCCACGCAGCCAGAGTGCGGCAATACCGCCAATCAGGGCCAGGGGCACGCCCGTGAACACGACCGCAGCCGAGCGCCAGGATCCGACGGCGGAATACAGCAACACGACGATGAGCGCGAAGCAGGCCGGCACAACGACCGCCAGGCGCATCCGCGCACGCTCGAGGTTCTCGAACTGTCCGCCCCAGGTAATCCATGCACCGGCCGGCAGTCGCACGTCGGCGTTGATGCGTTCGCGCGCTTCGCCGACCACGCCTGCGATGTCCCGTCCGCGCACGTTGGCTTGAACGACCACCCGGCGCTTGCCGTCCTCGCGGCTGATCTGGTTCGGTCCCTTGGCCGTCTGCAGCGTGGCCACCGATCCCAGTGGCACGAAGCTGCCGCCCGGGGTCAGCACAGGCAACAGGCGCAGGGCCTCGACATCGTTCCGGGTCTTCTCGCCCAGTTTCACCACGACGTCGAAACGCCTGTCTCCCTCGTAGATCGACCCGGCCTCCCGTCCCGCGACGGCTGCCGCCAGGGTGTCGTGCACGTCCTGGGCGGTCAGCCCGACGCGGGCCATGGCGTCGCGGTCAAGCCGGACATCGAGCAGCGGAAGCCCCTGCACCTGCTCTACACGAACGTCTTCCGCGCCCTCGACCGCCCGCAGCTTGCTTGCGATCTGCTCGGCGGTCTGGATCATGGCGTCGAAATCGTCGCCATAGACTTTGATCGCGATGTCGCCCCGCACGCCTGCCAGCAGCTCGTTGAAGCGCATCTGGATGGGTTGGGTCAGCTCGTAGTTCTGGCCCGGGATGCCTGCAACCGTTTTCTCGATCTTTTCCACAAGTTCTGCCTTGCTCATCCCGGGTTCCGGCCATTCCGAACGGTCTTTTACGATGACAAAGGTGTCGGTGATATTCGGCGGCATCGGGTCGGCGGCCAGTTCAGCCGTACCCGTTCGGGAGAAGACCAGCTTTACCTCGGGCAGTTTTCCGACAGCTTTCTCGACAGCGAACTGCATGGCCTGGCTCTGGTCCAGCGACGTGCCGGGAATGCGGGCTACCTGCAGCAGCACATCCTTCTCGTCCAGGGTCGGGAGAAATTCCTGGCCAAGCGTCGTGAACAAACCAAGCGCGCCTGCGAAACCAGCGGCCGCCAGCACGCCGGTGAGCTTGGGCTTGGCGAGCGCACGGTCCAGCCAGGGCGCGTAGGACGACGACACGGCCTTGACAAGCCTGTTTTCCTTTTCGTCGACATGGCGCGAAAGCCAGAGCGCGATCGCAGCCGGAACGAAGGTGAGCGAGAGGACGAATGCGAAGACCAGGGCCAGGATCACCGTGACCGCCATCGGTGCGAACATCCGCCCTTCCACTCCCTGGAACGTCAACAGGGGAACGTAGACGAGAATGATGATCGCCTGGCCGTAGACGCTCGGCCGGATCATCTCACGCGCGGCGGCGGCAACCGTATCGAGACGCTCTGCTTTGGTAAGTATCCTGCCGGTCTGATGCTGGCGTTCGGCGATGCGGCGAAGGGCGTTCTCCACGATGATCACGGCGCCGTCGACAATCAGGCCGAAGTCCAGCGCGCCCAGGCTCATCAGGTTCGCCGAAAGCCCTGCCTCGAGCATGCCTGCCGAGGTCATCAGCATGGTGACCGGAATTACGGCCGCGGCGATCAGTGCCGCGCGCAGGTTTCCGAGAAGCGCGAACAGCACCGCAATCACCAGAAGCGCGCCTTCGGTCAGATTGGTTGCCACGGTCTTGATGGTGGCATCGACCAGCCGAGTGCGGTCGAGGACTGGCCTGATCAGCAAATCCGGCGGCAGGGATCGTGCGATTTCCTTCAGTCGGAGATCCACGGCCGCCGCGACCGTACGGCTGTTCTCGCCGATGCGCATCACGGCAGTACCGACGACGACCTCCTGGCCGCCTTCTGACGCCGAGCCGAACCTTACTTCCTGCCCCATGCCAACCGTAGCGACGTGCGACACCAGCACTGGCGTGCCGTTGCGGGTAGTAATGACGGTTTTCGCCAGTTCTTCGGTCGACGTGATGCGCGCATCGGCCTTGACCGTAAGCGCCTCTCCGTTCTGGATGACGACGCCGGCGCCGGCGCTCGTGTTGTTGCGTTCGAGCGCCTCGCCCAGCATCGTGAGGCTGATGCCCAGGGCCGCGAGCCGTTGCGGATCCGGCGTGACCACATACTGCTTGACGTAGCCCCCGATGACGTCGACGCCCGCCAGGCCTTCGGTATTCTTGAGCTGCGGTGCGACGATCCAGTCCTGCACCGTGCGCAGGTAGGTGGCCTTCTCGGCAGCGCTGCGCAGCACTTCTCCTTCCGGGGTGATATAGCTGCCATCTGCCTGCAGTCCGGCCGTCGAGCCCGCTTTCGCGGCCGGCTTGGAGGCGTACTCCACCGTCCACATGTAGACGTCGCCAAGGCCGGTCGCGATCGGCCCCAGGCTGGCGGTCGCACCCGGAGGCAAGCTGCGCTCGACGGCGCGCAGCCGCTCCGCCATCTGCTGACGCGCAAAGTAGATATCGGTGCCATCCTTGAAGACCGTCGTTACCTGCGCAAATCCATGCCTGGTCAGCGAGCGCGTGGATTCCAGTCCAGGTATGCCGGCGAATGCCGTTTCGATCGGATAGGTGACCTGCCGCTCGACGTCGGCCGGCGCGAGCGCAGGTGCGACGACGTTGATCTGCACCTGCGTGTTGGTAATGTCCGGCACGGCGTCGATCGGCAGGCGCGTCAGCGCAAATGCGCCGAGGATCGACAGCAGGATGGTGGCGATGAGGACGTGCCACCGCCGCGCAACGGAAAAGTTGACGATGCGAGCAATCATGGTTGGGTATCCTTCAGGAGCCGTTGAACGAGGAAATCAGTCATCGTCCCCTGCCTCTCCCTTCCCATGCTCCGCCTTCAGCAGGTAAGTATTGCTGACCGCAATCTGTTCCTTACCGTCGAGGCCGGACATCACTTTGACGTAGCCGGCCGCGTTACCGCCGAGGACAACATGCTTGATCGCGAAGCCTTCTTTCTCCCGGACGAATACGCTCGGCTTGTCCTCGACGGTTTGCACGGCGGTCCTCGGAATCGCTAATTGCGCCCCACCTGCTCCCCCCTCAAGCGCGATCGATGCGTTGACGGTTTCGCCGATGCGCCAGTGTCTCTGTCCATTCGACAGCCGTGCGATCGCACGCACCTGTCGCGTCGCCGGGTCAAGCACACGTGATACGTGAGTAATGCGTCCTGTGCCAGTCCGGCCATCAGTCGACACATCCAAAGCGGTGCCCACGGTGACGCGGGCGGCGTCGTTCGGCGACAACGAAAGCTCGACGGCGAGTTCGTTGAGGTCGGCCACTTCGAACAGGTGCGCGTCCGGCGCCACGATGTCGCCCAAGGCGATTTGCCGTGCCGTGACGTTACCTTTGATCGGCGAGCGCAGCATCAGGCGATTGAGCTGTCCTCCACCTGCGCCTCCTGCCGCAGCGAGCTGCTGCTCGGCCAGGCGCAGACGGGTTCGCGCTTCCAGGGAAGCATTACGCGCAATCTCGAATTCCTGACGTGAGGTGACTTTTTCCCCGTACAGGCGCTCTTCGCGAGCGAAGGTAGCCTGAGCGAGCTCGTGCTGCCGCTTGGCGATTTCGACATCGGCCCTGAGCTGGGCCACGTCCCGGCTCTCGATCACAGCGAGTACATCGCCGCGCGCGACTGAGTCGCCAAGGTTGCGTCGGATCTCGACTACCCGGCCGCCGACGGAACTGGAAACAACGGCCGCATGCCTGGGGTCGGCCGCGATCACTGCCGGCGCCTCGACCGCGCCGGCGAAGGACTGGCGAACCGGCATGACCTCGATTCCTGCAGCTTTGATTTGCTGGTCTGACAGCGTAACGAAGTCTTCCCTGGCTTCGGACTCGCCTTCCTTCTCGGCAGCTTCGCCTCGCTCCCCGGCCTCGTGTTCAGGTCGGCCTTTTTCTTCCTTCTCTTCCTTGTCGCCCTTTTCGCTCGACGCTTTCTCGCTTTGCTCTGCGGCTTCTTTGGAATTAGCTGGCTCTTGTTTGGGGGAACATGCGCCCAACAGGATCATCGCGGCGCACAGGCCGGATCGAAATACCGCTTGCATGGTCAATCCTTATAAATTGGAGAGTTGGAACCTTGTAGCCGGGCGAGACGTGCCCGGGCTGTGTGAAGTGCGGCGAGAGCGTCGACCGACGTTTCGCGCGTTTCGGCCAATGAGCGCTCGGCTTCGATCAATTCGAGCTGCGGGAATTTTCCCTCGGCATAGCCGATCCTCGCGATGCGCGCCGCTTCCTCTGCGGCGGCGAGCGCGGGGCCATTGGCTGCGCGTGCAGCTGCCAGTGCGTCAGCTACCTCGGCTTCCGCTAGCGCCGTGGATTGCTCGAGTTCCAGTGCGACGGCGCGGCGCGCGGCGGAAGCGCGGTCGTATTCCGCGCGGGAGCGTGCGATCGCAGCCGTGCCCGGATTGAATAATGGCAGCGGGACCGACAGCGCAAGAACAGCCGCCTTCTCGGACGATTCGCCATAGCGTCGCATGCCGGCGGTCAGCGTCACATCGGGAATCCGGTCGCGCCTGGCGGCGTCGACGCGGGCGTTCGCAGCCGTCAGCTCGGCCTCCGCAGCGGCAAGCGCCAGGCTCGAGACTGCCGGCTGCCCAAGCACCGCCGCGTCGGTTCGTTCGAACCAGGTCGATGCGATCGCAACCGGCGTCGGGCTGCCTGTCAGTCGCGCAATCGTTGCGCCGGCAAGCCGGGCGGCGCGTAGTGCCTTGTCCAGCCGAACTTCTGCGTTAATACGCAACACATCGGCCCGCTGCTCTTCAATAGGCGACGCCTTGCCGACGCGTACCCGTTCGCGCGCAGCATGGTGGGCTCGTTCGGCCAGCGCATGGCTGGCTTTCGCGATCTCCACGTACCTCTCGCTGGCGGCAAGGGTAACGAAGGCTTCGGTAATCTGAAGGGTCAGGTCTGCTTGAGCGACCTGCGTGCCGATTCGTGCCGCGCTACGCTCGGCTTCTGCCACGCGCACCCTCGCGCCCCGCTTGCCGCCCAGCTCCATTGGCATTGATAGCGACAATGTCTTCTCGCCTCCGCCAAAACCGGCGTAGCGTCCCGAGCCCAGTACATTTTCGGCCTCGACGGACAGTGTCGGATTCGGTCTGAGGGAGGACAGCCCTACATTGGCATCTGCCGCGCGCAATGCTGCATCGGCACTCTGCAATTGTGGCGCCTGGCTGCGGGCCCTGGCGATGGCTTCAGCGAGTGTGAGCGCCGTGCCTTCAGCCATGGCAGGCCCTGAAGTAAATATGACCAGCAGTGCCGCAGAAACAGAACACTTAATCTTGGTGCGCATGATTGATTTGGCTTGACGGATTAATAAATGACCTTTATAAACCTTAAAGCCACTTCAAGGTCAAGCACATGTCACAAACTTTCACGATAGGTCAGCTGTCCGAGGCTGCGCAGACTCCTGCAGCCACCATCCGCTATTACGAAAAAATCGGGTTGCTCGAGTCGCCTTCCCGGTCAGGCAGCAACTATCGGCTGTACGCAAGCGAAGATGTGGCCCGGCTGACGTTCGTTCGCCGCGCACGGGAGATCGGTTTCACAATCGATCAGGTAAGAAGCCTGCTGGCCTTTTCCGACCAGGGTGACGGTGACTGCTGTGCCGTGACTGCGCTGACCGAGCGACATCTGGCAGAGGTTGAGGAAAAGATCAGGGACCTCAACCTGTTGAAGGAACATCTTTCTCGCCTGCTGGCTTCATGCCGCGGCGGGAGATTTGCCGAATGCCGGATCATTGACGCTCTGACGCCGCCACATGAGGTTTCGTAGATTACTCGGCTGAAGCAGCGTCAGTCCCGGGAGCACGCTTGACGTTAAAGCTGCTTGAAGGTTTATCCTTTGTGAATCCAGCGACCAAAAGGCTTAGCGACATGACACAAGATCAAACCAACCTGACGACCCGCCTCGAAACCGAATTGTTTGTTTCCAAAATGGACTGCCCGTCGGAAGAAAATCTGATTCGGATGGCTTTGGGCAAAGTCGACGACATCGACAACATCGCTTTTGACCTCAATACCCGTACTGTCACTGTGCTGCACGAAGGCAAGGCAGATGAACTTGTCGAGGTGCTGCAACCCTTGCGCCTGGGTGTCGAGCTGCGCAGCTCGCGCCCTGTCGAGCGAAAGGCCCGCAGCCAACGCATGCTGAGTACGCTCGGGATTCCGAAGATGGACTGCCCGTCGGAAGAGAACATGATCCGCATGGCACTGGCGGACGTTGGTGGCATCCAATCCCTTACCTTCGATCTCTCGCAACGACAACTCCGTGTTGCGCATACGGGAGAGGTGGATCCCATTTTGGCCAAGCTAGGGCCGCTAAAGCTGGGCGCCCACCTGCTCGGATCCCAACCGGACTCATCCCAGGAGGATCCTGGGGCAGACAAGGCTGGAGACGCATCGGAAGCGAAGACGCTGCGATTGCTTCTTGCGATCAATGCCATCATGTTCGTCGTTGAGCTGGTGTGGGGATTGATTGCAGAATCAACTGGGCTGATAGCTGATTCCCTGGACATGTTTGCCGACGCTGCCGTGTACGGCTTGGCCCTGTATGCCGTCGGCCGGGCAGCGTCGCTGAAGACACGCGCGGCACACCTGGCCGGGTGGCTGCAGCTGGTCCTCGCGCTGGGGGCCTTGAGCGAGGTAGTACGCCGCGCCTTCTTTGGCAGTGAGCCGGAATCGGGACTGATGATGGGTGTGGGCGCCGTAGCACTGGTCGCGAACGTCGCTTGCCTGGTGCTGATCGCGAAAAAACGCGATCGTGGTGCGCACATGAAGGCGAGCTACATCTTCTCTGCAAACGATGTCATTGCAAACATCGGGGTGATTGCTGCAGGGGCCCTCGTCACCTGGACCGGGTCTCCGTATCCAGACCTGATTGTCGGTACTGTCATCGGCGTGATCGTATTAACGGGTGCCCGTCGAATTCTCAAACTGAAATAGCAAGTCCTCTGCCCGGTCCTGCCGAGGTTCTGACACACCGGGTATCGGGATTCCTGACGGGATTCCTGGCGTCTTGATGGAAGAATCGGCCGACAGCTGCTCTCCAGACTAGGGGCAACCACGTAAGGCGCAGCTGATCAACAGCGCGTACTTTTCCGCCGGCTGCCAATGTTCGTCCGGCGTCCGCTCTATCGACGATGTGAGGGCATCGACGAAGGAGCGGCTGGCCGCTGGTTAGCCGTGCACCTTCCTCCAGCGTTCACGGCCCGTCACGATCAGGCACTGGCTGGGCGGCTCCGGAAACGTAGCGTCGCCTTCAGCCATTCCCGGACGTGGTAGGTCCTGGCTTCGAACGGCAGGTGGAACAGGTAGGCGCCGGCGACGAGCCCGACATACAGGAGCAGATACACCAGCAAATGCAGCGGCTGGCTCGGATCGAGTTTGGCGTTGCCAAGGACGGGCACTGCAAGGTGCAGGAACGCTGCCATCAGTGGAATGTGCAGGACATACAGCGTGAACGAGAACTCCGAAAAGAATCGCCCAATGCGGTTGACCCACTCGTTAGCTCGCGTACGTGCCCGCGTGAGCTGCATGCTCGACAGGAAAAGCACGAAGACCAGGCTGAACAGCAGGTACTGGACAAAGCTCTCCACACTGATATCGCTCTTGCCTTTCAGGCGGATAGCCGCAGCGCCGCCGATGAGTCCAAGGAATAAGGCCCAGCGCAGGAACGGGCCGCACTCGATCCGCACGCGCGAGAATGCCGCACCCAGCAGCCAGATCGAGAAGTACAGCAGGATCGCAGTGTCGAGCAGGTACACGATCGCCGCCACCGCCATCAGGATCAGGAATCGGTGCAGCGCGGAACGCGTATGGAACAGCATCACAAGCAACGGGAACAGCACGTAATACCAGGTCTCGTTCGACAGGCTCCACAACGGGAAATTACCTCCGAACTCAGGCACCAGAATATTTTGCAGTCCAGCCAGGTTTCCGATCAACGCAGTGACAGAATAGGCATTGTCGGGCGCGAACGACAGCTTTGATGGGTCGAGTGCGTTCGTGGCAAGGCCGAACAACAACATGACGCCAAAGGTCGGTATCAGCACGATCCATAACCGGGTCACGCGGTCTATTGCGTAATTCGAGATGGCGTTGTCGGTATCGAGGCGGTTGAGCAGGCTGCCTCCGACCAGCCAGCCGCTGAGCACGAAGAACACGATCACCGCCAGATAAGCGAATCCGCTGGCGAAGGCAAGCGCCTGGAAGGCGAGCGAAGGATCCTGGACGGCGCTGAAGCCGGGGTAGACCTGAGCGCGCAGGTGCGCGGCCGCGACCTGTAGCGCGGCAGCTCCCCGGAGAAGCGAGATGAGCATCGAATGCCACTGGTCTTCGGACAGGTTTGATCGTTGGAGCAAGGTGATCTTCGGCACGGATGGGCCTTTGGGAGAGGTCGCGGTTCATCGCATCCTAAATTACAGGGAAACTTACCTACCTGATAACGAACAAGCTCAGCGGATTTAGCTGTTCTGAAATCGGCGCCCACGATACTGCTGCGCAATGGCTGGCTTCTGCAGCATTGAGCTCAACGAGTTGGTTCCGACTAAGACAAAAGGACTTTGGCTTCAGTTAGCTCAACCAAACGGCTTGGGGCTACCCCGAGTGCAGCTGCGAACCTAAAAATCATCCGAATGGTTGGCTGGTTCACACCTCGCTCAACCATGCTGACAAAAGAGCGATCAACTCCAGCTGCAAGGGCCAACTGTTCTTGCGTTAGGCCCGCTTCTGTACGAACTACTCGCAATACTTTTCCAAATGCTAGCCCAGGATCCAACAGAGATCTCCCAACAAAGGGAGAAAGCATGTCCTTCCGGTATCACTTAGTCTTCGGAGTATACTCAGAATTTACAACTTGACTCATAAAAGTTTCATATAAGAAATTTTTGCCTGTCCGAAAAATTACATCATCATGACCATCGCCCGATCGCTACTTCTTTGCTTTTTTACCAATGATGACTACATCAACGAATTATGCCTAGCGTACTGGTCTCTGAACGAGCATGGAAAATGGTGTTCTAGCTTTGCCCAGCTAACAATACAGACCCGAAAGAGCCGAGCAGCTCTGCATTCCCTCATAAAAGAAAACAGCTCTGCTTATATGCTTTATTTACGTTGCGAAGAATGCGCAAACCCTATACAGGTCACCAGTCGCACGGATTTTGAATCAGTGACGCGAGTAGCGAAAAGAAATAGGCAGTATCGCTGCGACAACTGCGTTAATAGACAAGCAGCAAGACAAAGCAAACCGCCCGAATTGCCCCCCGATCAGGTATCAGAAGCACCTTCTCAAAAGGTTCGTACTGTCATTGATTACAATCAGCTAGATTACAGTAACGCATTTCTGCTATATAGCCTCCTCTCGGCCGCTGGCGAGCAATGGAACAAGAATACGATAGCTCCCATCAGTGCCCAAATCGGAACGCTAGCACCAACACCAAGTCTTACGACTGAAATATATCTCCACCTGCAGAGCGAAAAAATAATCATCCCATCTCCGTCAAGCTGTAATCGTCCGTTTCCTAATATCGGAGACAAGAGCTATCTCACATTTCTACCCAATGACGTAACATGGATACTAGCCCTTGACGAACGCAAAATGACCCCGGCGTCGTTAATGAACGCTCTCGAACTGATCATAGGAAAATTCGATCCTCCATCTGCTTCGGCCCTTTGGTACCTGATTGCAGAGGCGGAGTGTGAACGCTACTTCGGTGAACTTTGTGACCGCTACAGATTTAAAAGGCAGATGCTATACACAGAGAAGGTAGCCGGAGCAATTAGATACTGTCTAGATCGGCTTTCACTGCCTCAGGTATGGAATATTCTATGGTGCACAATGCGAACCGTTGCAGCATTAGTTCAGGAAGGAACTTATTCTCACCCCCATGTCTACAATATGATTTCAACAATTGTCATGCGTGATGTCGATCGCAGGATAGCAAATAATCAACAAATTCGCCCGTGGGGCCGGCTACAACCACACAAGGAATCAGTAATTACGAGCGTCCTTTTCGACAAAGTCTTTCATACCGGCACGGCAGCTTTTGAACAAGTGAATGGTAAGAATTCATCTCTCTACCGGCGGCCGTAGAGCGCCATCCCAAAGTTAGCTAATTCTAATGTCGAGCCAAGAGCGCTAACGATAGATTCAGCGTCACCAATACTCGGTACGCTTGCGACACTTGCAACATTTAGACCCACGTTTCGGCAAGTAGCTTGTAATTCACAACGGAGTTTGCTCAGTGCTAGCTCGAGGGTGACGATGCCCAGGAAGATCAAGCTGGCGTGCCCCGGAAAATTTCAACTTATGCATATGTGGGCCATACAACCGTGTGGGTGTTGTATTTTAACAACGCCAGCCCCGCGCGCGATGTCAAGGTGAAATGTTATACGAAATATTAAACATAACAATCTTGGCACCCAGCTTCGCCATAGGGGGCCACGCGATTTGTTATAGGGTTTGTGGGGGATATAAATTTCCGCTCTCGGTCGCCCAGCATTCGATCACCGTCATGCTGCTGCAGCGCGCGGAGCTGAAAGGCCGGGTTGATCCCCAGCTTGAACCCCAGCTTGAACCCCTGCTGGAACTGCGCGAGCTGCTGCACGACGCCGAGGAAGGCCTGCTCGGCTTCGACGCCCTGTCGGTCATCAAGCCCTTCCTCGGCGAAGGCTTCCGCGCCCTCACCAGGCGGCTCGAGCACGTGGTCTTCCTGCGCTACGGCCTGCCGTCCTGGACCGCCCAGGACCACGCGCGCCACAAGCGCGCCGACCGCCTGGCCGCGGCCAGCGAAGCCGTGCACGTGGCCGGCTGGTCGCGCGAGGAGGTCAAACGCACGCTCAAGATCCAGGCCGCCGTGCTGCAGGACGATCCGCTGGTGGCCGTCTACGGCGGCAAGCCCTGGGAGCCCTGGCCGCCGGCGCTGGCCTGCGAGCGCTTCCTGGCCGAACTCGAGCGCCTGAAAAAACTGGTCAACGCGCCGCTGAAGGATGGCGATGGCCGCCCCTGAACTGGCGCGCGCGGCGCGGCTGATCGACGATGCCGGCGCCCTGCTGGTCTGCGCCGGCGCCGGCATGGGCGTCGATTCCGGCCTGCCCGACTTCCGCGGCCGCCAAGGCTTCTGGAAGGCTTATCCCGTCCTGGCCCAGGCCGGCCTGGACTTCCACGAGATCGCCAACCCGGCCAGCTTCCGCAGCGACCCGCTGCTGGCCTGGGGCTTCTACGGCCACCGGCTCAACCTGTACCGGGAGACCAGCCCGCATGCGGGCTTTGCGATCCTGCGCGACATCGCCGCGCGCCTGGCCGGCGGAGTCTTCGTGTTCACCAGCAACGTCGACGGCCAGTTCCAGCGCGCGGGCTTCGACCCGGAGCGCATCGTCGAATGCCACGGCTCGATCCACCACCTGCAGTGCATCCGCCCCTGTTCGGATGCCGCCTGGCCGGCCGACGCCTTCGAGCCCGAGGTCGACGTTGCGGCCTGCCGCCTGCGCTCCCCTGCCCCGCGCTGCCCGCGCTGCGGCGCGCTGGCGCGACCCAACATCCTGATGTTCAACGACGGCGCCTGGATTGCCGAACGGGCCGAGGCCCAGTTCGCGCGCCTGCGCGCCTGGCGGGCGGGCGTGGAGAGGCTGGTGGTGATCGAACTGGGCGCCGGGCTGGCGATTCCGTCGGTGCGGCGCATGAGCGAGGCGCAAGAGGTGCCGGTCATCCGGATCAATCCGCGCGACGCGCAACTGGGCGGTCATCCGGGTGTTGCTATTTCGCTCACGGCAGAGGAGGCGCTGCTTGCACTGTCGAGTTTGATTAATCGCAAACAGTAGAGCTTAAGGCCTTGATTTTATTGAGCTTAGACCGATATCCACAAGAAATGTGGATAAGTATGTGGACAAGCGCCACTTGACAAGCCGCAAGGTCAGTATTGATGCGGGTTTCAACAAAATGCCCATTCTGAAGGCAAAAACGAAGCCCTTAGAAATCAAGGACTTGCACGTGCAGCCTTGAGGCGCACCAACTCGGTATCAGCAAATTCCTACAAAGTCCTACAACGGGGGATAAGTCGCCCCGCCGCACCTGTTCGCGGATCATTTCCAGGCCTCATTTCCAACTATTCCTGGCGCGATCCCGCACCAGCATCCTGACGCTCTCCGGCATCGGCTTCTTCGACTGCACCGTATCCGCCGTGATCCACACGCATTCTTCGAAGTGTTTCAGCATGGCCGGGGTGACGAAACGCGTGCGCGCCGCATACACGTGGCGGTCGCCCATCTGCGCCTGCTGCTTGATGAAGAAGCGGTTCGGCACCACCAGGTGCAGGTGCTCCTTGGCGCGCGTCATCGCCACATAGAGCAGGCGCCGCTCTTCCTCGATCTCCTCGGCGCTGCCGGTGCTCATGTCCGAGGGGATGCAGCCGTCGACCACGTTCAGCACGTGTACCGACTTCCATTCCTGGCCCTTGGACGAATGGATGGTCGACAGGATCAAATAATCCTCGTCGAGCAGCGGCGGGCCGGCGCGGTCGCTGGTGGCTTCCGGCGGGTCGAGCGTGATCTCGGCCAGGAAGGTTTCGCGCGACCCGTAGCCGCCGGCCAGCTGCGCCAGTTGCTCGACGTCGGCGGCGCGCACCTGGGCGTCGTCGTGCAGGCGCTCGAGGTGCGGCAGGTACCAGTTCTTCACCAGTTCGATGTCGGCCGGCCAGCGCAGGCCGGGCGTGCGCAGGCGCCGGTACAGGGTGACGAAGTCATCCCAGTCGCCGCGGCTCTTGCCGGGCGCCTCGAAGCCTTCCACCGCCGCCAGCGCTTCGGGCGCCTCCGCCACCGCGTCCAGCAGGCGCGTGGCCGTGGCCGGGCCGATGCCGGGGATCAGCTGGGCCACGCGAAAGCCCGCCATGCGCCCGTTCGGGTTCTGGGCGAAGCGCAGCACGGCCAGCACGTCCTTGATGTGCGAGGCTTCCAGGAACTTCAGGCCGCCGAATTTTACAAAGGGGATGTTGCGGCGCATGAGTTCCAGTTCCAGCGCCGCGCTGTGGCTGGCGGCGCGAAACAGCACGGCCTGGTGGGTGAGCTTGATGCCCGCTTCGCGGTGCTCGAGGATGCGCTTGCAGACCCAGCGCGCCTGCTCCGCCTCGTCCGGTATCAAGACCAGTTGCGGCAGGCTGCTGGCCGCCTTGTCGGTCCAGAGCGTCTTGGCATGGCGCTCGAGCGCGGCCGCGATGACGGCGTTCGAGGCGTCCAGGATGGGCTGGGTCGAGCGGTAATTGCGGTCGAGCGTGATCACTTCGGCCGGCTGCGAGAACTGCCCGGGGAAATCGAGGATGTTGCGCACTGTCGCGCCGCGGAAGGAATAGATCGACTGGGCGTCGTCGCCGACCACCATCACGCCCTGCCCGTCCGGCTTCATGCCGGTGATGATCGCCGCCTGGAGGCGGTTGGTGTCCTGGTATTCGTCGACCAGCACATGGTCGAACAGCGCGCCGATCTCGGGGCCCAGCTCCGGGTCCGACGCCATCTCGGCCCAGAACAGCAGCAGGTCGTCGTAGTCGAGCACGTTCTGCTCCTGCTTGGCGTCGACATAGGCGCCGAACAGGCGTTTCAGCTCGGCTTCCCACTCGCAGCACCAGGGGAAGGTGCTCTGCAGCACTTGGTCCAGCGGTTCGCGCGAATTGACCACGCGCGAGTAGATCGACAGGCAGGTGCCCTTCAGCGGAAAGCGCTTGGCCGTTGCGGTCAGGCCGATCTCGTGGCGCACCATGCCCATCAGGTCTTCCGAATCGCCGCGGTCGTGAATGGTGAAGGATTCGTCCAGGCCGATGCGCCCGGCATACTCGCGCAGCAGGCGCGCGCCGATGCTGTGGAAGGTGCCGGCCCAGGGCAGCGACGTAAAACCCTGGCCGCTGCCGCCCATCACGCGGTGCAGTACATTGCCGGCACGCTGGGTCATCTCGTTGGCGGCGCGCCGCGAGAAGGTCAGCAGCAGCAGGCGCTGCGGGTCGGCGCCGCACATGATCAGGCGCGCGACGCGGTGCGCCAGCGTGTTGGTCTTGCCGGAACCGGCGCCGGCCACCACCAGCAGCGGCCGCGGCGCAGCGGCGCCGACGTCGTGCTCGACCGCCGCCCGCTGTTCGGGGTTGAGGCTGGCGAAGGGATCGTCAGGGGCAGTGGCGACGGATGGGGCGGTGGTGGCGGAGGCGGCTACGGACATGGGTGGCGGATATCGGGGAAACAGCGGGGAGACAGCGCAACTGTACATTTGTCCAGTGCTGAGTAGCAAGAACATTTTGCAATCCCTGCCGGCAACAGAATCGGGTAAAAGATGCGCCATGCTTGAGCCAAGTTCAAGTAGCACGCGACGCAGTTGGGCTAAGTGACCGGAAACAAAGCGGTTTTTCGGATATCCACAAAGTCTGTGAATAACTTTGTGGAAAAGCGGGGGCTTGACACGGCGCAAACGCGTCGGGATGCGGGTTTCAACAAACTGCCCGTTCGTCGGGCAGCGTCCAAACTACGGAAAATCAAGGACTTGCGCACAGTTGTGCAAGGGTAGTCGAAAGCGGCGCTTCGATAAAAAAAAGAAATTTTTGTGTATAACCACACTTGTTCAGGCGCCACAAAAATGACAGATTTATATCGGATTCTGTAGACGCGCGGAAACTTTACGGTAGAGCCCGGCGCCGCAGCGGTTCGAGCAGCACGCGCTCGATGACGTGGAGCGCAATGTCGTGGGTACGCAGGTATTCGAAGGCGGACATCATGTTGCTGCCGGCCAGGACGGCAATGGCGTCGTCGACGATGGCGCGCTGGCGCAGGTCGCGGCGGGCCTCGCCGGTCGTGACGGTATGGGCATTGGGGAACACGATTGCGGCTGACCTCATCCTGACCTCCCTTGACACGAGTAAATTTCGTTGCGATTGAGTATTCATCAATCCGCGGCAATGTCAATGTCAAGTTTCCATCAAAAACCGGAAATAGTTGTACAGACGGGTGCCCGCGACCGGTGCGCCGCCGGCCGTGCGGCAGGCCTAGAATGGCCGCGTAGTCACGGCCCGCAGTCAAGGCCGCTTTTGGCGCCGCCCCAACCACCTTCAACCCAGCTTGCGAGGAACCCATGACCACGACTCCCGAACCCGACCTGAATCCCGGCGACGAAGCCGCACCCGGCACCGAGGGCGCCGGCGAAGACGTTTGCGAAGCCTGCTCCGGCAGCGGCAAGCTAGCCGACGGCAAATCCTGCCCCCAATGCGGCGGCAGCGGACGCGTGATGCGGGGGATCGGCGGCGGCTGATTGGACGGCAGGCCGGGCCGGCGCGATAATCACGGGATGAGCCCTACTCCCATCGCACCGGCATCCGCGCCAGGCCATCCGCCTCCCCACCCCCGTCCCGCCTCCCTGCTCGACCTGTTCGTCGCCTTCACGCTGCTCGCCCTGCAGGGCTTCGGCGGCGTCCTCGCCGTCGTCCAGCGCGAGCTCGTCGAGCGCAAGCGCTGGCTGACCCAGGAAGAATTCATCGAAGACTGGGCCGTGGCGCAGATCATGCCGGGCCCAAACGTCGTCAACATCTCGATGATGATCGGCGCGCGCTACTTCGGCCTGCGCGGCGCCCTGGCGGCACTGGCCGGCATGCTCGCGATCCCGCTGGTCGTAGTGCTGCTGCTGGCCACCCTGCACGCCGGCTTTGCGGACAACCCGCAGGTGGCGGGCGCCCTGCGCGGCATGGCGGCGGTATCGAGCGGCCTGATCGCCGCGGCCGGGCTGAAGCTGGCCGGCAGCCTGCTGCGCCATCCGCTGCCGCTCCCCGTGTCCGCCGCCATCGCGCTGGCCGCCTTCGGTCTGGTGGCGCTGATGCGCCTGCCGCTCCTGTACGTGGTACTCGGCCTCGGCTCCCTGGGCTGCGTGCTGACCTGGCGGAGCATGCGTCCATGAGTACCGCCGTCGACACCGCGCTCCACATTACCCTCGGCTGGCACGACTGGCTGAACCTGTTCGGCCACTACCTGCTGCTCTCGGCAATGTCCTTCGGCGGGGCCATCTCGATGACGCCCGAGATGCACCGCTTCCTGGTCGAGCAGCAGGGCTGGCTGACCCAGGCCCAGTTCAACGACGCGATCGCCATCGCGCAGGCCGCGCCCGGACCGAACGTGCTGTTCGTCGCGCTGATGGGCTGGAAGGTCGGCCTGAACGCCGGGAGCACCGTGGCCGCCTGGCTGGGCGTGGCCACGACCATGGCCGGCATCCTGCTGCCCTCGTCCATCTTCACCTACCAGGTCGCCCAGTGGGGCCACCGCAACCGCGAGCTGCGCGCCGTGCGCGCCTTCAAGCAAGGCATGGCCCCGGTCGTCATCGCCCTGCTGCTCGCGACCAGCTGGATCCTCGCCACCTCGGCCGGCCAGACCGGCTCCCGGCCGTGGGCGTTGTGGCTGCTGGCGGGCGCCAGCTGCCTCGTCATCTGGCGCACCCGGCTGCACCTGCTGTGGGTGCTCGGCCTGGGCGCCCTGCTCGGCGCGCTCGGCATCGTCTGAACCTGGCTGCAACCGGCTTGCACACGGCCGGGTCGAGGATGGCATACTTGCATCATTGACCACCACGGAGACCGGTATGCTACAACTGCTCAGCGAACACGCCTGCTTCGGCGGCGTCCAGCGTTTCTACCAGCACGATTCGACGGCGATCGGCCAGCCGATGCGCTTTTCGGTCTACCTGCCGCCCGGTGCGGACAAGGGCGCGCAGCCGCTGCCTACCCTGTTCTACCTGGCCGGCCTGACCTGCACCGAAGAAACCTTCATGATCAAGGCCGGCGCCCAGCGCATGGCGGCCCGGGAAGGCATGATCCTGGTCGCCCCGGACACCAGCCCGCGCGGCGCCGGCGTGCCGGGCGAGACCGACAGCTGGGACTTCGGCGCCGGCGCCGGCTTCTATGTCGACGCCACCGAGGCACCCTGGGCGCGGCACTACCGCATGTACAGCTACATCCTCGAGCTGCGCGAACTGGTGCTGCGCGAATTCGCGGCCGACCCCAGGCGCCTGGGCATCTTCGGCCACTCGATGGGCGGCCATGGCGCACTGACGATCGCCCTGCGCCATCCGGACCTGTTCCGGTCGGTCTCCGCCTTTGCCCCGATCGCCGCGCCGAGCCGCTGCCCCTGGGGGGAAAAGGCCTTCGGCGGCTACCTCGGCGCCGACCGCGGCGCCTGGCGCGCGCACGACGCCACCGAACTGGTCGGCGAAGGACCGGTGCGCTTCCCCGGCGGCATCCTGGTCGACCAGGGCCTGGCCGACAAATTCCTGTCCGACCAGCTGAACCCGGACGCCTTCGAGGCGGCCTGCCGCGCCGCCGGCCAGCCGCTCACGCTGCGCCGCCATGCCGGTTACGACCACGGCTATTACTTCATCTCGACCTTCATGGAAGACCACCTGCGCTTCCATCGCGGCCAGCTCGGCTAGGGGGAAACAGGCTGGGTCGGGCCGCCTGGGCCGGCCCGACCGCCCTCTTTCTAGCGGCGTGCGCCGACCACGACAAGCCCTGTCGGTTCCGGTCGGTTGCACGCTTTATGCCCTCGCGCAAACGCGCCCCACCCCGCCTCGATTCCTCTCTCAGCTCGCCTTGAAATCGGGCCGCCGCTGCCCTATAAATCAGATGCGGCGCCATGCCGCGCATGTTCATCGTGAGGAAAGGAGGCTTACCATGAATCTCGTCAGGAGAGGCAGTACGCCACTGTCGACTTACCGGCCCGGCGTGGCCGAGGATCAGTTCGGCCGCCTCGTCGAAAGCATGTTCGAGGACTTCTTCGCACCGCTCGCACAGGGCAACCGCTGGTCCGACACGAATGCCAGCATTCCCCGGCTCGACATGACCGAGAGCGACACCGCCTATGAAGTCCAGGCCGAAATGCCGGGCGTGGAGAAGGATGACCTGAAGGTCGCCATCGACCACCAGCGCATCACCATCGAAGGAGAATGCCGCAAGGCAAACGAGCGGCGCGAGGGCGAAAACGTGGTGTATTCTGAACGCTCAGCACGCAAGTTCGTGCGCAGCTTTACCCTGCCGACCGAGGTCGACGACGAAGCCGCGCAAGCCAAACTGGAAAACGGCGTCCTGCACCTGACGCTGCCGAAGAAACAGGGCAGCCCGGTCAAGCGCCTGCAAGTCCAGTAAGCGGTGCCACGCCGCGCAGCGGTGTCGTTGCGCGGCGGTGCCGCCATGAAGGGATAGTCGCGGCATCGCCAGGCACACGGCGTGCCGCGGCATGAACGGAATCGACGGCGATGGCTGAACTGGCACGCTTCAGGAACCGTGCACATGCCGGCAAGCTGCTGGCGGCGGCGCTCGGCGCAGACGCAGGTGCGGGCGGGGGCAAGGCGGTGCATGGACCCGACGCGCTGGTGCTGGCCCTGCCGCGCGGCGGCGTGCCGGTCGCCTTTGCGGTGGCAATGGCTTGCGGCCTGGAACTCGACATCCTGCTTGTGCGCAAGCTCGGCATGCCGGGCCAGCCGGAGTACGCCATCGGCGCCGTCGGCAGCGGCGGCGTGCGGGTCTTGCAGCAGGGCGTGCCCGGGCTGATGGGTGTCACGCAGGAGCAGGTCGAGGCCATCGCCACGCGCGAACTGGCCGAGATCGACCGGCGCGGACGCCTGTACCGGGGCGACCGTCCCGAACCGGCATGCGCGGGACGGGACGTGATTTTGGTAGACGACGGCATTGCCACCGGCTCGACGATGCTGGCGGCGGTGCAGGTGGCGCGCGGACGTGGTGCCGCGCGCGTCGTCGTGGCGGTGCCCGTGGCCCCGCCCGACACGCTGGCCGCACTGGCGCCCCTGGTGGACGAACTCGTCTGCCTTGCGGCTCCGCCGCGCTTTCGCGCGGTCAGCCAGTGGTACGACTCGTTCGATCAAACGAGCGACGAGGAAGTGCAGGAATTGCTGGCGATGGCCTGGCGCAGCCGGGCCGATCGGCAGCTTCACACCTAACCATGAGAGGAAAGAACATGCGACAACACACCACCAGTACCGATAGCAGCCTCAACATCGAGACGAGCGACGTGGCCATGATGCTCGGCGGTGCCGCCGCCGGCGCCCTGTTGATGTACCTGCTCGACCCGGACCGCGGCAGCGCCCGCCGTTCGAACTCGACCGCTGCGATCCGCAATGCCGGCGCACGTACCGGTAGTGCGCTGGGCAATGCCTGGCATGGCATTGGCGAGCGCATCGGCACGGCCGCGCGCGAAGCCGGCAATGCGGCGGGCGACATGATCGACGACGCCACACGCGGCGCCAGCAGGATGGTGGACGAGACCAGCGCGCGCGCCAGCCGCGCCTACGATTCGGCCTATGAGTCGGCCTCCAGGGCGGCCAAGCCGAACGGCAGCGCCGGCCGTGCCATGGAGCGCACCTATGACGACGCCTCGCGCATGGCCAGCGAAGCCGGTGCCCGCGCCGACGCAGCCGCTTCGCGCTTCAGCCGCATGGCCAGCCAGGCCGCCGGCAAGGCCATGGGCGCACTGCACCTCGAAGACCGCGAAGACATCTCGGCGCTGCTGCGCAATCCGGCCGTGGTCGGCGGCGGCCTGCTCGGCCTGTTCGGTCTGATGCGCCGTTCCCCGATCGCCGCCGCCCTCGGCCTGGCCGGGCTCGCCCTGGCCGCACGCAACAGCGGCGGCGGCATCTCGAGCCTGTTCGGCGGCAGCCGCAGCGGCTACAGCAGCGGCGACCCGGTGATCCTGGAAAAATCGATCCGCATCGACGCCTCGCCCAACGAGGTCTACGAACAGTGGAGCAACTACGAAAACTTCCCGCGCTTCATGTCGCACGTAATCGAAGTACGCGACCTGGGCCGCCGCCGCTCGCACTGGGTAGTGCAGGGTCCGGCCGGCACCCAGTTCGAATTCGACTCGATGCTGACCGAGCAGGTCAAGGGCAAGCGCCTGGCATGGCGCAGCGAACCGGGCGCCGAGATCCAGAACAACGGCCTGGTCCGCTTCGAGCCCTACCGCGGCGGCACCCTGGTGACGGTGCGCCTGTCGTACACGCCGCCGGCAGGCCTGCTGGGCCACGGGATCGCCTCGCTGCTCGGGTCGGACCCGAAGCGCCAGATGGACGACGACCTGGCGCGCATGAAGCACTTCCTCGAGCGCGGCGTCATCCCGCACGATGCCGCCCGCCGCGAGAAATCGGGCAGCCGGTTCCTGCACTGAGCACTAAGCACCAAGCCAGGACGATGACGGCCACGATCGAGATCAGCGCAGCCGCCCTGGCGGCTGCCGCCCACCCGCTCGACGGCGGGCCGGGCGATTACGACGCCCTCCTGAACCTCGTGGGCGACGCCCGCTTCGTGCTGCTCGGCGAAGCGACCCACGGCTCCCACGAGTTCTACGAGGAACGGGCGCGCATCACCCAGCGCCTGATCCGCGAAAAGGGGTTTACCGCTGTCGCGGTCGAGGCCGACTGGCCCGACGCCTACCGCGTCAACCGCTACGTGCGCGGCGAAGGGCAGGACACGAACGCCAACGAGGCCCTGTCCGGCTTCGAGCGTTTCCCTGCCTGGATGTGGCGCAACACCGACGTCGCCGCCTTCATCGACTGGCTGCGCGAGCACAACGCGGGCGTGCAGGCCGGGCCGAAGGTCGGTTTCTACGGCCTCGACCTGTACAGCCTGTTCACCTCCGTGCGCGAGGTGCTGAACTACCTCGAACAGGTAGACCCGACGGCGGCCGAAGAAGCCCGCCGGCGCTACGCCTGCTTCGACCACTACGGCGAAGACAGCCAGCATTACGGCTATGCCACCGGCGTCGGCCTGTCCGAATCCTGCCAGCAGGGCGTGCTGACCCAGCTGCAGGAATTGCAGCAGCGCGCCTTCGACTACATGCAGGCCGACGGCACCTCGCCCGAGGATGCCTTTTTCTACGCCCAGCAGAACGCACGCCTCGTGAAAAACGCCGAGGAGTACTACCGCACCATGTTCCGGGGCCGGGTCTCGTCCTGGAACCTGCGCGACAGCCACATGGCCGAAACCCTCGATGCGCTCAACCGCCACCTGTCGCGCGACGGCACGCCGGCCAAGATCGTCATCTGGGAACACAACTCGCACATCGGCGACGCCCGCGCCACCTACATGGGCGGCCTGGGCGAGTGGAACGTGGGCGAACTGGCGCGCAAGGCCTACCCCGGGGAGACCTGCCTGATCGGCTTTTCGACCTACCTGGGCTATGTGACGGCCGCCTCCGAGTGGGACGGCCCCGCCGAGCGTAAGCGGGTCCGGCCCGGCATGGCCGGCAGCTACGAGGAACTGCTGCACGCGGTCGGCCTGCCCCGCTACTACCTGAACCTGCGCGACGAGGGCCCGGTGCGGCGCCTGCTGCTCGAACGGCGCCTGGAACGCGCCATCGGCGTGCTCTACCTGCCCCGCACCGAGCGCCACAGCCATTATTTCGACGCCCAGATGGCAAAGCAGTTCGACGCCATCATCCACATCGACCGCACCGAAGCGCTGACCCCGCTCGACGCCACCAGCGGCTGGCATTCGGACGAGCCGCCGGAGACGTATCCGGAAGGGATTTAGGTGGCCCGCCACGAACCGTGGGATGGACACCTGTGTCCACGCGGTACGGTGCTGGCTTTGCGCTATCGCCTCCGTGAGATAACGAAGCGTGCAGATGACCGGGCTGTGCAACGCGTGGACTCGGGAGTCCACCCTACATCTTGCGCCTCCACCAGCGTTCGTATCCACCTCGTTACCGTCGACCGGGCGCGAACCGTAGGGTGGACACCTGTGTCCACGCGGTACAGTGCTCGCTCGGCGCTATCGCCTCCGTGAGATAACGAAGCGTGCAGATGATCGGGCCGTGTAACGCGTGGACTCGGGAGCCCACCCTACATCTTGCGCCTCCACCCGCGTTCGTAACCCGGCTCGTTACCGTCGACCGGGCGCAAACCGTAGGGTGGACACCTGTGTCCACGCGGTACGGCGCTCGCTCCCCGCTATCGCCTCCGTGGGATAACAAAGCGTGCAGATGACCGGGCCGTGCAACGCGTGGACTCGGGAGTCCACCCTACATCTTGCGCCTCCACCCGCGTTCGTATCCCGGCTCGATAACGTCGACCGGTTGCAACAATTCTCCAACAATAAACTTTTTCCCGGCCACCGCTTCCGCGCGGCATTTTGGTAGGATGCTCAGGTTTGTCATCAGGCAAGGAATAGTCATGAGTAACTACACGCTGAACATCAACGGCAAGCGCCAAACGGTCGACGTCGAGGCGGACACCCCGCTGCTCTGGGCCCTGCGCGATTCGCTCGGCCTGGTCGGCGCCAAGTACGGCTGCGGGGCCGGCATGTGCGGCGCCTGCACCGTGCACATCGACGGCGCGCCCGCCCGTTCCTGCCTGATGCCGGTTTCCAGCATCGGCAACCAGAAAATCACGACGATCGAGGGTCTGGACCGCAACCACCAGCATCCGCTCCAGCAAGCCTGGCAGGAACTCGACGTGCCGCAATGCGGCTACTGCCAGTCGGGCCAGATCATGAGCGCCTGCGCCCTGCTGAAACAGCACCCGAAGCCGACCGACGCCCAGATCGACGAAGCGATGGCCGGCAACCTGTGCCGCTGCGCCACCTACACCCGCATCCGCGCCGGCATCCACCGCGCCGCTGAAATCGCCGGTAGTTCCGTCAGCACTGGAAAGGGCAAGAAATGAGCATGCCGCTGTCCCCATCGCGCCGCCGCTTCCTGCGCAATAGCACCGCCGGCGCCCTCTTCATCGGCATGGCGCCCGGCGCCGCGCTGTCGAATGCAGTCAATGCAGTCCCGGCAGCGAAGGACGCTGCCTTCACGCCCAGCGTCTTCATCCGCATCGGTCGCGACGGCATCGTCACCCTGATTTCCAAGCAGCCCGAAATCGGCCAGGGCATCAAGACCTCGCTGCCGATGATCATCGCCGAGGAACTCGAGATCGACTGGAAGGATGTGCGCATCGTCCAGGGCGACCTGAACCCGGCCTATGGCAGCCAGGGCGCGGGCGGCTCGACCTCGACGCCGACCAATTACGAAGCCTTCCACCGCCTCGGCGCCACCGCACGCACCATCCTGGTGCAGGCAGCGGCCCAGATCTGGAAGGTGCCGGCATCCGAATGCCAGGCCGCGAATGGCGCCATCCACCATGCAGCCACCCGCCGCAAGCTCGGCTACGGCGCGCTGGTGCCGGCCGCGATCGGCCTGCCCGTGCCGGACGCGGCGGCGGTCGCCCTGAAAGACCCGGCCAGCTACAAGCTGCTCGGCACCCGCATCGGTGGCGTCGACAACGCCGCCATCGTCAGCGGCAAGCCGCTGTTCGGCATCGACGTGCAACTGCCGGGCATGCTCTACGCGGTCTACGTAAAGTGCCCGGTACTGGGCGGCAAACCGGTCGGCGCCAACCTCGACGCGATCAAGGCCCTGCCCGGCGTCAAGGACGCCTTCATCATCGAAGGCGGCAGCAACCTGAACGGCCTGCGCCCGGGCGTGGCGATCGTCGCCACCTCGACCTGGAATGCGTTCAAGGCGCGCCGCCAGCTGGAAGTGAGCTGGGACGAAGGCCAGGGCGCCGGCCACAGCTGGGCCGACTTCACGGCCCAGGCCCGGGCGGCCGCCGGCAAGCCGGGCACGACGGTCCTGCGCCAGGACGGCGACGTGCGCGCAGCCTTCGCGGGCGCGGCGAAGCAGGTCGAAGCAAGCTACAGCTACCCCTTCATCTCGCACGCCAGCATGGAACCGCAGAACTGCACGGCCTGGTTCAAGCCGGCGGACGGCACGCTGGAACTGTGGGCGCCGACCCAGAACCCGGGCTCCGGCCAGGCGCTGGTGACGAGCACCTTCGGCATCCCGAAAGAAAAGATCACGCTGCACATCATCCGCAGCGGCGGCGGCTTCGGCCGGCGCCTCAGTTCCGACTTCATCGTCGAGGCAACTGCGATCGCGCAAAAGGTCGGCGCGCCCGTGAAACTCACCTGGACCCGCGAAGACGATTTGCAGCACGACCATTTCCGTCCGGGCGGCTTCCACCACCTGCGCGGCGGCGTCGACGCCAGGGGCAAGCTGGTCGGCTGGCACAACCACTTCGTGACCTTCGCCAACCGCGTCGAGCGCGACGGCAAGAGCATCCTGCAGCCGGGCAGCGGCGGCAGCCTGTCCGGCGACGAGTTCCCGGGCCGCTGGCTGGCCAACTGCCTGCTGGAACAGACCGCCCTCGAATGCCGGATCCCGATGGGACCGTGGCGCGCGCCCGGCAGCAACGTGTTTTCCTGGGTGTTCCACAGCTTCATCGACGAGCTGGCCCATGCGGGCGGACGCGATCCGGTCGAGTTCCGCCTGGAACTGCTGGGCGAGAAGGACATCGTGCCGGGCACCGGCGAGCGCGGCCAGCCCTACAGCGTGGCGCGCATGCGCAACGTGTTGCGCGAGGTGGCGGAAAAGTCGGGCTGGGGCAAGCGCAAGTTCGCGCGCGGCCAGGGTGCGGGCGTGGCCTTCCACTTCAGCCACCGCGGCTATGTCGCCGAAGTGGCCGAGGTGACGGTCTCAAAAAGCGGCGAGCTGAAGGTGGACCGCGTGGTCGTGGTGACCGACATCGGCGCCCAGATCGTCAACCTCAGCGGCGCGGAAAACCAGGTGCAGGGCTCGGTGATCGACGGCCTGTCGACCCTGATGTACCCGGAACTGGACATCGCCAAAGGCCGCATCGTGCAGAGCAATTTCCACGACTACAAGCTGCTGCGCATGCCGGACACCCCGGCGAAGATCGAAATGCACTTCCTAAAAACCGACTATCCGGTGACGGGCTTGGGCGAACCGGTGCTGCCGCCGCTGGCGCCGGCGGTCTGCAACGCGATCTTCGCCGCGACCGGCAAGCGCGTGCGCGAGCTTCCGCTCAGTAAAACCGACCTGAGCTGGAGTTAAGAGGCAATCTCCGCCCTAGGCCCGGGGCGGCGGATTGTGCGCCGGGTCGGCGTCGAAGGCGCCGTTGTGGTCGAGGATGGCCGCCGCGCGTTCCAGCTGGGCCGCGTTGGCGACCGTCACGACCATCATGCACAGGTCTCCCCGGTCGGCGGGCTTGAAGACGTCCTGGTAGTCGGTGCCGCCTTTCACTTCAGGCGAGTCGCCGACGTAAAAATTGCTTTCGGCCGGCCCTGCTTCGTCGGTGGTCACCTTGATGTCGATGCCATTGCCGTCGAAACCTTCTGCCAGTAAGCCTTTGCGCGCCTGCTCGGCTGCCTCGAAATTGGGCAGCATGCGTACGATCTGGTTGTCCATGGTTGCTCCATTGTTGCAGTTAACACCACCGTAACAGAAAGCTTTTCCCGGCGGCGCTCGCTCGCCAAACCGCGCATGCAGGCCGCTTTCGCTGGTGTTCGTGCAAGCGTGAAACGGAACGTGTCGATTGTTTCTTATTGCGCTCGCTCAATGACAAATTTTTAGTACAATCAGGAAATGTTGTGGCATGGAGAAGCCACCCGGGACACAGTTGCAGTCATTTACCTACGGTACATAATAAGATGAAGATCTCCCAGCGCATCGCCGCCTCCCGTCCCCTCGCCACCACCGCCATGCATGGCCGGGTCGAGGCCTTCCGCAACGAAGGCATGGGCATCATCGATTTCTCGATCGCGATCTCGCACTTTTCTCCGCCGGCCCCTGTGCTCGACGCCGTGACCCGGGCCGTGCAGGACGAACGCACCATGCCCTACACCGGCGTCGCGGGCGCCCTCGACGTGCGCCGCAGCCTGTGCGCCAAGCTGGAACGCGAGAACGGCATCGCGGCCAAGGCCAACGAGATCATCGTCACCAACGGCGCCAAGCAGGCGCTGTACGAGGCGCTCTACGCCATGACCGATCCGGGCGACAGCGTGCTGATCTTCAAGCCGCACTGGCCGGCCTATGTCACCACCTGCCTGCTGCTCGGGCTGCGCCCGGTGCTGGTCGACCTCCCGGAGGAAATCACGCCCGAGGCGCTGGCCGCCTGCCCGCAGGCCGGCCTGGTCATCATCAACAACCCGCACAACCCGACCGGCAAGGTCTTCAACCGCGAAGAACTCGTGCACCTGGCGGACTGGATCGGCTCCATCGGCGCCCAGGTCATCGTCGACGAGAGCTACGAACACCTCAGCTTCGGCCCGGTCCACACCAGCTTCGCCACCCTGTGCGACTGGCGCGGGATCGGCGTCGTGACGCTGTTCTCGGCGTCGCAAAGCTACGCGATGATGGGCTGGCGCCTGGGCTTCGCCCTCGCCCCGGCCGCGATCGCCGGTGCCATGCAGACCCTGCAGGGCCCGATCACGGCGGCCGCCTCCCACCTGGCCCAGGTCGCCACCGTGGCCGCCTTCGATTGCGGCGTGCAGCAGCACATGATCGACGACTACCGCGAGCGCCGCGACGCCGTGCTGCGCCACCTGCGCGACGTGCCATGGGTCGACATGCAGTGCCCCGAATCCGGGCCCTACCTGTGGGGCGACGTGCGCTCGCTCACCCTCGACACCGAAGCTTTCGCCGAGGGCCTGCTGGCCGAGGAAGGCGTGGCCATCATGCCGGGCGACGCGCTCGGCGTGCCCGGCTTCATCCGCATCGGCTACATCTGCGACGACGTCTTCACGCTGATGGAAGGCGTGCGGCGCCTGGTAGCCTTCGGCGACAGGATGGCGGCCGGCCAGGCAGCCGACTCCACGGCCAAGCTCGCGGCAAACCAATGACGTCTCCCCAGCTCTTCAGGCCGACCAGCCTGCGCAGCCGCCTGATGCTGCTGGTGGCGCTGGCGATCCTGCCGCTGGCCCTGATGACGATCCTGGGCGGCATCCGCGAGCGCGAGCAGGCGATCGAGGCGTCCGAGGAAAACCTGCGCCGCCTGACCAACCTGGCCGCGGCCAACGAGGCCCAGTCGATCGAGCGCGCGCGCCAGATCCTGGTCGACCTGGCCAGCGTGCCCGACCTGATGGGCGAGACGGCGCGCTGCAATGCGCTGCTGGCCGATGTCCTGGACCGCAACGAAGGCTACGCCAACTTCGGCCTGATCCAGATGGACGGCAACGTCACCTGCAGCGGGGTGCCGATGCTGCACCCGGTGAACCTGGGCGACCGCCCGCACTTCAAGCGCGCCATCCTCGAGCGCCGCTTCATCGCCGGCGACTACGTCTTCGGGCGCGTCATCCGGCGCCACACCATCAACCTCACCTATCCGGTGATCGACCGCGCCGGCCGCGACGTCGCGGTCGTGTTCGCGGCGATGGACCTGGCGGGCCTGGACACCTTCGTCGCCGACATTAACCTGCCGCCCGGCTCGGTGCTGGTCACGAGCGACGCCAACGGCAGCATCATCTCGCGCCGTCCCGACCCTGAACGCTGGTTCGGCACCAAGGTCTCCGCCACGCTGCGCGAGGCCATGCGCAGCGCCGGCCGCCACGCGGTGGTGCTGCGCGGGAGCGACGGCGTCGAGCGCCTGCATACCTTCGCGCGCGTGGGCCCGGCCTCGCTGTCGGACTACACGATCACGATCGGCATCCCCGTCGAAACCGTCACCGCCGGCGCGCGCCGCGCCCAGCTGATGTCGCTGATCGGCCTGGCCGCGACCACCATGCTGGCGATGCTGGCGGCCTGGCTGGCGGGCGACGTCCTGATCGTGCAGCGCGTGCGCAAGCTGATGGACACCGCGCGCAGCATCGCCGCCGGCAAGCTCGACGCGCGCAGCGGCATTCCCTACGAGCGCGAGGAGATCGGCCAGCTGGCCGAGGCGCTCGACGAGATGGCCGCTTCGCTGCAGAAGAAGGAAGCGGCGCGCGGCCTGGCCGAGCGCGAGCTGCGCGCGGCCGACCAGCGCAAGGACGAATTCCTGGCCATGCTCGCGCACGAGCTGCGCAATCCGCTGGCGCCGATCAGCACCGGCGCCCACCTGCTCAAGCTGCTGCACTCGGACAACGCGCAAATCACCCAGACCTGCGCCATCATCGCGCGCCAGGTCGAGCACATGACCGGGCTGGTGGACGACCTGCTCGACGTCTCGCGCGTCACGCGCGGCCTGGTCTCGATCTCGACCCAGGTGCTCGACCTGCGCCAGGTGATCGACGACGCGGCCGAGCAGATCCGCCCGCTGATCACGACGCGCCGCCACAGCGTCGTGCTCGACCTGCTGCCCGATGCGGCGCCCGTCAAGGGGGACCACAAGCGCCTGGTGCAGGTGCTCGCGAACGTGCTCAACAACGCCACCAAGTACACCCCCGAGGGCGGCCGCATCGAACTGCGCCTGATCGAGGACGGGCCGGACTACATGATCACCATCAGCGACGACGGCATCGGCATGGAGCCGCAGCTGGTGGCGCGCGTGTTCGACCTGTTCACCCAGGCCGAACGCACGCCGGACCGCTCGCAGGGCGGCCTGGGCCTCGGCCTGGCGCTGGCCAAGAGCCTGGTCGAACTGCACGGCGGCACGGTGCGCGCCTCCAGCCCCGGCCTCGGCCAGGGCAGCACCTTCACCATCCGCCTGCCGCGCCATACCCAGGAACTGCCGCACGCGGTGGCCCAGACCAGCGGCCAGGCGACGCCGGCCCGCCCGCTGAAGGTGCTGCTGGTGGACGACAACCTGGACGCGGTGCACACCCTCCAGCTCTTCCTCGGCGCCGCCGGCCACCAGGTCGAGATCGCCTATTGCGGCGCCGTCGCGGTCGATGTGGCGCGGGTCTTCGGGCCCGACGTCTGCCTGCTCGACATCGGCCTGCCCGACTTCGACGGCAACGAACTGGCGCGCCGCCTGCGCCGCCTGCCCGAGGCGACCCACGCCATGCTGATCGCCACCACCGGCTACGGCCGCCAGCAGGACCGCGACGCGGCGATGGCAGCGGGCTTCGACCACTACATCGTCAAGCCGGTCAATACGGTGGAGCTGTCGGACCTGCTGGCGGAAGCGGCGGCGGAGAAGCACCCTCGGTAGGCTCGAGGTTCGTACGGTGGACGGCGAAGCCGTCCACCGTACGAGGACACCGGATACGCGCTTGAGCGACATCTCATCGCTACCTCCCGTATCATGCCGGCTCAACATGGAGGAGCATGCATGGAATCGGTAGGCGTAGTACTGGCGATGCTGCTGGCCGTCATCGCGAGCGGCTACCTGGTGCGGATGCTGCCCTTCGGGGTGCCGCTGCCGCTGGTGCAGATCGCGCTGGGCGCGACCATCGCCGGCGTGTTCGACCATGGCGTCACGCTCGACCCCGAAATCTTCTTCCTGCTGTTCCTGCCTCCGCTGCTCTTCCTCGACGGCTGGCGCATCCCGAAGGTCGGGCTGTTCCGCGACAAGGGCGCGATCCTCGAACTGGCGCTCGGGCTGGTGGTCTTCACCGTGGTCGGCGCCGGCTTCCTGATCCACTGGCTGGTGCCCACCCTCCCGCTGCCGGTCGCCTTTGCGCTGGCCGCCATCGTCGCCCCCACCGATCCGGTGGCGGTCGCCTCGATCACGGCGCGCGTGCCGGTGCCGCGGCGCCTGATGCACATCCTCGAGGGCGAGTCGCTGCTCAACGACGCCACCGGCCTGGTGTGCTTCCGCTTTGCCGTCGCCGCGGCCATGACCGGCACCTTTTCGCTGGCCAGCGCCTCGCTCACCTTCGTCTGGGTGGCGCTGGCCGGGATCGCCTGCGGGGTGGCGATCACGCTGGCGGTGTCCTTCGCCCAGCGCGTCATCAACACGCGCTTCGGCGAGGAGCCCGGCTCGCCGATCCTGGTCAACCTCCTGATCCCCTTCGGCGCCTACCTCGCGGCCGAGCACCTCGAGGCCTCCGGCATCCTGGCCGCGGTCGCAGCCGGCATCACGATGAGCTATGTCGAATTGTCCGGCCGCGCCCTGGCCACCACCCGCGTGCGGCGCGCGGTGGTCTGGGACACGGTGCAGTTCGCCCTCAACGGCGTGGTGTTCGTGCTGCTGGGCGAGCAGCTTCCCGACATCGTCGAGCGCGCCCTGCGCGACGCCGGGCCGGATGCCAGCATGACGAGCTGGTCGCTGGCGGGCACCGCGCTCGCCATCAGCCTGGCCCTGGTCCTGCTGCGCCTGGTGTGGGTGTGGGTCTCGCTGCGCCTGACCCTGCTCAGGGCGCGGCGCCACGGGCAACAGGTGTACACCCCGAACTTCCGCCTCGTGCTGGCCACCTCGCTGGCCGGCGTGCGCGGCGCGATCACCCTGGCCGGCGTGCTGACCCTGCCCCTGGCCCTGCCCGGCGGCGCGCCCTTCCCCGGACGCGACCTGGCCATCTTCTACGCCAGCGCGGTGATCATCGTCTCGCTGCTGGTCGCCAGCGTCGGCCTGCCGCGCGTGCTGCGCGGGCTGGAGGTGCCGGAAGAGTCGAGCGAGGAAACCGAGGAAGACCGCGCCCGCCACGACGCGGCCATGGCCGCCATCGCCGCCATCGAGAAGGCCGGCCACGCCCACCTCGACAGGGAACACGACGCCGACGTCCACGCCGCCGCGATCGACCATGTGCGCGGCATCTACGAGCACAGGCTGGGCGTCGGCGGCACCTACGATCCGGCGCGCACGCGCGTGGCCGAGCAAGCCGAGCGCGAATACCGGCTGGCCGCCCTGCAGGCCGAGCGGCGCGCCATCCTGGCCCTGGTGCACGAGCGCGCGCTGTCGGACGAGACCGCGCGCAAGCTGCTGCGCGAGATTGACCTGGTCGAGGCGCGTTACCGCTGAGAGAGCCTGCCAAAGCTCCCATTGCGGCGTTGCACCGCCTCGCCGTACTCGCGTACTGTCTTCGGCGGTGCGCCTTGCACTGGGAGCTTTGGCAGTCTCTCCGAGTTGGACTACGCTTGCGTGCGCTCCCGAACGGTGTACTCCGCCAGCAGGCGTAAGATCGGCCGGGCGTGTTCCACTCTTGAATGCCACGACCATGACCCTTGACGATTCCCCAGGCGAGCAGGCGCCGCTGAGCGACCCGCCCACCGCGGCCAAGGCCGCCGGCCTGCGCTATGTACACGACGACCGGCCAGGCATCCGGCGCGAGCGCGAAGGCGACCGCGAAGGCGGCGGTTTCCGCTACTATTCCGCCAAGGGCGACCCGGTCGAGGACGAGGCCACGCTCAAGCGCATCAAGTCGCTCGTCATCCCGCCGGCCTGGACCGACGTATGGATCTGCCCGCAGGCGAACGGCCACCTGCAGGCCACCGGGCGCGACGCGCGCGGGCGCAAGCAGTACCGCTATCACCCGAAGTGGCGCAGCGTGCGCGACGAGGCCAAGTACGAGCGCATGATCAACTTCGGCCACGCCCTGCCCCTGATCCGCGCCGAGGTCGACCGCGCCCTGAAGCTGCCGGGCCTGCCGCGCGAGAAGGTGCTGGCCACCATCGTCTACCTGCTCGAGGCGACCATGATGCGGGTCGGTAACGAGGAATATGCGCGCACGAATAAATCCTTCGGCCTGACGACGCTGCGCAACCGCCACGTGAAGGTGGATGGCAGCGACGTCGAGTTCCGCTTCCGCGGCAAGAGCGGCGTGTACCACAAGATCCAGGTGCACGACCGCCGCCTGGCGCGCATCATCCGCAACACGCGCGACCTGCCGGGCCAGGAACTGTTCCAGTACATAGACGCGGACGGCGAGACCCACAGCGTCGATTCGAGCGACGTCAACGACTACCTGCGCGGCATCACCGGCGAAGAGTACACGGCCAAGGATTTCCGCACCTGGTCGGGCACGGTGCTGGCCGCCCTCGCCCTGCAGGAATTCGAGAAGTTCGACTCCGAGACCCAGGCCAAGAAAAACGTGGTGCGCGCCATCGAATCGGTGGCCGAGAAGCTTGGCAACACGCCCTCGGTCTGCCGCAAGTGCTACGTGCACCCGGCCGTGCTCGACGCCTACATGGACGGCGCCGTGATCGAAGCCATGCGCGAGCGCACCGAACAGCAGCTGGTCGACGAGCTGCACGCCCTGCAGCCCGAGGAAGCGGCCGTGCTGGCCATGCTCCAGCAGCGCCTGGCGCGCGACGCCGAGGCGCCGCCCGCCTCGCGCCCCCAACGCCAGGCGGCCTGAATTCTCCAGCCGCCAACCTACCGATAAAGGAAGAACAGATGAGCGATACGAACAAGCCGCAGGACCTGCAGGAAAACCGCACGGCCATCGAACTGGTCGCCCGCTTCGAACACCAGGTGACGGGCGTGACGGTGTCCGAGGACAACCGGATCTTCGTCAACTTCCCGCGCTGGACCGAGGACACGGCGGTCTCGGTGGCCGAGCTGCTGCCCGGCGGCGGGCTCGAGCCCTATCCGGACGCCGAATGGAACGCGTGGCGCAACGCCAGGAAGGACCAGCTCGATCCCGGCGAGCACTGGGTCTGCGTGCAGAGCGTGGTCGCGGACGGCCGCGGCAGCCTGTGGGTGCTCGATCCGGCCGCGCCCGCGCAGAGCCATGTCGTGGACGGAGGACCGAAGCTGGTGCGCATCGACCTGGCCTCGAACCGGGTCGCGCAAACGATCGCCTTCGACGAGGACGCGGCGCCCCAGGGTTCCTACCTGAACGACGTGCGCTTTTCGCCGGACGGCGCGTTCGCGTACATCACCGATTCGGGCGTGCAAGGTGCGCTCCTCGTGGTCGACGTCGCGAGCGGAAAGGCGGCGCGCGTGCTCGACGGCGATCCGTCCACGCAGATGAAGAAGGGCCTCGACGTCAAGGCCGACGGCAAGGTGCTGCGCCGCCCGGACGGGCGCGGCGTCGAGTTCTCGGCCGACGGCATCGAACTGTCGGGCGACGGCGAATGGCTGTACTGGCAGGCGATCAAGGGTGACACCCTCTACCGCATCGCCACCAGCGTCCTGCGCGATGCAGGCATGCGCGGCGAGGACATGTCCGCCAGCGTCCAGCCCTACGGCTTCAACGACGTCAACGACGGCCTCCTGATTCCCCGTGGCACCAACCGGATGCTGCTCACCGCCTTGCAGGAAGACGCGATCCGGATGCGCGACCTGGACGAAGGTCCCGAGGCGCCGCTGCGCACGCTGGTGCGCGACGAACGGCTGCGCTGGCCGGACACCTTCAGCCAGGGACCGGACGGCACCGTGTACGTGACGACCTCGCACATCCAGGATTCGAGCTTCTTCAAGCCCGACGCGCCGGCTGCGCTGCCGACCGAACTGTGGAAGCTGTGCCCGCGCTAGCGCGCACCCTGGCCTTCGTTTAGCGCAGCCGGTAGGTCGTCACCTTCCAGCTGCCGTCGGGCAGGCGCATCGGGACCACGGTCTCGACCACGCCTGCGCGGCCGGCGAAGTCGGTCGTGTATTCGATTACCACGTACTCGCCTGCCGGCACGCCCGGCAGCGAGCGCGTGAACCCGCTCGAACCGAGCTTGCGCGACTTGACCTCGCCCAGCGGGGCGCGCACCGACTTGCCGATGTCGATCCAGTTCGCCCGCGTGACGGCGGCCTGCAGGATGGGCGCGGCCGCATCCCAGCTCTCGCCCGCCTGGCCGGCGTCCATCAGCGCCAGCCAGCGGTTGGCGGCTTCCACGGCGGGGGCGATTTGCGCATCGGCGCCGGCGGCCGGGGTTGCGGCCGGGGTTGCGGCCGGGGTTGCCGATGCGGGGGATGCGGTCGACTGCGCGTGGGCAGCGCCAGCGGCAAAGGCGCTGGCGACGACAAGTGCGGCGATCTGTTTCAAGACATTCTCCTTTGAAGGTGCCGGCGCATGGCGCGGCGGGTGGTTCCGGCAGCGCCGGTGCGCTGCCCTCAGGCACCCTACTCTGTCGGCTCCGAGTGGTTGAACACCTGGCGCAGGTAGGCGAGGAAGGTTTCGTCGTTGCTCATCGACTTGCCGGCCGTGTCGGACAGCTTGGCCACCGGCTGGCCGTTGCAGCGCACCAGCTTCATGACGATGTTCAGGGCTTTATACGGCGTGTCGTTGGTGAGCTGGGTGCCGATGCCGAAGCCGGTCATGGTGCGGTCGGCGAAGTGGCGGTACAGGCTCAGGGCCTTCGGCACCGTCAGCGCATCCGAAAACACGAGGCGCTTGGTGCGCGCATCGATGCGCAGTTTGGCGTAGTGCGCCAGCGCTTTTTCGCCCCACTCGAAGGGGTCGCCCGAATCGTGGCGCAGGCCGTCGAACAGCTTGGCGAAATACAGGTCGAAGTCGGCCAGGAAGGCATCCATGCCGACCACGTCGGTCAGCGCGGTGCCGAGGTCGCCGCGGTATTCCTGCACCCAGTCCTCGAGCGCCGCCTTCTGGAAATCGCGCAGGCGCACGCCGAAGGCCTGGAAGGCCTGCATGTATTCGTGGGCCATGGTCCCGATCGGCACCAGGTTGTACTTGCGCGCCAGGTGCACGTTCGAGGTGCCCTTGAAGAACTGCGGCAGCTCGCGCGCCAGCGTCGAGACGACCTCGTCCTGCCACTCTCCGGAAAAGCGGCGGCGCACGCCGAAGTCGAAGAACTCGAAGGGATTGGCGCGCTTCGGTTCCTGGTCGAACTCGCGCAGCTGCGCGATCTTCAGCGCCAGTCGCTCGCGCGCCACTTCCAGGGCTTTCGCCTGGTCGAAACGACGGAAATACAGTTCGTTGACGATGTAGAGCACGTAGATCTCGAAGCCCATCACGTGCACGATCGGACCGCATGCGCGGATGCGCAGGTGCGGCCCGTCGGCTTCCACCGTGATGAACTTGCGCTGGAAGCGGAACACCGTCAGGAAGTCGGCGAAGTCGCTCTTGATGAAGCGCAGGCTGCGCAGGTAATCGATTTCCTCGTCCGTGAACAGCAGTTCGCACAGGTGGTCGAGTTCGCGTTCCACTTCTTCCTTCAGCTCGGCCAGCGGATAGGCCGGCTCGTTACGGCAGCGGAATTCGTACTCGCCGTGCGCGTTCGGATGACGGTGCAGCAGCGCCTGCCACATCGTGAATTTGTAGAGGTCGGTTTCCAGCAGGCTGCGGACGATGGGCTTCATGCGATTTCCTTCGCCTCGGCCTTCTTGCGCTGGCGTTTTTTCGGCGCCAGCATGGTGCCGGTGCAGCCGGGGGTGCCGCAGCGGCAGGCGAACAGTTTCTTCAGGGCCGGCGTGTGGCGTTCGTCGTAGATGAGCGCGTAGTTGTAGTTCAGCTCTTCGCCGGGTTCGATCGGATGGAGCGCGTGGATGTAGACGCGTCCGTCTTCCTCGTAGGCTTCGCAGTTGGGCGAGCAGGCATGGTTGATCCAGCGCGCCTCGTTGCCGCGGCTCCCGCCGTCGATGACCCGCCCGTCGTGCAGGCTGAAGTAAAAGGTATGGTTGATCGGGCCGCCACGGTCCGCCGCGCGCTGGGTCGCTTCGTCCCAGCTGATGCGCTCGCCGCGGTATTCGATGATGCGCTCGCCGGCATCGATGAAGCGCCGGGCGAAGACGCCGTTGCCGTGGATCGTGGACTGCTTGACTTCGTAGGCCGGGTCGGCCTTGGCTGCGGGTTTGGTCGGCATGTAGGATTCGAAGATGGGCGCGATGATGGAAACAAAACGTTACCATTATCATACGTTTCCAGCTTCCGCGCCGCACTTGAGTATTTTGCTCAGGCCGTGCTGCCGATCACCCCGCAGCGCGCACCAGCGCCTCGATATCGAGCTTCGTCATCTTCAGCAGCGCCGTCATCACACGGTCGGTGCGCGCCGTGTCGCGTCCGGTCAGCAGCGCCTGCAACTGGCGCGGGACGATTTGCCAGGAGGCGCCGTAGCGGTCCTTTAGCCAGCCGCACTGGCGCGCCATCCCATCGCCGCCGGCGCCCAGCCGGTCCCAGTAGAAATCGATCTCGTCCTGGGTGTCGCACATGACCTGGAAGGACACCGCCTCGCTAAAGGTAAACGCCGGGCCGCCGTTCAGGGCCGTGAAGGGCTGGCCGTCGAGTTCGAAGGCGACGGTGAGCACGGTGCCGGCTTCCATGCCGTGGATCTCGCGGCCGGCCTCGCCGTAATGCGAGACCGCCCGGATGCGCGAGTTCGGAAAGATGCCAACGTAGTAGTTGGCCGCTTCCTCGGCTTGATTGTCGAACCACAGGCAGGGGGTGATTCTCGACAGGGTCTGCACGGTCGCCTCCTTGAGGGTGAGCTCTGTGCATTTGACCGCGCTTGTCGCGTTCAGTTGCCGCTCAGTTGCCGCTCAGTTGCCGCTCAGTTGCCAACATCCTCTTCGCGGAACTCGACACCCGTGCCCGGCGATGTGTCTCGCGTCGCTTCCTGCTTGCGCAGCTCCACGCGGCGGATCTTGCCGGAGATGGTCTTCGGCAGCTCGCGGAACTCGATGCGGCGGATCCGCTTGTAGGGCGCCAGCCGCTCGCGCGCAAAGGCGAACAGCTCGCGCGCCAGCTCGCGGCTCGGTTCGACGCCCTGGCGCAGCGTGATGAAGGCCTTCGGCACCGACAGGCGCAGCGGGTCGGGGCTGGGCACGATCGCGGCCTCGAGCACCATCTCGTGCTCGACCAGCACGCTTTCCAGCTCGAAGGGGCTGATGCGGTAGTCGGAGGACTTGAACACGTCGTCGTTGCGGCCGACGTAGAAGTAGTAGCCGTCCTCGTCGACGAAGGCCGTGTCGCCGGTATGGTAGTGGCCGGCACGCATGACCTCGGAGGTCTTCTCCTCGTCGCCCTCGTAGGCCATCATCAGGCCCAGCGGATGCGGCTGCAGGCGCACCGAAATCTCGCCCTCCTGCGCAGGCTGGTCGTCGACGTCGAGCAGCGCGACCGCGTAGCCGGGCAGCGGGCGTCCCATCGAGCCGGGTTTGAGCGGCTGGCCGGGCGGATTGCCGATCTGCGCGGTCGTCTCCGACTGGCCGAAGCCGTCGCGGATGCGGATGCCCCAGGCGCGCTCGACCTGTTCGATCACTTCCGGATTGAGCGGCTCGCCCGCGCCCACCAGCTCGCGCAGCGGCGGTTTCCACTGGGTCAGGTCCTCCTTGATCAGCATGCGCCAGACCGTGGGCGGCGCGCACAGCGAGGTCACGCCGCAGCGCATCACGGTCTCGAGCGCGGCCTTGGCGCTGAAGCGTTCGTAGTTGTAGACGAAGACGGTGGCGCCCGCGTTCCAGGGCGCGAAGAAGCAGCTCCAGGCATGCTTGGCCCAGCCTGGCGAGCTGATGTTCCAGTGCACGTCGCCCCGCTGCAGGCCGATCCAGTACATGGTCGACAGGTGCCCGACCGGATAACTCTGCTGGCTGTGCAGCACCAGCTTCGGTTTCGCCGTGGTGCCGGAGGTGAAGTACAGCAGCAGCGGATCGGTCGCGCGCGTCTCGCCCTTCGGCGTGAACACGCTGAGCACGCGGCGGCAGTCGTCGAAGTCATGCCAGCCGTCGAGCTTGCCGCCGACGGCGATGCGCGTGAAGTTGCCGGTCAGGCCTTCGAACTTGTGCGCTTCCGACACCTGGGCGATCACGTGGCGCACCCGGCCCCGGTCCATCCGGTCCTGCAGGTCGGCGGTCGAGACCAGCATCGTCGTCGGCACCAGTACCGCGCCCAGCTTGATCCCCGCCAGCATGATTTCCCACAGCTCGACGCGGTTCGGCAGCATCAGCAGCACGCGGTCGCCGCGCTCGACGCCGCATTGCTGCAGGTACTGGGCAACCTGGTTCGAGCGCGCCGCCATGTCGGCAAACGAGATCTTCTGCTCGCGGCCATCCTCTTCCACCACCCACAGCGCCGGCGCGTGGTTGTCCTTCGCTTCCTGGTCGAAGAAATCGATGCCCCAGTTGAAGGCGTCGAGCTGGGGCGCCTTGTAGTCGCGGTAGGCGGTGTCGTAGTCGAGGCGGTGCTGTTGCAGGAAATCGCGCGCCTGCACGAAACGCTGGTAAGGGGTCATGTTGTCTCCTGTGCGCTGTTGGGACCTGTCTCAAGCGGGTCTCGGGGACGCCGGCGGTGGCCGCCGTGCGTTGTCTGTTTGCGCACATTTTGCCACGGCTTCGCAGGGCACGGGGACGCCCGTCAAAGCCGTGCTCCGAATTGACGGTGCGTCCGGATCAGGTCGGGCGCCGCAGCGGCACGGCGAATTCGCCTTCGGGCTGCATCATGTCGATCACGCGGCAGTCGCCACACATGCGCAGGCGGTCGAGGTGGCCGGCAAAGGCGCTGTGCTGGGACAGGCGTCCGAGCATGTTCTCGATCATCTGCACGGTGCCGAAGGCCTTGTTGCAGCGGATGCAGTGGAAAGGCTGCGACTCGTTCAGCACCACGGTCTGCTTGCGGGCGTCGCCGAAGACCATGCGCGGCACCAGGGTGATCGCGTTTTCCGGACAGGTGTTGGCGCACAGGCCGCATTGCACGCAGTTCTGCTCGACGAAGCGCAACTGGGGCGCGTTCGGCGTATCCATCACGGCCGACGCCGGGCAGGCGCCGACGCAGGCCATGCACAGGCTGCAGGATTGCTTGTTGACGGCGATCGCACCGAAGGGGCTGCCCTTCGGCAGCGCCACTTCCTGGGCCGGCTGCGGCGCCTGCCGCAGCAGGTGGTCGAGCGCGTAGTCGAGCGTGTTGCGCTTGTCCGCCGCCAGGTTGAAGCCCGCCGGCTCGGCCGGTGCTTCGCCGCGCGGCGCATGCTGCAGGGCCACCGCCAGTTCCTCGGGCGCGTTCACGCGCAGCAGCTGGAAGTGCGGCCCGGCATAGCCCAGGCCCTCGAGCACGGTTTCCGCGATGCGCATCTGGGTGTCGATCGCCGCGGCGTACTGCGGGGCTTCGTCCGCCGTCATCAGCACGGTGACGCCGGAGGCGCCGTACGCGAGGGCCGACAGCCAGACGTCGATGCCGGTCGAGGCCGTATGGTGCAGGGCCATCGGAATCACGCGGCCCGGCACGCCGGTGGCGGCATCCATCCCCACCGTTTCGAGCAGCGGGGCGCCGCCTTCGCTGTGGAACAGGAGCACGGGATCTTCTCCGCCGGCTTCGCGGTAGGCGCGCAGGGCCGCCTTGATGCGGCTGCCGGTGTGGGCAGCGGACGGATAGGCATATCCGAGCGCGCCCGACGGGCAGACGGTGGTGCAGGCGCCACAGCCCGCGCACAGGTAGGGGTTGACCTTGATGCGGTCGCCGGCGCTGGAGATCGCCTTGGCCGAGCAGATCTCGATGCAGGCCGTGCAGCCGGCCTGGCCGTTGCGGCTATGGGCGCAGAGGCGCTCCTTGTACGCGAAATACTTGGGCTTCTCGAAGTCGCCGATCATCTCCAGCAGTTCGGCGGCGGCAACGCGGCGCGCGGCGTCGTCGAAGCCCGGCGCGTAATAGCCGTGCGGCGGCTGGTGGCTGGCGATGAGCGGGCTCGGGCACAGGTCGAGCACGAGGTCGAACTTGCCCTGCGCGGCCGGTTCGCCCGGCGCCTGCCAGCGCGCCTCGAACGCGCCCAGCCAGCCGGCCACGGCGACGGCGCGCGCAACGAAGACCGGGTAAGGACGTTCGCCGACGTCGACATTGTCGAGCAACAGCAGGGTCACCGGCAGGCTGTTCGCCAGGTGATCGGCCCAGGGCAAGGCCTGGGTGGAGCTGCCGACGACCAGGGTGCGTCCTCCGGAACGGTAGGCGACCGAACTGGCCGGCTCGAAAGGGGCGATGGCGTCGGCCGCGAGGATGGCGGCGGTCTTGGCGAGGGCATTGCGGCGTTCCTGCAAGGGATCGCCGGCCTGCCCTTCTAGAAATCGGATGTTCATACTTGGCCTTGGGACAATTGCTGGTTTGGACGATGGAATGGGCCGTGCTCATGCGTGGACGCGACAGCGAAGGACTCCCCGGCCGGGGAGTGCTCGTGCGCGGCTGCGGCATGCGCGGCTTCGTTATGGGGTGGTGCGTCAGGCAGTGCATGGGATAGTGCGTCCTGCCCGGCGGTGTTGGGCGCGGGGACGTCGGCCAGGGCCGATGCCTGCGCCGGGGCGTTTTCGGACGGCAGCTCAGCCAGGACGGCCGCCCCGGTGTCGCCCGCCGCCGGTGCCGCCTCGGCGGGAGGGTCCTCGACAAAGCGGCGCAAGGCGCTGCGTGCATGGTCGAGCGAGGCCAGCATCTCCTCCGATACCGGGCTGGGGATGTTGTAGTCGTCCATGTACATGTCGAGCCTGTCCATCACGTTGAAGTGCGGATCGGCGAACAGTTTTTTCAGCGCCAGGCGCTGCACGGACTTGTCGACGCCCTGGCCGACGAAGATGGAGTAGTCGGAGTCGGGCGTGAGCCGGGCGACGTCGTCGAGCGTGGGCGAAGGCCGCCCGCCTGGCTCCGATGGCACGCCCGCGGGGCTTGCCGCCTCCTCCACGGGGGCCGGGACATCCCCTGCCCTTGCCCATGGGGCGAGCCGCGAGGCCGGGGCAGGCGCCGCTGCCGAGGCTGCAGCTGAGGTTGCAACTGAGCTTGCAGCTGAGGTCGCAGCCGCTGCAGCAGTTGGTGTTGCAGCAGCGCGCGCCGCCGCTTCGGCCTGCGCATCGGCTTCCGTGGGGCCGGTCGCCTTGACGCGCGCCCAGCGGCGCAGGAATCCTTCTTCGGGCATTGTGCCTCCTTACCCGTGCTGGCGCCCGCGGCGCGGACGCGGCGTGTAGTGCTCGCGCAGGTAGTCCGCCAGCCAGGCATAGATCTCGGCCGGCATGGTCACGCCGTCGGCCGCTTCGCCGGAATCGAACATGCGGGTGCCCTCGACATAGCTGACCGAGGCGCGCACCGGCATGGCGCGGCCGTCGATCATGCGCCACAGGACGAATACCTTCGATTCGGGCGCCATGCAGTTCTCGTAATAACCCTCGTGCTCGTCGGTGTAGAGCTCGAGTTCGAGCCCCGATACGAGGTAGTAGTCGCGCTCCGGGCTTTCGCCGAGCACCTGCAGCGGCGGCCGGTTGCCGCGGTCGGGCACGACGCCGACGGCGGCCCATGCCTCGTCGGCCCAGCGGTGTTCCACCTTGCGGCGCTGCATGATGACCGCGATCGGCATGCTGGACATTTTCATTCTTTTTTCGACCCGTTCGCGATGCTCTTGTCGACTCCCGGCGAGGCGCCGGACTTGACGGAACCGGTCTGCCTGTTCTTGGCGTCCGGGCTGGGCGCGGCGGTGCCGAGTTTTTCGCTCTTGATCGGCACAGTGGCCGACTGCAGCGCCTGCGGGCTGCGCGGCGCGGCGCCGCCGCCCGGCGAGGCCGCCGTATTGCCGGCGGGCGTGCCGGTGATGGTGTTGGCGGACACGCCCGTGGCGCTTGGCGCCACGCCCGGCATCGGCTTGCCGGTGATGGCCACGCCGGTGGTCTGCACCGCCGCCGGCACCGCCCCGGATGCGGGTACGACGGGCGCGGCGTTGGCCGCATTGGGCGGGGGCGAACCCGCCGCCGGCACGCCGGCCGCGGCCGGCGCCGCTGCGATGGCCACCGGTGGGCGCACCGTCCAGCCCTTCGACGATGCCTGCGAACGCCAGCGGCTGCTGATCGCATCCTGGCTGGCCGCCAGCTTCAGCTTGGCCTGTTCTGCCTGGGCATCGGCTGCGGCTTTCTTGGCCGCGGCTGCCTGCTGCGCTGCCGCCGTCGGCGGCGGCAAGGCGGCAAGGGCCACGCTGCTCGACGCCAGGCCGGCAACCAGCAGGGTACGGAGAAGCGGTGTACGCAAGGTAGTCATGAGCGAAATTGGTCGGGTACGCATCATTTGTCCCCTGTCAGTGTGCCGGGCGCGGCTGCCGGTTTGGCTTGCTGGGCAGGCGCGCCGGCGGCGCCGGTCGTCGCACCGGCATTGGCGCCCGTCGCCGCGTTGTTCGTGGCCGGCCCCGAGCCCCCCTGGTTGGCCGCATTGCCGGCGCCGACCGGCGTGACGCCTGCTGCCGGTGCGTTGGCCGGCGGTCCGCCATAGTCGCCCTGCGGCTTGTTGCCGCCCTGCCCCGCGCTGGCCGGCGTGGTGGCGCCCTGGTTCGGGCCCTGCCCGCTTTCGGTCACCGTGCCGCCCAGCGCGGCCCCCCCGGTGGTGCCCCCGGCGCCGCCGGCAATGCCGGGTGTGCCTCCGGAATACGCGGCGTTGGTTTCGGGCTTGGCGCTGCGTGCCATGACCTGGCCGCTGGTGAGGCCGCCCGCCGTGACCTGGCCCGGGAACTTGGTCTGTTCGACCCCGTCCTTGGCGTTGGTGTAGCCGCGGTCGCAGCCGGCGAGCATGGCGCATGCAAGGACGCCGGCGGCAACGCCGATGGCCGTGCGCTTGGTAAGTGTGGATGCGTTCATCTTCACCTCAATGTGCGGGACCCGGGCGTGGCGCCGTCGGCGGCACGTTCCCGGCAGGCCGGGCGCCATCCGGCGCGGCGCCCGATTTCGTTTCCTCGTACCAGATCCCGTGGTGGGCCTTGGCCCAGTTCTCGTCGACATGGCCCTGGCGCATCGAATCGTAGGAGCCCGGCGCACCGATGGTGCCGATGTAGATGTGGCCCATCGCCGCGGCCATGTACAGGGTGGCGCCCGCAATGTGCAGGTAGTTCGACACCTGCAGCACATAGCGGGTCTGGCCGAAGGTGACGAAGTCGAGGATCAGGCCGGTAATCGACATCACCAGGCCCAGCAGCACGACGCCAAACCAGAACCAGGTCTTTTCGCCCGCGTTGAAGAAGCCGGCAGGCGGATGCTTGTGTGAAATCAGCCCGCCGCCCTGCTTGATCCATTGCCAGTCGATGCGGTTGTAGAAGTTACGCTTCAGGAAGGTGAAGAACATCAGGATCGAGCACAGGATGAAGACCGGCCCGACGACGTTGTGCACGTACTTCGAGATGATCGCCACCCAGGAAAACAGGGTATGGCCCATCCACGGCAGCATGATGACCTTGCCGAACATGATGATGATGCCGGTGATCGCCAGCGCGATGAAGGAATAGGCGGTGGCCCAGTGCACGGTGCGCTCCCAGTTGCTGAAGCGGTGCACGCGGCGCCCGGATTCCTGCAGCGGGGCCGGCCTGAAGGCCCGGTAAAAGATGAAGATCAGGAGCGGCACGGCCAGCAGGATCGTCCCCGTGATGATCGCGATCGGCCCGTTGCGCAGCAGGCGCCAGGTGTTGCCGCCGCGCTGGACGATGACGTTGGCCTCGGTGTTGCCGTACTGGCCGAGGAAGTGGCGGTCCATGTGCACCCGGCCCGAGGCGGAGTCCATCAGGCCCGGTTCGCGCACGTTCGAATCGGCTTCGATCTGCAGCATGGTCTGCTCTTCGGCATAGGCCGGCTTGGCGTCGCGGGTCGGCACACCCGCCCAGCTCGGGGACAGCAGCAGTGCGCAGAACAAAGCCAGGATGGCTTTCACGGCAATCAGGTTCGCTCGCATGGCAGGCTCCTAGGGATTGGCGCGGTTGTACTCGTTCTGCTGGTTGTTGCGGTTGACGATCGCCGCATTCCAGGAGAGCTTGTCGTTGTGGAACAGCTGCTGGAAGTGGCGCTGGTCATCCTTGCCCGCGTATTCGCCCTTGATCCAGGCCGGATGCTGTTCCACTTCGAGGCAGCCGGACAAGGCCAGCGCCAGCGGCAGGGCCGCGATCAGTTTGAGTAGTTTCATGTCGGCAGCTTCCCTGGTGTGTTCTGGCTGTCACCAATCTTCTGGTTCACCCGTGGCGCATCGCCCAGCGCTTTGCGCGCGCCACCGCGCTTGTTGGGCCCGTAGGCGATCTTCCAGCCCCACAGTTCGGGACCGTAGCCGCGCGTCTCGACCCGCTGGCGGTAGATGTCGGCGATCAGGTTCGCTTCCCCGCCGAGCAGCGCCTTGGTGCCGCACATCTCGGCGCAGGCCGGCAGCTTGCCCTCGGCAATGCGGTTGCGCCCGTACTTCTTGAATTCGGCTTCCGAGGTATCCGGTTCCGGACCGCCGGCGCAGAAGGTGCACTTGTCCATCTTGCCGCGGTGGGCGAACAGGCCCGTTTCCGGGAACTGCGGGGCGCCGAACGGGCAGGCGAAGCTGCAGTAGCCGCAGCCGATGCACTGGTCCTTGCTGTGCAGGACGATGCCATCCTCGGTGTGGTAGATGCAGTTGGTCGGGCACACTGCCAGGCAGGGCGCGTCGGTGCAGTGCATGCAGGCCACCGACACCGAGCGTTCGCCCGGCACGCCGTCGTTGATGGTGACGACGCGGCGGCGGTTCACGCCCCACGGTGTCTCGTGTTCGTTCTTGCATGCGGTAACGCAGCCGTTGCAATCGATGCAGCGCTCGGTATCGCAGATGAATTTCATCCTTGCGGACATGATTGTCTCCTGTTCAGATGGCTACCGGGGCACTAGGCACGCACGAGGCGGCAGAGCGACACTTTGGTTTCCTGCATCATCGTGACGGCGTCGTAGCCATAGGTCCAGCCGGTGTTGATGGCTTCGCCGCGCACCGTTGGCGCCCCGTCCTCCGGGTAATGCTTCTCGAGGTCCTCGCCCATCCACCAGCCGCCGAAGTGGAACGGCGCCCAGACCATGCCCACGGGGACGCGCTCGGTCACCATCGCCATCATCTTCATGCGCGCGCCGGTCGGCGTCTCGACCCAGACGTAGTCGCCGATGTTGGCGCCGATCTGGACCGCATCCTGCGGATTGACCTCGACGAACATGTTCTGCTGCAGTTCGGCCAGCCACGGGTTGGAACGGGTTTCCTCGCCCCCGCCTTCGTACTCGACCAGGCGTCCCGAGGTCATGATCATCGGGAAGTCCTTCGAGAAGTCGATGTCCTGCACCGATTTGTAGAGCGTCGGCAGGCGCAGGAAATTGGCCTTGTCGTCGTAGGTCGGGTACTTGGCGACCAGGTCGCGGCGCGGCGAGGCCAGCGGCTCGCGGTGGGTCGGCACCGGGTCCGGGAAGTTCCAGACGTTGCAGCGTGCGCGGGCATTGCCGAACGGGGCACAGCCGTGGGCGATCACCACGCGGATGATGCCGCCGGACGGGTCGGTCTTCCAGTTCTTGCCCTCGGCCATCGCCTGCTCCTGGGGCGTGAGCTCGGCCCACCAGCCCAGCTTCTTCAGGAAGACGTGATCGAATTCCGGATAACCCACGTCGAGTTCGGACGCCTTGTTGGTCGAGCCGTCGGCCGCCAGCAGGGTCTGGCCGTTGTGCTCGACGCCCCAGTTGGCGCGGAACGGCAGGCCGCCTTCGGCCACCGACTTGTTCAGGTCGTACAGGATGGGCGTGCCGGGGTGCTTCATTTCCGGCGTGCCCCAGCACGGCCACGGCAGGCCGTAGTAATCGCCCTTGCACGGACCGGACTCGGCGCGCATCGTGGTCGGGTTGAAGGTGTGCTTGTTCTCCATGTGGAGTTTCAGGCGTTCGGGCGAGCAGCCGGTGTAGCCGATGGTCCAGCACGAACGGTTAATCTCGCGCAGGATATCCTCGATGACGGGCTCGTTCATCACGACCTTGATGTTCTTGCATAGTTCGTTGTGGAAGCCGAGCTTCTTGGCGAACAGGTACATGATCTCGTGGTCGGTCTTGCACTCGAACAGGGGAGCGATCACCCGTTCGCGCCACTGGATCGAGCGGTTCGAGGAGGTGCACGAGCCCTGGGTCTCGAACTGCGAGGCGGCCGGCAGCAGGTAGACGCCGTCGGTGCGGCCGTGCATGGCGGCCGTCATGCTCGGGTAGGGATCGACCACGACCAGCATGTCGAGCTTCTGCATCGCCGCCTTCATGTCCGGCAGGCGGGTCTGGCTGTTCGGCGCGTGGCCCCAGTAGAACACGGCTCTCAAATTGGCCGGCTGGTCGACATACTGGTTTTGCTCGTTGACGGCGTCGAACCAGCGCGACACCGTGATGCCGGGCTTTTCCATCAGTTCCTTGGAACCGAAGCGCGACAGGATCCAGTTGTAGTCGACGCCCCAGGCGTTCGCGAAGTGCTTCCAGGAACCTTCGGCCAGGCCGTAGTAGCCGGGCAGCGAATCGCCGTTCGGGCCGACGTCGGTCGCGCCCTGCACGTTGTCGTGGCCGCGGTAGATGTTGGCGCCGCCGCCGGCAACGCCGATATTGCCGAGCGCCAGCTGCAGGATGGCCAGCGCACGCACGTTGGCAGTGCCGACGTGGTGCTGGGTGATGCCCATGCACCAGACCACCGACGAGGGCTTGTTCTTTGCCAGCATTTCGGCCGCCATGCGCACCGAGGCTTCCGGCACGCCCGTGATGTCCGAGACTTTATCGGGGGTCCACTTGGCGACTTCCTTGCGCACGTCGTCCATGCCGTAGGTGCGCGCCGCGATGTATTCCTTGTCTTCCCAGCCGTTGTTGAAGATATGCCAGAGCATGCCCCAGACCAGCGGGATGTCGGTGCCGGGACGCACGCGCACATAATGGTGGGCAAAGCGCGCGGTGCGGGTGAAGCGCGGGTCGACCACGATCATCTTCGCGCCCAGCTCTTTGGCGTGCAGGAAGTGCAGCATCGAGATCGGGTGGGCTTCGGCCGGGTTGGAACCGATGAACATCACGGCCTTGCTGTAATGCAGGTCGTTGAAGGAGTTCGTCATGGCGCCGTAACCGAAGGTCTGGGCCACGCCCGCGACCGTCGTCGAGTGGCAGATGCGCGCCTGGTGGTCGCAGTTGTTCGAGCCCCAGAAGGACGAGAACTTGCGCAGCAAATAGGCCTGCTCGTTGTTGTGCTTGGAGCTGCCGATGATCATCAGCGCGTCGGGACCGGCCTGCTGGCGCAGCTGCAGCAGCTTGTCGCCGATCTCGTTGATGGCCTGGTCCCAGGAGATGCGGGTGTACTTGCCGTTCACCAGCTTCATCGGGTAGCGCAGGCGGTGCTCGCCGAAGCCGTGCTCGCGCACCGAAGCGCCCTTGGCGCAGTGCGCGCCCATGTTGATCGGCGAATCGAAGGCCGCTTCCTGGCGGATCCAGACACCGTTCTGGACGATCGCGTCGACCGAGCAGCCAACCGAGCAGTGGCTGCACACGGTGCGCTTCAGTTCGGTCTTGACGGGATCGGCCGCGACGTCGGCATCGGCGGCCGTGGCCGGCTCGATGACGTTCAGGGGCAGCCCGCGCGCCAGCGCGCCGGCGCCGGCAGCGACGCCCGCCCCCACCAGGAACTTGCGCCGCCTGACGCCCTTGTCGCTTGAACTCTTCACTAAAGACATGGCTGGTCTCCGGATATGCTCACCAGTAGGCGGCGGTTTGGTAGTAACGACGAATGTGGTCGGTCTCGTGGTAGCCGCGCTTGACCTCCGGCTTGGCGGCCTCGGCCGGCGCGAGCGCGGGCTTGGCCTCGGCGCCGCCGGCCACCGCCGCCAGCGCGCCCAGCGGTGCGGCTTTCAGGAAGTTGCGGCGCGCCGGGTTGGGCTCGCCGGCGGGCTGCGCCTCGGGCGTCCGGGCAGGCACGTCACCAGTTGTGTGCTTCGGTTCCATCGCATTCCCCTCGCTTCGCGTGATCATCTGCTCAGTTACTTGGTTAGCCATCGATCCCATCCTCCACCGCGAACGCCTCGGCCTCGATCGTCAGCAGCGCGCAGGCGAAGGCCGCGACCAGGCGGTAGAAGTTGGCGCCTTCCGCATTCATCATGTCGGTCAGGCAGCGCGCATACCAGCGGCCGATGCGCGCCTCGAAAAAGGTTTTCTGCACCTGCAGGGGCTGGCGCCGGATACCGGGACCGCCCGCGATCAGGACGCGCATCGTCTCGCACAGCGCGCCGAGGTGGTCCTCGGACTCGCCGACGCCGCGCACGCGGCCGATGCCGAAGACCGCCAGGTCGGCGCGCAGCTCGGCCAGTGGCGTGTCGTTCATGAAGCCGGACAGGTAGAGCGAGCCGTAGGGATTGAGCGCCGGCGTGCCGCTGCTGACGAACAGCGCGTCGAATTCCTCGGCCACGGCGTCGGCGTCCATGACGCTCGCGGCCAGCACCAGCTTTTCCCAGGCGTCTTCGAGGGCGTGGTCGCCGCCGGTGGCCAGGATCGGGTCGGCCGACGCCAGGCCGGCCAGCAGCGTGGCGTCGGGCGGGGCCAGCAGCAGGCGGGCGGCCAGCGCGTAGAGATCGGCCCGGGCCTGGTCTTCGGCCGTCAGCGGCAGCGCGACGGCGATGTCGGCCGCGGTGGGCGCAGCACCGGTAGTTGCGGCAGCAGTTGCGGCGTTGGCGGCGACGGAAGTACGGGCGGCTTCGGCGGCCGCTGGGGTGGACAGGATGCTTGATGCGGACTGCATGGACACTGGCGGCGCTCCGTTAGTAAATCTTCATCGAAAGTGTATTCGCTCGTCCTGTAAAGGCGCGCACGGTTGAACCTGGGGCTCGCCCCGCGCGCTCCGGGCGGCCCGCAGGAGGCGCGAGGGAGGCTCGATCGGCGCCGACCGCCTCTTCAGCGCATGCCCGCCGCGTGCATGATTGTCCGGATCAGGCCGGCAACCAGCCAGAGGGCGAGCACCCCGCCCGCCCACAGGCCGAGCATCCACCCGAGGCGGCGCAGCCAGAGGGCCCGGCGCCCGGCTCCCGGCTGCCCTGGCGGGTCGGATGACGGCCGCTTGCCCATCAGTGATACCCCGCGTCGGCCTTGACCTTGCCGCGGAAGACCCAGTACGACCAGACCGTGTACATCAGGATGATCGGCAGGATGAAGAGCGTGCCGACCAGGGCGAAACCCTGGCTGGCCGGAGGCGAGGACGCCTCCCAGATGGTGATCGCCGGCGGCACGATGTGCGGCCAGATGCTGATCGCCATCCCCGAGTAGCCGAGGAAGACCAGCGCCAGCGCGGCGACGAAGGGCCACCGGTGCGGGTCGCGCTTCAGCGAGCGCAGCAGGATCACGATGAACAGCAGCACCAGCACCGGCACCGGCATCAGGAACACGATGTTCGGGAAGGTGAACCAGCGGTCGGCGACGTGCGGGTCGCGCAGCGGCGTCCAGATGCTGACCACGACGATGGCGCCGAGCAGCAGCAGCGCGAAGGGGCGCGCCACCTGCACCATGCGCCGGTGCAGGTCGCCTTCCGTCTTCATGATCAGCCAGGTGCTGCCGAGCAGGGTGTAGGCGATCATCACGCCGAAGCCGGCGAGCAGGGGAAACGGCGCGATCCAGTCGAGCGGGCCGCCGGCATAGCTGCGGCCGGACACGGTGATGCCGTCGAGAAAGGCGCCGAGCGAGACGCCCTGGAAGAAGCTGGCGACCACCGAGCCGCCGATGAAGGCCTTGTCCCACAGGTGGCGCCCGCTCTCCTTGGCCTTGAAGCGGAATTCGAAGGCCACGCCGCGGAACACCAGGCCGATCAGCATGAAGATGAGCGGCAGGTAGAGCCCCGAAAGGATGATCGAATACGCCACCGGAAAGGCTGCCAGCAGCCCTTCCCCGCCCAGCACCAGCCAGGTTTCGTTGCCGTCCCAGACCGGGGCCACGGTATTCATCATGGTGTCGCGGTCGCGCTTGTCCCGGGCGAAGGGGAACAGCATGCCGATGCCGAGGTCGAAGCCGTCGAGCAGCACGTACATGAAGACGGCGAAGTAGATGATGACGGCCCAGATGACCGAGGTGTCGATGCCCATGGCTCAGCTTCCCCTGGAGTGGTGACCGCCGCCGCCGGGATGATCCTCCACCGCGTCGTCGTCGTTGCCGACGTCGGCGGCCGACATCGGGCGCATCGGCGTGCGGCCTTCGCCCGGCCCGCCCTCGGTCGCCCGGTGCAGCTCGAAGGCCTGGGGGCCCTTGCGCATCATGCGCAGCACGTAGGCGGTGCCGGCGCCGAACACGAAGAGGTAGGCGACCACGAACAGGGCCAGCGTGAGCGCGAGCGTCCCGGCGCCGTGCGGCGAGACGGCGTCCGCCGTCCTCAGCACGCCGTACACGACCCAGGGCTGGCGCCCCACTTCGGTGGTGACCCAGCCGGCGAGGATGGCCACCAGCCCGGCCGGCCCCATCCACAAGGCACCGCGCAGGAAAGCGCGGCTGGTGAAGATCCGCCCGCGCCGCCTGAGCAGCAGGCTCCAGGCGCCGAGGGCGATCATCAGCAGGCCCAGTCCGACCATCAGGCGGAAGCTCCAGAACACGATCAGGGAGTTCGGCCGGTCGGCGGGGGCGAATTCCTTCAGGCCGGCAATCTGCCCGGACCAGGTATGGGTCAGGATCAGGCTGCCCAGGTGCGGGATGCCGACCGCGTAGCGCGTCTGCTCGGCCTCCATGTCGGGAATCCCGAACAGCAGCAGCGGCACCGCCTCGCCGGGCTCGTTCTGCCAGTGTCCTTCCATCGCCGCCAGCTTGGCGGGCTGGTGCTCGAGCGTGTTGAGGCCGTGGAAGTCGCCGATGACCGCCTGGACGGGCGCCGCGAGCAGGATCATCCACATCGCCATCGACAGCATCTTGCGCACCGCCGGGTTGTCCCTGCCCTTGAGCAGTTGCCAGGCCCCGACCGCGCCGACGATCAGCGCCGTGGTGAGGTAGGCCGCCGCCACCATGTGCAGCAGGCGGTAGGGAAACGAGGGATTGAAGACGATCGCCAGCCAGTCGGCCGGCACCATGCGCCCGCCCTCGATGGCATAGCCCTGTGGGGTCTGCATCCAGCTGTTGGCGGCCAGGATCCAGGTGGCGGAAATCAGGGTGCCGACCGCGACCATGCAGGTGGCGACGAAATGCAGGTGCGGGCCGACCCGGGTCCAGCCGAACAGCATTACGCCGAGGAAGCCCGCCTCCAGGAAGAAGGCGGTCAGCACTTCGTAGGCCAGCACCGGGCCCATGATCGAACCGGCGAACTCGGACATGGCGCCCCAGTTGGTGCCGATCTGGTAGGCCATCACGATGCCCGACACCACGCCCATGCCGAACATGACGGCGAAGATCTTCAGCCAGAAATGGTAGAGGTCGACATACACCGCGCGCTTGGTGCGCAGCCAGGACAATTCGAGGACGGCGAGGTAGCTTGCCAGGCCGATGGTGACCGCCGGGAACAGGATGTGGAAGGACATCGTGAACGCGAACTGGATGCGGGCCAGGTCCAACGCCGATAAGCCGAACATGAGCACTCCCGAGGATGAACTGTCGAGAATCTAGCATGGGTAAAGGTGCGCACAGTTGGCAAGCTGTCCATGCTCGCGAAAGGCGGTGCGAAGCGTAGGGAGCCGTTGCGTACTTACATCGCAAGCGCGCATGTGGACGGCCTTGTCCGGAAAAACCGGGAATGGGGACGGCTCAGCGGTCTATAATGGACCGGCCACGTTTTTACCTCGTTTCTTCGTCCTAACATGACCCAAGGCATCCCACTTCCCGCGACGGCGCCGATCAGTCTCGGCGCGATCAAGGCCAGCTGCAGCGCCTGCAGCATGCACCAGCTCTGCCTGCCGATGGGGCTCGACGACGCCGACATCAACCGGCTCGACCAGATCATCGGCCGCCGCCGCCGCCTCGCGCGCGACGAGCGCCTGTACGCCATGGGCGAGCCCTTCCGCAGCCTGTACGCGATCCGCTACGGCCATTTCAAGACCTACCAGGTCAATGCCGCCGGCGAGCAGCAGATCACCGGCTTTCAGATGGCCGGCGAGCTGCTCGGCATGGACGCGATCAGCGGCGACCGCCACCACTGCGACGCGGTGGCGCTGGAAGACAGCGAAGTCTGCGAAATTCCGTTCGCACGCCTGGAAGACCTGTTCGGCCAGGTGCCCGCCCTGCTCCGCCATTTTCACCGGATCATGAGCCAGGAGATCACGCGCGAGCAGAACGTGATGCTTCTGTTGGGCAATATGCGCGCCGAGCAGCGCTTTGCAGTGTTCCTGGTGAACCTGTCCGCACGTTATGCGGCGCGCGGCTACTCCTCGACCAGCTTCGGGCTGCGCATGTCGCGCGAGGACATCGGCAACTACCTGGGCCTGACGATCGAGAGCGTGAGCCGGCTCCTGTCGCGCTTCAAGAAACAGGGCTGGATCGAAGTCGACAAGCGCGAGGTGCGCCTGCTCGAGCCGGCCAAGCTGAAGGCGATTGCGGCCGGCACCGACCAGTGCAGCCCGATGAGCTGAGTGCCTAATAAAACCTCCATGGCTGCGTTGCATCGTCTCGCCGTACCCTGGTACTGTCTTCGACGATGCGCCTTGCCCTGGAGGTTTTCTTAGGCGCTCCCCTCCGGATTAAAAAGTAACCCGCACCGCCGGGGCGCTGCGCTGCGCCTCGCCGTGGTAAACGGCTTCGATGTTGTTGCCGTCCGGATCGAGCGCGAAGGCAGCGTAATAGCCGGGGTGGTAGGCGCGTTCCCCGGGGCCGCCGTTGTCCTTGCCGCCCGCGGCCAGTGCTGCCTTGTGGAAAGCATCGACCATCTCGCGGCTGCCCGCCTGGAAGGCCAGGTGGTGGCGCCCGGTCAGCATGCCCTGCGCGGCCTCGCTGTCGGCGGTCGAGACGAACAGTTCGTCGGCCCAGAAATAATCCTCGCCGCTAGCCGCCAGCGGCACGCCCAGCGCTTCGAATACTGCCGTATAAAACCTGCGCGACGCAGGGAGGTTGCGCACCACGAGCTGGATGTGGTCGATCAGGCGGCCGCGGTAGAGTTCCTGGGTTTCCATAGCGCACTCCTTCGGAAAGAGGTGGTCGGGAATCCATTCTATCGTGCGGCGGACGTAGGGTGGGCTCTCGAGCCCACGCGGTTTCATCACGTGCATGGACGCGCTGCCTGCGCGTCCGCGGCATGGTCGCCTGGACGCAGAGTACGTACCGCGTGGGCACAAGTGCCCACCCTACCGGTCGGTTCAGGCCTTCGCCTTCTCCTTCGCGATCCAGCCGTCGACCAGCTGGCCCAGCACGTCGAGCGGCACGGAACCGGCGCCGAGGACCATGTCGTGGAAGGCCGGCAGCGAGAATTTCGGGCCGAGTTCGGCCTTGGCCTTCTCGCGCAGCTCCAGGATGCGCAGCATGCCGATCATGTAGGCCGTGGCCTGGCCCGGCCAGGCGACGTAGCGGTCCACTTCCTGCACGTTGATGCCGTAGTCGACCGCCTGCTGGCGCGTCCAGCCCTTCATGTGCAGGCCGGTGTCGACCACCAGGCGGCGTGCGCGGAACAGTTCCGACCCGAGCGCGCCCAGGAGGCCCGGCACGTCGCCGGTCTTTTCGTCCCCGTACCAGCCCTGCTCCACCGCCAGGCGTTCGGTGTACAGCGCCCAGCCTTCGCTGTGCGCGCTGCCGCCGCTGAAGATGCGCTGGCTGCGGTATTTCGGGATGCCGGTCAATTCCTGCTGGATCGCCAGCTGGAAGTGGTGGCCGGGTACCGCCTCGTGGTAGGACAGGCTGCGCATGCGGATCATGTCGAAGGTCGGACCGCGCATCGGCACCCAGAACACGCCCGGGCGGCTGCCGTCCGGCGCCGGCAGCGAGTAGTGGGCGGCGGCCGAGGCCTCGGTCAGCGGCGGCTCGCGCAGCACGACGACCGGGGCTCGCGGCTTCAGGTTGAACAGGCTGGCGCTGCGCCGCTCGGCGTCCTTCACCATCTCGACGTACTTGGCCAGGATGGCCGGGCGCGGGTCCTCTCCATCCTTCACCTTCGGCTGGAAGGTGGCGTCGAGCGCCTTCATGCGCGCCTCGATGCTGCCCTCGTTGAAGCCGAGCGAGCGCAGGTGCTTGTCCATCTCGCCTTCGATGCGCGCCACTTCGCGCAGGCCGATCGCATGGATCTCCTCGGCGCCGAGCGTGGTGCTGGTGTAGTTGGCGAGCGCGCGGGCATAGGCTTTGGCGCCGTCGGGCAGGCGCGAGATGCCGGCCGTGTCGGTGGTCTTCGGATGCAGCTCGGCCATGAAGGCTTGCACGCGGGTGTAGGCCGGGCGGATCTTGTCCTCGACGATTTTCGTCGCGCGCGCGATCGCCGCCGTACGCGCCGCGGGCGTCAGGTCCTTCAACTCTGCCGTGCGCTGCTCGAGCGAGGTCACCAGCACGTTCTGCGGCGCGGCCGGCTTGAGGAAGGTGTCGACCTGGAACTGGGCGCGCTCGAGGATGAAGCGCGGCGGGATCAGCTTGCGTTCGGCGGCGGAACGGCCGCGCGCCAGCGCCTCGTCCATGCGGGCGGCTACCTGGTCCAGGCGGGCCAGGTAGCTGTCGACGTCGGCCGCGCGGCGCATCGGGTGGGTCTGGGTCAGGAAGTTCACCAGGCTGACCTGCACGCCGCTGAACTGCGAGAACACGAAGTTGTGGTCCTCGAAGGGCTCGTTGGCGACCGTGTTCGAGAGCGACCAGCGCATCACCATGGCCGAGATGCGCTGGGTCTCGCTCAGCGGACCGGCCAGGAATTTGTCGAGGCGCGCGAGGCCCTGCTTCGCCAGCGCGATGGCCTGCTTGCGCTGGGCCGGCGTCTGCGGCGTCAACTCGCGGTCCAAACGTTCCTGCTCGGCGCCGCCGAAGTACTGGGTCGAGGTGGCGAACTGCGGGTTGCGGCGCACCCAGTCGTTGGCGAACTTGTCGGCCCAGGCATCGAAGGCGGCGTTCGGCTTGACGGCGGGAGCAGTGGCAGCCGTTGCGGCGGGTGCGGCCAGCGCCGCCGAGGGCAGCGCGGCGGCCAGCGCGATGGGAACGAACAGGGAAGCAAGGGCGACGCGCAAGGCGCATTGGAACTGAGCAGGCATGGTGTCTCTTCTAATTAGTAGTCCGGCAAATTGCCGCGCTGGAAATCTAACATGGAAGAGTTGGGAGGAACAGTCTTTACAGTCGCGTGCGCGGCCCTGCCTGGGGTGTCGGGTCGGCGACGATTTCCAATCCGCCCGCAGCCGGATTCCAGCGCCGCGCCAGGCGCCATTCGCGCCCCTCCCCTTCGATCACCACCTGCCAGTGCGTCATTTCCAGCCGCGGCAGGGGAATCGCGAAAGCACCATCCGGGCCAGGGCGCGCCGCGAGCACCAGGTCTTTCGCAGGCAGGGTCGGATGCGCCAGGTGGATGCGGATCGGCGCCGCCAGCGGCCGGCCGAAGCTGGCGAGCCGCCCTTCCAGGCGCCCGGCCCGCGCATTGTAGCGCGCCCTAAAGGCGAGCTGCAGACCAGTCGCCACGCGGTCGCGCCGCAAGTCCTGGTTGATCGCCTTGCCCTGCTTGTAATAGTCGTCCACGACCATGGCGTCGGGCTGGCGCAGCGCGAACCAGACGGTGACGGCGGTCGCCAGCATCACGGCGGCCGGGCCGAGCATGATGAACCAGGGCCAGCGATGGCGGTACCAGGGCCTGACCGGCGCCTGCGGGAAAACGGGTAAAGCGGTTTGCATGATATATCCCTCTCAGCGCGGCACGATGAAGGCCGCCTCCTCGCGCACGGCGACCGCCGGGTCGTCGAGCGCGGTGATGGTGAATGCGATCCGGTGCGAGCCCGACGCGCCGCCGGCATCCGCGCGCACCCGCACCGGCACCGCACGCGTGCTGGCGGCGTCGACCTCGACCACCTCGCTGTCGGCGATCGCGGCGCCCGGCAAGCCCGCCACGCCCAGGCGGTAACTGCGCGCCTGCTCGCTGGTGTTCATCAGCTGCAGCCGGTAGACGTTCTCGATGCGGCCGTCCTCGACCTCGCGCCCCATCGAGCCGCGGTCGCGGATGACGTCGACCTTGAGCGGCACCCGCAGCGCGAGCGAGGCCGTCATCGCCGCCACCATCAGCGCCAGCACCGCCGCATAGCCCAGCACGCGCGGACGCAGCAGGCGGCGCCTGACTTGCTCGCTGCCCCAGCCCTTCGCCAGCGCCTGCTCGGTGGCGTAGCGGATCAGGCCACGCGGCCGCTCCACCTTGTCCATCACGCCGTTGCAGGCGTCGATGCAGGCGGCGCAGCCGATGCATTCGTACTGCAGGCCGCGCCGGATGTCGATCCCGGTCGGGCAGACCTGCACGCACAGGGTGCAGTCGATGCAGTCCCCCGCCCCCTGCCCGCCCGGCAGGCGGCCGCTGGGCGACCGCGGCTCGCCGCGCGCCCGGTCGTAGGTCACGATCAGCGTGTCCTTGTCGAACATGGCGCTCTGGAAGCGCGCATACGGGCACATGTACTTGCAGACCTGCTCGCGCATCCAGCCGGCGTTGCCATAGGTGGCGAAGCCGTAGAACAGCACCCAGAAAGCTTCCCAGGGCCCCAGCTGCCAGGCCAGCACTTCCGCCGCCAGGGAACGCACCGGCGTGAAGTAGCCCACAAAAGTAAAGCCCGTCCACAGGGCGACCGCCAGCCAGGCCGCGTGCTTGGCGGTCTTCTTGGCGATCTTCTCTGCATTCCAGGGCTGGCGGTCGAGGCGGATGCGGGCGCTGCGCGCGCCTTCGATCCTGCGCTCGATCCACAGGAACAGCTCGGTGTACACCGTCTGCGGACAGGCAAAGCCGCACCAGACCCGGCCGGCCACCGTCGTGACCAGGAACAGGCCGTAGGCGCAGATGATCAGGAGGCCCGCGAAATAGATGAAATCCTGGGGCCAGAGCACGAGGCCGAACAGGTGGAACTTGCGCGCGCCGAGGTCGAACAGCACCGCCTGGCGACCGTTGTAGCCTATCCAGGGCAGGCCGTAGAACAGCAGCTGGGTGAGCCAGACGCAGGCCCAGCGCAGCGTCGCATAGCGGCCCTTGGCCTCGCGCGGGTAAATCTCCTCGCGCGCGGCGTACATCCTGATGACCGCCTCCTTTGGCGCATTCATTTTTTGGCTACCTTCACGTCCACAGGGTTCGACAGGCTCCAGACATAGGCCGCCAGCACGTGCACCTTGGCGTCGCCGAGGAACTCGCCGAAGGCGGGCATGGTGTTGGTGCGGCCCTTGCGGACGGTTTCCATGATGGTCTCGGCGCTGCCGCCGTAGAGCCAGGTCTTGTCGGCCAGGTTGGGCGCGCCCAGCGCGGGGTTGCCGGTGCCGGCGGCGCCGTGGCAGGCCACGCAGGCGGCGAATTTCGGCTTGCCGAAGACGACCTTGATCGGGTCGGCGGTCACGCCCGACAGGCTGCGCACGTAGTGGGCGACCGCCTCCACGTCCTTGTCCGAGCCCAGCGCGGCGCCCATCGGCGGCATCATGCCGACCCGGCCAGCCATGATGGTCTGCTTGATCGTGGCCGGCTCGCCGCCGTGCAGCCAGTCCTTGTCGGTCAGATTCGGGTAGCCCTTGTTGCCGCGCGCGTCGGAACCGTGGCACTGGGCGCAGTAGTTCATGAACATGCGCTCGCCGATGGCGCGCGCCTGCGGGTCGGCGGCCACCGCCTGGATGTCCTGGCCGGCATAGCGCGCGAACAGCGGGCCGAAGTCCTGCTCGGCCTTCTTGAGTTCGGCCTTGTATTCGCCGGTGGAGTTCCAGCCCAGTTTGCCGGCGTAGGCGCCAAGGCCGGGATACAGCACCAGGTAGCCGACCGCGAACAGGATCGTCAGGTAGAACAGCACCATCCACCAGCGCGGCATCGGCGTGTTCAGTTCGGTCAGGTCCTCGTCCCAGACGTGGCCCGTGGTTTTCTGCGGCTGGCCGTCGGCGCCGAGCTTGACCCGGTACCTGGACTGCGACCACAGCAGGATGGCGCAGCCGGCGATCGAGGCCACGGTGATCAGGACGATGTACCAGTCCCAGAAGCTGCTGGTGAAATCAGCCATGCTCACTCTCCTCGTCCGCGAACGGCAGCGCCGCCGCGCGGTCGAAATCGGCGCTCCTGCGCAGGAGGAAGGTCCAGAGCAGGATGCCCATGAAGGTGGCAAACGACAGCACGGTCATCACGCTGCTGGCGCGGTCAAAAATGAGTTCGATCGACATGTCGGTTCCTCTTTAATTTCTTGTCTTGATCTGGGTCCCGAGACCCTGCAGGTAGGCGATCAGCGCGTCCTGCTCGCTCTTGCCCGCCAGTTCGGCCGGCGCGTTGTTGATCTCGTCTTCGGTATAGGGCACGGACAGCAGCTGCATGGCGCGCATCTTCGGCACGATCTCGGCCGGTTTCAGCTTGGTGGTGGCCAGCCACGGATAGCCGGGCATGTTCGACTCCGGCACCAGGTCGCGCGGATTGTCGAGGTGGCTGCGGTGCCATTCGTCGCTGTAGCGGCCGCCGACCCGGGCCAGGTCGGGACCGGTGCGCTTGCTGCCCCACTGGAAGGGATGGTCGTAGACGAATTCGCCGGCCACCGAGTAGTGGCCGTAGCGCTCGGTCTCGGCGCGCAGCGGGCGGATCATCTGCGAGTGGCAGTTGTAGCAGCCCTCGCGGATGTAGATGTCGCGGCCCGCCAGGCGCAGCGGCGAGTAAGGCTTCAGGCCGGCCACAGGTTCGGTGGTGGACTTCTGGAAGAACAGCGGCACGATCTCGACCAGGCCGCCAAAGGAGATCACGAGCAGGACCAGGCCGATCAGCAGCCAGGGGTTCTTCTCGATCCATTCATGGGTGAAGTTTTTCATGTTCGATGGCTCTCTTGCTCAGGCGTGCGTCGGCACGCGGGATTCGACGGCGCAGGCTTCGTCATGCGCCGGGTGTGGCCGATTCGGCTGCGGGATCGGCGCGTCGACATTCACGGTGCCGGCCAGCGTCTTCCAGGTGTTGAAGGCCATCAGCGCCATGCCCGACAGGTAGAGCAACCCGCCCGTGAAGCGGATCACGTAGTAGGGATAGGTGGCCTTCACGCTTTCGGCGAAGGTATAGGTGAGCGTGCCGTCCGGATTCACCGCGCGCCACATCAGGCCCTGCATCACGCCGGCGATCCACATCGAGGCGATGTACAGCACGATGCCGATGGTGGCGACCCAGAAGTGCGCTTCGACCAGCGACAGGCTCCACATCTGCTTCTTGCCGGCCAGGCGCGGGATCAGGTAGTAGATCGAGCCCATGGTGATGAAGCCGACCCAGCCCAGCGCCCCGGCGTGCACGTGGGCGACGGTCCAGTCGGTGTAGTGGGACAGCGAGTTGATGGTCTTGATCGACATCATCGGGCCCTCGAAGGTGGCCATGCCGTAGAACGAGAGCGAGACGATCAGGAACTTCAGGATCGGGTCCGAGCGCAGCTTGTGCCAGGCGCCCGAGAGCGTCATGACGCCGTTGATCATGCCGCCCCAGGAAGGCGCCAGCAGGATCAGCGAGAACACCATGCCCAGCGACTGGGTCCAGTCGGGCAGCGCGGTGTAGTGCAGGTGGTGCGGGCCGGCCCACATGTAGGTGAAGATCAGCGCCCAGAAGTGGACGATGGAGAGCCGGTACGAATACACCGGGCGCTCGGCCTGTTTCGGGATGAAGTAATAGACCATGCCGAGGTAGCCGGCGGTGAGGATGAAGCCGACCGCGTTATGGCCGTACCACCACTGGATCATCGCGTCCTGCACGCCCGCATATACCGAATACGACTTGAATGCGGAGACCGGCACCACCGCGCCGTTCACGACGTGCAGCACGGCGACCGCGATGATGTAGCCGCCGAAGAACCAGTTGGCGACGTAGATGTGCTGCACCTTGCGCTTGACGATGGTGCCGAAGAAGACGACCGCGTAGGCGACCCAGACCACCGTGATCAGGAGCGCGATCGGCCACTCGAGTTCGGCGTATTCCTTGCCGCGCGTGAAGCCCATCGGCAGCGTGATGGCGGCCGCCACCAGCACGGCCTGCCAACCCCAGAAGGTGAAGGCGGCGAGCCGGTCCGAGAACAGGCGCACCTGGCAGGTGCGCTGCACGACGTAATAGGACGTGGCGAACAGGCCGCAGATGCCGAAGGCGAAGATGACGGCATTCGTGTGCAGCGGACGCAGGCGCCCGTAGGACAGCCATGCGATGTCGAAGTTGAGCGCAGGCCAGGCCAGCTGGGCTGCGATGAAGACGCCGGCGGCCATGCCGATGACGCCCCACACGACCGTCGCGATGGCAAACTGGCGCACGATCTTGTAGTTATAGTTTAGACTGCCTTCCACAATACTCTCCTTTAAGGATTCCCTTGATTGACAGCAGGAGAGTAGTTTTCTGGACCTTAAAAATCCTTGATGTGAATCAAAATGTTCAGTTTCACCTCGGATAGGCCCGTAGGGTGGGGTAGTTGAGGCCGGGGGCCTCAACGACGTGCCCACGCGGAAGGATGCGTCGTGTTAGCGGATCCAAATGCATCAAGTTAGCGCCGCAGTCAATCGACGCGCCGCGGAGCGATTCGTCGCGGCTACTGGCTCTCGGATGAACACGTAACGCATGGGCACGGAGTGCCTACGCTGGCCGCGCCTACTCTACGGTCTATGTTCCCATTCATTGACAGGAAAATCGTATGCCGCCTATCTCGCAATCCCTGCACGACGAAGTCGCCAAGCAACTGCAGCAAAGCCGCGAAGCCACCCTCGCCACCATCCGCGCCCGTACCAGTTCCGATGCCGGCGACCCGCCGCAGATCGCGCCGTCCGCCCATATGGAAACGGGCGACGACTCGCCGGAAGCCGAGGCGACCGCGCACGACGAACACCGTTTCGCCGACCACGAAACCGCCTTGCTGCACGAGATCGACGCCGCCCTCGGCCGCCTCGAGTCGGGCGGCTACGGCATCTGCGTTTCCTGCGGCTGCGACATCCCGGAAGAGCGCCTGCGCGCCACGCCGACGGCGCAGACCTGCATCGCCTGCCAGGAACGGATCGAGCAGGAAAACGGCGGCGGGCGCGGGCCGACGATGTAAGGTGTCAAGGACCTGCGCTGTCGTCGTCGCGCAGCACGCGCAGCGCCGGGCCTTCGAGGTCCTCGAACTGCCCGCTGTCGGCGGCGCCGAAGAAGATCCAGACGGCCAGCGCCACCAGCACCAGGCTCAGCGGGATCAGGAGGTAGAGGGCTTCCATGCTTATTTCCTCAAGCGCAGCGCGTTGAGCACGACGATGGCCGAGCTGGCCGCCATCCCGATGCTCGACAGCCAGGGGTTGAGCAGCCCGGCCGCCGCTGCGGGAATGGCGAGCAGGTTGTAGGCGCTGGCCCAGGCCAGGTTCTGGCGGATCACGCGCAGGCTGCGGCGCGCGGTCACGGCGGCGTCCAGCAGCGGCGCCAGGCTGTCCCCGAGCAGCACGCCGTCCGCATGCAGCTGGGCCAGCGCCGCGCCGCTGCCCATGGCAAACGAGACGTCGGCGCCGCGCAGCACGGCCGCGTCGTTGATGCCGTCCCCCACCATCGCCACCACCGCTCCTCCCGCCTGCAGGTGCCGCACGAAGTCGAGCTTGTCGGCGGGCAGCTGGCCACCGGCCGCCTGGGCGATGCCGGCCCTCGCGGCCAGCGCGGCCGTGGCCTGCGGGCTGTCGCCGCTGAGCAGGATGACGGTTTTACCGGCCGCTTCCAGGGCGCGCACCACCCCGGGCGCCTCCAGGCGCAACGCGTCGGCGATGTCGAAGCGCGCCAGCCAGCGGCCGGGGCACCCAAGCCAGACGACGCTGGCTTCATGCTCGTCTCCAGTCTCATGCGGCTGCGGCCCGGCGACAACCCCCACGAAGGCCGCATTCCCGAGCCGGTAGCGCACGCCGTCGACGCTGCCTTCGACGCCCTGCCCCGGCACGGACGAGACCTCATCGGCGCAGGCGGCGGGCGGCGCCGCGGCGCGCAGGGCGGCGGCCAGCGGATGGGCGTTGCCCGCTTCCAGCCCGGCCGCGATACGCAGCGCCCAACGCTCGTCCGGCGCATCGAACAGACGGGTCGCCACCAGGCGCGGCCGGCCCAGGGTCAGCGTGCCGGTCTTGTCGAACACGACGTGGGTGGCGCGCTCGAAGGTTTCCAGGGTGTGCGGGCTGACCGCCAGCACGCCGCGCCGCAGCAGGCTGCCCGTGGCCGCAGCCAGGGCCGTGGGCGTGGCCAGCGACAGCGCGCAGGGGCAGGTGACGACCAGCACCGCGATCGCGGCCGGCCAGGCGCGCGCCGGGTCGACCAGCTGCCAGCCGACGAACACCAGCACCGTCAGCACCAGCAGCGCCGCGACCGACCAGGCCGCGACCCGGTCGGCCCAGAGCGCGATCGCCGGCTTGCCCTGCCCGGCCTTGCCCGCCAGGCGCACCAGCAGCGCCAGCGTGCTGTCCCCTGCCGCGGCATGGACGCGCAGCACGACCGGCTGCGCCACGTTGACCGCCCCGCCCGGCAGCACGTCCCCAGGCCCCATGTGCTTCGCGCGGCTCTCGCCGGTGAGCAGCGCCAGGTCGGCCTCGGTCTCGCCCTCGACGATGGCGCCGTCGGCCGGCGCCGCCTGGCCCGGCGCGACCAGCACCAGGTCGCCGGGACGCAGCGCGCTTGCCAGCACCAGCTCGGGCGTGCGCTCGAAGGGCCAGCGCGGCAGGCGCTGGGCGGAAGCAGGTAGTCCTTCCTGCAGCGCTTCCAGGGCTGCCGCCGCGCGCCGGCGTGCGCCGAGTTCCAGGTAGCGGCTGGCCAGCAGCAGGAAGACGAACATCGTGACGGAATCGAAGTACAGGCCGGTCCCGCCTTGCAGCAGCGCGGCGGTGCTGCCGGCAAAGGCGGCGCCGATGCCGAGCGCCACCGGCACATCCATGCCGGGCAGGCCGCGGCGCAGGTCGCGCCAGGCCCCGAGGAAGAAGGGCCGGGCCGAGTACAGCACGGCCGGCAGCGTCAGCAGCATCGATGCCCAGCCCATCAGGGCCGTCATGTCGGCATCCATCGTGCCGTCGTCGGCGAGGTAGACCGGCACCGCGTACATCATCACCTGCATCATCGACAGGCCGGCGACGAACAGTTGACGGAACAGCGTGCGCCGCTCGCGCGCCAGCTGCTCGCCATGGCGTTTCGCATCGTAGGGATAGCCGGTGTAGCCGATGGCGTGCAGGGCGCGCAGGATGGCGCTGACCGTGCAGGCGGCCGGATCCCAGGTTACCTGCAGGCGCGCCGCGCTGACGTTCAGGCTGGCCTCGATCACCCCGGGCACGGCCTGGACGCGGCGCTCGATCAGCCAGACGCAGGCGGCGCAGCGGATGCCCTCGACCGTGAAGCTGCCCTCCCCCGGATTCCCGTCCGCGTCGAACAGCGCCAGCTCGGGCGCTTCCGACGCGTCGACGTGGGCACTGAAACCGGTGCGGGTCGCGTAGTAGTCGTCGCAGCCGGCATCGACGATGGCCTGCGCGGCCGCAGCGCAGCCGGGACAGCACATGTCCTGTTCGACGCCCTGGACGCGGGCGTGCCAGCGCGGCCCGTCCGGCAAAGGCAGGCCGCAGTGGAAGCAGCCTGCAAGCTGGTCGACGACCGCGTTCACGGGTGCGCTCCCGGAGCGATGCAGACCGCGGCCAGCCAGCTGGCCGGCAGGCCGCCGGCCGCGCGCGCCAGGCCGAGCAGGCCGAAGGCGAGCACCAGGGCGCCGCAGGCCAGGCGCACCGCGCGCAGTCCCAGCCAGCCGCGCAGGCGGGCGCCGGCCAGGCCGAGCGCCAGCATCATCGGCAGCGTGCCCAGCCCGAAGGCGGCCATGACGGCGGCACCCGAGGCAGCCGAGCCGCTCAGCATGGCGGTCACCAGCACGCTGTAGACCATGGCGCAGGGCAGCCAGCCCCACAGGGCGCCGGCGACGAACATCCTGCCCGCCGTGTCGGGCGGGCCGACCCGGCGCAGGGCCGGCGCCACCCGGCGCCACAGCAGTTGCCCGGCTCCCTCGATGCGGGCGATGCCGCGCCAGGCGTCCATCAGGTAGAGGCCGAGCGCCACCAGCATCGCGTTCGCCAGCCAGTATGCGCCGGCCTGGAGGCCGGGCAACGCGGCCAGCGAGACCGCTCCGCCGCCGATGCCGCCGGCGAGCGCGCCCGCTGTGGCATAGCTGGCGATGCGGCCCGTGTTGTAGGCGGCGGTTCGTACCAAAGGCTGGCCCGCGTCCACCGGACGCAGCGCGATGACGGCCGCCCCTGGCCGCACGCGCGGCGGCGCCAGCGACAGCGCTCCGACGATCCCGCCGCACATGCCGGCGCAGTGGACGCTGCCGAGCAGGCCCACCAGGAAGACCGGGAACAGGTGCACGTTCATGTCAGAGGGTGCGCGAGTAGCGCGGCACGGACAGCGAGACCGTCGCCGGCGGGCCGAGGTAGCGGTCGAACACCATGCAGACGTTGCGGATCAGGAGGCGTCCGCGCATCGTCACCGTGATCCAGTCGCCGTCCAGGGTCACGAGGCCGTCCGCTTCGAGGACGCGCAGCACCGCCAGTTCGGGCGCGAAGTAGTCGGCGAACACGATCGGAAAGGCCTGCTCGATGGCCGGGATCGACAGCTCGAACTGGCACATCAGCTTCTGGATGATGGCGCGGCGCAGCAGGTCGTCCATGCCGAGCGCCACGCCGCGCACGACCGGCAGCTCGTTGTTGTCGAGCGCTTCGTAGTAGGCTTCCAGCGTTTTCGCATTCTGGCTGTAGGTGGCACCGACCGCGCCGATGGCCGAGACGCCGCAGGACACCAGATCGCTGTCGGCGTGGGTCGAATAGCCCTGGAAATTGCGGTGCAGGCGGCCCTGGCGCTGGGCCACGGCCAGGTCGTCGCCGGGCTTGGCGAAGTGGTCCATGCCGATGTAGACGTAGCCGGCGCCCGTCAGGCGTTCGATGCACAGAGCCAGCATGGCGAGCTTTTCGCCGCTGGCGGGCATGTCGGCGTCGAGGATGCGGCGCTGCGGCTTGAACAAGTGCGGCAGGTGGGCGTAGTGGTAGACCGAGATGCGGTCGGGACTGGCGTCGATCACCTTGGCCAGCGTCGTTTCCATGGTCGCCAGGCTCTGCTTCGGCAGGCCGTAGATCAGGTCGATGCTGACCGAGCGGAAGCCGGCCGCGCGGGCGGCGGCAATCACCGCGCGCGTTTCTTCCTCGGGCTGGACGCGGTTGACCGCCTTCTGCACCTCGGGGTCGAAGTCCTGCACGCCGAGGCTGATGCGGTTGAAGCCCTGGCGGCGCAGCTCGTGCACGCGTTCGGTGGAGACCGTGCGCGGGTCGACCTCGATCGAATACTCGCCCACCTCGTCGGGCGCAAAGGCGAAGTGGCGGCGCAGGTGGGCCATCAGCTCGTCCATCTGTTCGCTGGAGAGATAGGTCGGGGTGCCGCCGCCGAAATGCAGCTGCTCGACCTCGTTGCAGCCGGCGAAAAGCGCGCCCTGCATCGCGATTTCTCGCTTCAGGTAGTTCAGGTAGGTGGCGGCCTTGTCGCGGTTTTTGGTGACGATCTTGTTGCAGGCGCAGTAGTAGCAGACGGTGTCGCAGAACGGGATGTGCAGGTAGAGCGAGAGCGGGCGCGGGGCGCCGCGGGTGCGTACCGAGGCGACCGCATGCAGGTAGTCGCGGTAGCCGTAGCTGTCCTGGAAGCGGTCGGCGGTCGGGTAGGAGGTGTAGCGCGGGCCATTCTTGCCGAGGCGCTGGAGCAGGTCGCCATCGAAGTCGACGCCGCTCGTGAAGGGGATCGGCGCCGCGCGGCCGGCCTGGAAGGAAACTGCTTGAAGATGCATCTGGAACTCCTGCTCTATCGGGCTGCGAGGCGCAGACCGCGGGCTGCGGTCCGGCTTGGATGAAAGGAGTCTATTGATGCAGGTGTGCAAAATCCTTGATTTGGATCAAAATCGGCCCAGCTGGGCTGGAGCACCAGCCTCGTCCGCCGGGTCGCGGCCGCCGAACTTGAACACCGCCAGCGCCTGCGCCAAATGCGCCGCCTGTTCCGCCACGCTGCGCGAGTCCGCCGCGGATTCCTCGACCAGCAGCGCGTTGCGGCGCGTGATCGCGTCGAGTTCTTCCATCGCCGCGTTCACCTGGGCGATGCCGCTGCCCTGCTCGCGGCTGGCCAGCGTGATCTCGTGCATGATGGCCGCCGCGCCCTGCACCGAACCGACCACCTGCTGCATGGTCTGGCCCGCTTCGCCCACCAGCGCGTCGCCCGCGCCCACCTGGCGCACCGATTCCTCGATCAGCTGCTTGATTTCCTTGGCCGCCCCGGCCGAGCGCTGGGCCAGGCTGCGCACTTCGCCGGCGACGACCGCGAAGCCGCGGCCCTGCTCGCCCGCGCGCGCGGCCTCGACGGCGGCGTTAAGCGCCAGGATGTTGGTCTGGAAGGCGATGCCGTCGATCAGGCCGATGATGTCGACGATGCGCGTGGCCGAGGCGCTGATCTGGCCCATGGTGGCGCCGACGCTGTCGACCGCCTGGCCGCCGCGCCCGGCGACCCTGGCCGCGGCGCCGACCAGCTCGTCAGCGCGCACGGCCCCGTCGGTGTTCTGCTGGGCCGCGGCGGCGATCTGGCCGAGGCTTGCCGCCGTCTGCTCGAGGCTGGCTGCCTGCGCTTCGGTGCGTCCCGCCAGGTCGAGGTTGCCGGCGGCGATGGCGCGCGTGCTCGTTTCGATGGCGCGCACGTTGCTGCGCACGTCGCCGACGATGGCCTGCAGGTTGATGTTCAGCTGGCGTAGGGCGCGCAGCAGCTGCGCGAACTCGTCGCTGCCGCTCGCCTCGGGCAGGTGCGACAGGTCGCCGCCGGCCAGCGCATGCACGGCCTCGGTTGCGTCGCGCAGCGGCGCCAGGATCGCACGCCGCAGGGCGGCCCAGGCGGCGCAGGTCGCCAGCACGCCGAGCGCGGCCAGGAGGCGCCAGGCTGGGCCGTCGGTGGCCAGGCCGAGCACGGCCAGCAGCGCGGCCTGGGTGCCCATCGCCAGGCCGAGTTTGCGGCCCAGCGGCAGCCGGCGCAGGCCGCCCAGGCGCGCGAGCAGGCCGGTGCGCACGGCACGCCCGCCGCGGATCGCCAGCGCGCCCTGCTCGCCGGCGCGGAAGGCCCGGTACAGCGCCTCGGCGGCGGCGACCTGGACGCGCGTGGGTGCGGTGCGCACCGACATGTAGCCGGTCACGCGCCCGTCTTCCTTGACCGGCACGACGTTGGCGACCACCCAGTAGAAATCGCCGTTCTTGCGGCGGTTCTTGACCATCCCGGTCCAGGGCTGGCCCGATTGCAGCGTGCGCCACAGGTCGGCAAAGGCTTCCGGCGGCATGTCCGGATGGCGCACGATGTTGTGGGCCTTGCCCAGCAGTTCGTCTTCATTGAAACCGCTGACCTCGATGAAGGCCGGGTTGACATAGATGATGCGGCCTTTGGTGTCGGTCTTCGAGACGATTGACTGGCCTGCTTGCATCCGGTATTCGATACCGGTGACCGGCAAATTGGTACGCACTGCGCCTCCTGTGTTTCCATACGGCAAATTTAAACGGCGAGTGTATGCGGATTGAATCGTCGCAAACCTTGATGTGGATCAAGAAATCAAGCTTGACTGTTCAAAACCGTGAGTGTCCGCTCTGTCCGCCACGCGCCGAGCCGGTGCTACCATTGCAATATGGATAACTTGACCCACTCCCTGGTCGGCCTCGCGCTCGGCGAGCTGACCCATCGCGTGCTGCGCGCCGAGCCCGATCCTGCGCGCGCATCCACGCGGCGGCGCCTGCTGCTGGTGTGCGGCGCGCTGGCCAGCAATTTCCCCGACCTCGACCTGGTGCTGACCCCGCTCGCGCCGGAGCCGCTCGGCTACCTGCTGCACCACCGCGGCCATACCCATACGCTGCTGTACGCGCTGCCCCAGGCCCTGCTGCTGTTCGCGGCGCTGTGGGCCTTCTGGCCGCGGGCGCGTGCCCTGCTGCGGGCGGACGGCACGGCGCGCCTCGGCGTGGCCGCCGCGACCGTCCTCGGGCTGCTGCTGCACCTGGGCATGGACGCGCTCAACGTCTACGGCATCCACCCGTTCGCGCCCTTCGATCCGCGCTGGTACTACGGCGACATGGTTTTCATCGTCGAGCCGGTGTTCTGGCTGGCGTTGGGCACGCCGCTGGCCGCGCACGTGGCCGCGCCGCGCTGGCGCCGTCTCCTGCTCGGCCTGCTGCTGGCCGTGCCGCTACTGTTCGTGTTCACCGGACACTTGCAGTGGGGCTCTTTCGTCGCCATCGCGGCGATCTGGCTCCTGTCGCAGCTACTGACGCGCCGGCGCGGCGAACGGGCGGCCCTGCTTGCCGGGGTCGGCCTGGTCGCGTGCTTCGTGCTATTGCAGGGCGCGATGGCCGACATGGCGCGCGGCGAACTGCGCGCTGCTCTGCAGCGCGAGGACCCGGGCGCGCGCATCCTCGACCTGCCGCTGTCGGCCTTCCCCGCCAATCCGCTGTGCTGGGGTGCGATCGCCGTCAGCGAGGACGGGACGGGCGGCTACCGCATCCGCCGCGGAGTGCTCAGCCTGGCTCCCGGGCTGAACCCTCCTGCCCATTGTCCGCCGGCGATTGCCGGAGTGCGCGTCGCGCCGGGCCCGGCGGGCCTGGCCTGGGCCTGGGAAGAGCGCGGACGGCTCGCCAGCCTGCGCGCCCTGCGTTCGGGCGACTGCCGGGTCGACGCCTGGCTGCGCTTTGCCCGTGCGCCTTCTCTGGCGAACGGGACGGCCACCGACGTGCGCTATGGCCTGCCCGGCGCGCCGAACTTTTCCAGCCTCCCGTACGCCGCCCAGGCCGGCCTGCCCTGCCCGCCGGGGCTGCCGCGCTGGGGCTATCCGCGCGCCGACCTCCTTGGCATGCACTAGTCTCGCGCGCCGGTCAAGCCCCGCGCATTGTCGAGTTGGTAACGGCCCACGGACGGGCTTGTGGCCAATCGTGCAACACTGATAATGCAGTATGCTTAACCCATAGTTACAGCACAGCGAGAGCCCAGCAGGCAACCAGGCGTACCGGCTACCTGGACGGGCCGGCCACAAACAAGGGATACGCGAGGGAGAACGGATGGTTCCGAAACGACTACTCTGCATTGCACCCGACAGCGCCGGCGCAGCCGAAATCCTGCGCGCAGACATGCCCGACTGGCACATCCATGTCGTCCGGGGTTTCGACGAGGCGCGCCACGCGCTGCGCCAGGACATCTACCTGGTCGGCTTGCTGATGCATGTGATCGGTTCCCGGCCCCCGCTCGAGGTCGAGCGTTTCCTGCGCGAGCACAGCGAGGTCCAGTGGGTCGGCATCGCGGGGCGCGAGGCGCTCGGCATCCCGGCCTGGCGCGACCTGGCCGGCGACTACCTGTGCGACTACCACACGCTTCCGCTCGACACCCGCCGCCTCGTGCACACGCTCGGCCACGTCCATGGGCATGCGCAGTTGCGGCGCGCACGGCCGCGGGCCGGGCCGGCGCCCTCGGCGCTGATCGGCAGCTGCGAGGCCATGGAGCGGCTGCGCAGCCAGGTCGAGCGCGTGGCCAAGGTGGACGCCCCGGTGCTGATCTGGGGCGAAAGCGGCAGCGGCAAGGAACTGACGGCCCAGGCCATCCACCGCCAGTCGCTGCGCGCCACCGGTCCCATGGTGCCCATCAATTGCGGGGCGATCGCCCCCAACCTGATCCATTCCGAGCTGTTCGGCTACGAACGCGGCGCCTTCACGGGAGCGGCGCGCGACAAGGTCGGGCTGATCGAGTCGGCCAACGGCGGCACCCTCTTCCTCGACGAGATCGGCGACCTGCCCAAGGACTTGCAGGCCAACCTGCTGCGCTTCTTGCAGGACAAAACGATTACCCGGCTCGGCTCGACGCGCGCCATTCCCGTCGACGTGCGCGTGATCTCGGCCTCGCACGTGAACCTGCAGCAGGCCGTCGCCCGCGGCGATTTCCGCGAAGACCTGTATTACCGGCTCTCCGTGCTGCCCGTCACCGTGCCCTCGCTGCGCGAACGGCGCCAGGATCTGGTCGAGCTGGCCGAGCACTTCTTCCACCTGTATTCGGCCGACAAGTCGCCGCGCCTGAAGGGCTTCAGCAGCCGCGCCCTGGGCGCGCTGGCGGCGCATGCCTGGCCCGGCAACGTCCGCGAACTGATCAACCGCGTGCGGCGCGCGCTCGTGATGGCCGACGGCAAATGGATCGAGCCCGACGACCTCGACCTGGTCATGCCTTCGCCGCCGATCGAAGCCGTGCTCGACGACGCGCGCTGCAGTTCGGAGCGCCTGGCCATCCGCACCTGCCTCGACCGCAGCGGCCAGAACGTCAGCCGCGCCGCGCGCGACCTCGGCGTGTCGCGCACCACGATGTACCGGCTGCTGGCCAAGCACAACATGCGGCCTTAAAACATCTTCCTGCACGTTCCCGCAGGCGCATCCCGCGCCTGCACCTGCCGCCTCCCCTCCAGGTAGGTTTTCACTACGGAACGCCGGTTTCGCGGCATGCATACGCTCCTGCGCTGGACAGTCCCGCAGGTCACCGATATCGCCACTGCCCAGCTAATTCAGCAAATTTGTATTGTTTTTGTAAGCGCGCTCCGACCAGGACGCCCACTGACCACGCCTGTCGCATCCTGCTCAGCCACACATTGGACTTTGTCGGACCAGACGCATCGGGCGTGTAAGAACGTGTATCCATGCGGCCTGCGGCCGTTTCCGACGTCGGCTGTAGGCGCACGGCCAGATACTCTACGGCACAGTGTCCACCCCCAACTCAGCAAAAAGACACACAACTGTTCCAGATTCGGCACAGCTCGAATTCATTAAATTCCAGACAACAATGACTGAATGAAATTATGACATTCCACGAAAAATTTATGCTGGCTGATCAAGGATTTAAGTAATTCCCTACGCGGCTGGCACCCGTCTTGCATTAGGAAGCCTAGCTGGTACGACTGCCAGTCGGAACTCAACCACACACCCTAGGGGAATTTTTGATGAACAAGACCTTGCTCGTAACCGCCCTGTCGCTCGCTTTCGGCCTCAATGCCCAGGCCCAGACGACGGAGCCAACCACCGACTCTTCGACCACCGTGACCCAGAGCGGTCCCGGCGTGAACGCCAACGACGGCGGCACGGCCAGCATGGACGACAACTCGACCACTACCCGCACCGTCACCCGCACCGACGACAACTCGAACCGTAACAACGATTCGAGCACCCGTTCGAACATGAACAACGATTCGTCGACCCGTGACAACTCGAACCAGAACAACGATTCGTCCAGCCGCGACAACTCGGGCCAGAACCGCAGCACCGGTTCGGCGACCGCGAGCGCGATGGGCGCGGCTTCCGCCAACAACGGCGGTACCGCCACCTCCAACTTCGCCAACTCGTTCAACACCTCGAACGCGACGGCCACCAGCTCGCTGACCGGCACCGTCACGGGCAACACGATCCACAACATCGGTAACGTCGCCACCAACGGCGGCAACGCCAACGGCGGCGGCGCGACCGGCGGCAACGGCGCAATGGGCATGGGCGGCAATGCCCGTGGCGACGGCGGCGCCGGCGCATCCGGCTCGGGCGGCGAGGCCGCTTCCGGCTCGACCGGCGGCAACGCCATGACCGGCAGCGCCAGCACCGGCAACGCGATGGCGGGCGCGGCGACGGCCGGCAACGGCGGCGCGGGCGGCGCGGCGCGCGACGCGACCAGCGGCTCGGGTGCGGCGGGCGGCGCAGGCGGCGAC